>JAMOOM010000001.1 GCA_027065515.1 Campylobacterales bacterium
ACGTAAGGCGCGCCGTGAGCTGCCATAATCTGCACCATATCTTTCTTGTTCTTCTTTTCGCCATAGCTGATTCGTCCGGCAGGCGATGTAGTCGTACTCGCTCCGATCGGCGTAGAAGAGGAGCGTTGGCCGCCGGTATTTGCATAGACTTCATTGTCGAGGCATACATACATCATATCGTGGCCGCGCTCGAAACAACCCGAAATCCACTGGAAACCGATATCGTACGTCGAACCGTCGCCGCCGAATGCGATGAATTTGGGATCTTTACCTTTGCACGATTCGGGCAGCGTTCCCTTGCGCTTGAGCGCTTTATGCATCGCTTCAGCACCTGCGATTGCCGTGGAACTGTTTTCGAATCCGATATGGATCCAGGATGCATCCCAGGATGTATATGGATAGACGGCGGTACATACCTCCAGGCATCCGGTAGATGCGGCGAGGACCACAGGATCGTTCGTAGCGTTGAGAATTTCGCGAACGATGATCGAGTGCGCACATCCGGGACAAAGCAGGTTCGCTCCTTCGAAACGATCTGCAGATGTGGAAAATTCTTTCAGGTTTTTTATCTTTTTCATTTCACTCATCGTGAACTCCTATTAATAAAAGCTCAGTTTTGGCCCGCGAAGACCTATAAACTGCTGCAGTGGTGTCGTCAGCTTGCCCTCTTTGGCATTGGCATCCAACTCTTTGAATATATCCGTAATGTGCTCGATCGTAAAATCTCGCCCACCGAGTCCATAAATATAGTTGCTGATGATCGGTCGGTTGTCACCCTGATACAGTGAAGCCGTAACTTCGTTATAGAGCATACCCAGCGCGCCGTTGGGACTGCTGCGGTCCAGACATGCGATCGCCTTGACTTTCGAGAGGGCTTTTTTGATCTGCTCATGCGGCCACGGGCGAATCATTCTCGGGGCTACTATACCGGCTTTGATGCCCTCTTCACGCATCTTTCTCGCCACCATTTCAGCTGTCTCTACTGTAGATCCAAGCGCCACTATCGCCACTTCGGCATCATCCATAAAATACTCTTCTACAAGATTGTATTTTCTGCCTGTTTTCTCTTCGAACGCATCGAATACATCCTGCGTAACTCCAAAAATCTTGGTCATAAGATCGTGGTGCTGACGCGCTTTGTGTTCGAAATGCCAATCCTCTTCCGTCTGGACACCATATGTAACAGGCTTGGCCAGGTCGAGCATAGGGTTCACTTTTTTGTAATCTCCGATAAACTCATACGCTTCGTCATCGCTTAAAGGATTGACATTCTGGGCCGTATGGGATGTGATGAATCCATCCTGATGGACCATGACAGGAAGACGCACATTGTAGTCTTCACCGATCCTGAAAGCCATCAGCGTCAAATCGTACGCCTGCTGTGAATTGAAAGCGTCCAGCTGAACCCATCCACTGTCGCGTCCAAGGTACATATCGGAGTGGTCTCCGTTGACATTCAGCGGCGCTGCAAGTGCGCGGTTGACTACTGCCAAAACGATAGGCAGACGCATACCGCTGGCCTGATAGAGCACTTCGACCATCAGAGCAAAACCCTGCGAACTTGTCGCGGTTGCGACGCGCCCGCCCGCAGCAGCCGCACCGACACATCCACTCATCGCGGCATGTTCGGACTCCACCATGATAAACTCGCCGTCGATATATCCATTGGCTAGAAAGTTGCCATAATTTTCGACGACCGGGGTTGACGGGGTGATCGGATAGGCGGCTACCACATCGATCTGTGCCTGGCGAAGCGCCTGGCTAGCCGACATATTCCCATCCCAAACTTCTACTTCATTCAATTGCATTTTTTCAGCCATCTAACACTCCTGTTACTGTTTCTCGGGCCACTGGGCCAGCGCTTCGTCATTATCGATACGCTCTTCGAACATCAAGAGCGATTTTGGGTTGGTCGGACACACTTCCACACATACACCACACCCCTTGCAGTGGTCGTAATCGACTCCGATCATCTTTTTGTCGCGTGAGATGATCGAAACATCCGGGCAATAGACCCAGCAAAACTGGCAGTCTATGCAGAGATCTCGATTGTAAACCGGCTTGAGCACTCGCCAGTCTCCGACATACGCTTCATGGGAATTGGTTTCGGCGTAGGGTCTGTCTTCCGGAAGAATTTCGGCCGGATCTTTATCCAGTTCTTCATCGAACGAAAAGAGGATCGCTCCGGGGAGAAGTTCATCCCATCCAAGATATTTCATTGCATCCTCCTTATTTCACTGAATTATATGCGCGTTCGATCGCGGCCATATTGGCATCTATGATCTTTTGCGGGAATTTGGAAAGCACGCTCTTCATCGCGTTTTGGAAATACTCCAGATCGAACATTCCAGAAACTTTCATCAATGCACCCAGCATGGGCGTATTGGGGATGGCGCGCCCGATCGTATCCAAAGATATCTGCATACAATCTACGATATACACCTCTTTACCCTTCAGTTTCGGCTGGCTCTCGATTAGCTCTTCCTTACTCAAGTGGGTTGTGATGATATATTTTGTACTATCCTTTTCATGGGCGGTTACATCTGCGACAAACACGAGCGCCGGGTCGATCACCAGAACATAATCGGGACGCATGAACTTTTCGTGAATGAGGATCTCCTCTTCATCGACGCGGTTGTATGCCGTCATGGGCGCACCACGTTTTGCCGATCCGTAAAAAGCGAACGCCTGGACATATTTGCCTGTGCGTGCAACCACATCGGCCAGACCTTTGGCGCCTGTGACCGCTCCTTGCCCTGCACGCGAGTGCCAGCGAATTTCTAACATCGATTCTCCCTTTCAAAATACGCAACCCATTTCAGGTGCTGTATTTCTTGTTGATCTTGTAAGGTACGCTTATTGTAATCCAGCCGCTCTTAAAGCAAGCTTTTTGGGCAATGAAACCTTCAGTGCAATCCCGTCAATGGCACTTTTGGCATCGTCAAACACCATCTTGCACTCATTGGCAAGGAGCTTAGTTTCTCCATAGCCGCATGCAACGGCGACAGGTTCCACTCCGGCTGCACGCGCTGCTTCTACATCTAGAAGAGTGTCACCCACCATCCAGACGTTCTCTACCGAGGCGTTCATCTTTTTCAGCGCCAGACATATCGGCTCCGGATGCGGTTTGGGATTGACTACATCCTCTCTTCCTATCAGCACTTCGAAGTAGTGCATAAGATCCATATGTTCTAGAAGTTCTTTCGAGTAACGCGCAGTTTTGGTGGTCACCACTCCAAGCCTTGCAAAAGAACGGGCCGCCTCTATCGCCTCCTTCGCGCCCGGCAGCAGACGTGTCTTTTCACGACTTATTACACGATAATGCCGTTTGTAGGCATCCACATGATCCTTTACGAGCGATTCGGATACGCCGAGCCTTGAAAACATTACATCGAGCGGGTATCCGATCAGCGCTTCTATGGCTTCACGCTCCGGCGACATCGATCCGAAACTCTCGTACGCTGCGGCGAAACTCTCCAAAATCGCATCGGTAGAGTCGATCAGCGTCCCATCCAGATCGAAAAGTATGATTATCTCTTTCAAATAGACTCCTATGGTTTTATCCAGTCGATCTGATTGTGCATGATGCCGACAATCGAAGGTTCGATCGGATTGATCTTTCTGTTTACAACAGTGATAGAGTCGGGAATATACAAAAAAACGTAGGGTTTGTCATGGACGATCATCTTGAATATCTTTTTGTAAAGCCTGCCGACCTCATCGATATCGGTTTGGCGCTCCGCCTCCTTGATCAGGCGATCGACATTTTCGTTGTGGTAGCCTGCGAGATTGAAACCTCCCAGCTTGTCTGATTCCGAATGCCACAGAGGATAGGCGTCTGGAATCAATCCAAGGCTCCAACCCAGAAGAATGGCATCGAACCTGCGAGGCGTCACCACAGTATTCAAAAATGCCTGCCACTCCATAGCCCGGATCTTCACCTTCACGCCGATCTTTCCGAGCTGGTGCTGGATGATCTGGGCGGCATAGAGGCGTGTCGCGTTGTTGGCGTTTGTAAAAATCGTAAACAAAAGCGGATTGGACTCGTCATAGCCCGCTTCGGCCAGAAGCTTTTTCGCTTTTTTGGGGTCGTATATCGCAGGAGCTATATCGTGTGGATAGGCGAAGGTTTTGGGCATAAACGGACCATGACAGACCTTGCCATGCGAAAAGAAAAGGATATCTATCAACATCTTTTTATCTATCGCCATATCTATCGCTTTCCGCACCCTGACATCTTTGAATTTCTCTCTTTTCAGATTGAACCCAAGGTATGTATAACCTTGTCCGGGCATCGATACGATACGGTAATACTCTTTGAAAGAATCATCGATCTGCTTTTCGATCTGCAGGGGCGTAAGCGAGCCCATATCCAGCTCGTGGGCTTTGAGTGTCATAAACTGCGTTGTGGGGTCCGGGATGAAGTGGTAGTGGATTTTTTCGATAAAAGGCTTATGTCGATAATACTCTTTGTTCGCCTTCAGGACAACATCGCCTGAAAGATCGAGCGATTCGAGCCTGTATGGTCCCGTGCCGACGGGATTGCGATTGAATTTCGAAGTCATCGGATCTTTTACGTTTTGCCAGATATGTTTAGGCAATATTCCCATCATCCAGATAGAGAGAGCTTTGTAGTAAGGCTTTTTATAAATTACATCTAGCGTCCGCTCATCGACGATATGTACGCTGCCGACGTATCTGAATTCGCTGCTATAAGGGGTAAAGAGTTTTTTAGATTGTGAAAGATGAAAGGTGAACGCCACATCTTCGGCGCCAAACGGCCGGCCATCGTGCCACTTTACCCCTTCGCGCAGATGAAATCGGATGATTTTGGGCGAAAGATACTCCCATGAATCGGCCAGATCGCCGACGATTTTCCCATCTTTGTCGAATTTGACCAAGCCATTGAAAATCCAGTTTGTGATCTCTCCACTGGCGCTGTCCGTGGCGAGCAACGGGTTGATTCTGCTGGGATTGGCGCTCAAAGAGAGATGAAGAGTGGATGCCGGTAGCTGCGAAATCGCGACAAACGATAGAAAAAGGAGCCAAACACTCCTTTGGACTATATTCATCGGTATCTAATCAAAGGCTTATTGTGCGCTATCCAGTTGAGGATGCCGCCTTTAAGCTGATAGACTTTTTTATATCCCAGTTTGTTCGAAAGAAAATCGCCCACCATCTTCGTCCTCGTGGCAGAGCGACATACGAGAATCAAAGGCCTGTTTTTGTCTATGCCCATCTTTTTCAACTTTTGAATGAAAGCACTCACATTGTAGCTTCCGTCGGAGTTGAAGAATGTCAGCGGCACACTGTTTTCGATGATTCCTGTCTGTTTCCATTCCTCCGGTGTGCGTATATCGACAACGTAGGTTCGGTTTTTGATAGATTTTTCAAATTCGTTTATATCGAGAGAGACGACATCGGCTATCAGGTAGAGGGGTAAAAAAAGAGATAGAAAAAAGAGTTTTTTCATGGTTTTCACAACTCTGCACTTTTCCGGGAAAAAATCCCGGAAAGAGAGATTAACGTTTGGAAAATTGAGGACTACGGCGTGCTTTGCGCTTACCATATTTTTTCCGCTCGACCACACGTGAATCACGAGTCAACAGACCATGAGGCTTCAAAATTCTTCTGAACTCTTCATCGAAAGCTACAAGGGCTTTGGAGATACCATGCTTGAGAGCGTCTGCCTGTGCGGAATAACCGCCTCCAAGAGTTTGCGCTACGATATCCACAGAAGCCTCCTGCTTTGTAATAAGTAGAGGATGCATAACTTTGCGTTTGATTGCTTCATGTCCGCCAAGCCACTCGTCGAGGCCCATACCGTTGATCGTCATTTTGCCGCTGCCAGGTTTCAACCATACCTTGGCGACGGAAGATTTACGTTTTCCTGTTGCATAAACGTTTGCCATCTTAGTTTTCCTTTGCTTGTACTTGCGCTGTATGCGGATGCTCACTGCCGGCATAGACGCGAAGCTTTTTCAGCATCTGGCGTCCTAGCTTCGTTTTGGGAAGCATGCCACGTGCAGCAAGTTTGAAAAGTTTTTCAGGGTTTTTATGAATAAGCTCGCCCAGTTTTTCACTCTTTACGCTACCAAAGTATCCGCTGTGGCGGTGATACTGCTTGTCTTCGAGCTTGTTTCCGCCACTGAACTTCACTTTTGACGCATTGATGACGATCACATGGTCGCCGCAATCTACGTGAGGGGTAAAATAGGGTTTATGTTTTCCGCGAAGATAGGTGGCAATCTCAGTCACCAGTCGTCCGAAAGTTTTTCCATCTGCATCGACTACGATCCAGTCACGCTCTACTTGAGCGCTGTTTACCATTTTTGTCATTTTCATGGTAGCTGACCTTTAAAAAGATTTGAACGAGGGGATTGTAGGGTAAGTTACTTTAATATTCGCTTAATTTCAGTGTTCTATAAGTTTTTGGATTCAGCGAAGCTCTATACCGCTTTACAAAAGCAAAGCGGTAGCTAAAAAGGAATTGAGATCAATCTTTTTTTACAAAACTCTTGTAGGTTGTAAAGCCGACATTGTCTCCTATGGTCACCCTCACCTGGACGTTCCACCTGCCTTCACGGGTCAGTTCGAAAGGCTCACTTACATAAAATCCATCTTTTTTATATGTGAACGTTTCGAGCCTGATATCCTGCCTGGATGTAGTGGGCCTTGTGACGATCGCCAATATTTCGGCATTGGGTACAGGTCTATGGGTCTCGTTGTCGACAATCCTGATGCGCAAGACATTTTTTCCGAGATGGAGCCTGTTTTGACTCATGTCGATGGTGAACTTCTTTTCGAAAGCTTTCTGTCTGGCGATGAGTTCGTTTATATTCTCTTCAACGTCTTGATAATTCATCATATATGTCCGCGACTCCTGGACGGGATTGTTTACAGCGATCTTTATCGTCCATGCCCCCAGAACGACAACAGTCAGAATCATCCCCACTATTGCGTAGGGCCAGTAGTTGATATCCTTTTTTTCTTCACTCTTTTGCACGTTTCTTCCTCTTTATAATAAATTGCAAAAGCACGAAAGCGAATATGGTGTAGAAAATCGCGCGCACGATCTGAAAAGTCGTTCTACTTTTGCTTCCTACGCTGGATTCAAGCTCTACTCCCATGCTTTTGGCAATCTGGTCCACAATGTCCGCGTATCCATTAAAAAGCGCCACTTCGTATTTGACATTTTCATTTTTACTAAAAGCCGGGCTCATAACGGGTCTGATCGTTCCTCTCCATGGCAATGGACTGAGAATCTGATCGATATCGATCAGCTTGCGAGCATCGTCTGATGCAAAGATATTGACGGCCATCGGTTTTGTCGAGAAATAAAGAAGTATATACGTAGGATAATCTTTTTTGATATTTTCAAGAAGATCGACGGGGCGGGTCTTGTTCAGATCTGCAACAGCGGCTACAAATACCGGGATTTTCGTCTTTTCATAAAGCTCCTGCCCCATCTGTTCTATCTTTTTGACCTCTTTGGGCGGCATAATGCCGTCGTTGACGAGTATAAAACGATTTTGGGCAAAAAGCAGGAGCGGAGTTGAAATCACCAAAAGAGCAAAAGGGCGTAACGCCCTTTTGAAAAAGCCCATCATGGCACTCAACAATCAACCAACATATGCATGGTTGGGGGTCAAAACGGCCCATAGAGTGAATGCCGCCAAAATTACCAAACCCCAACCCAGCACTTTATCCATAATTTGAATCATTACAATCCTCCAGTTTTTTATCACGGGCCAAGCCCATGATTTGATAAGGGATTTTTGTCCCACCTATCCTTCGAACCTTAAAAGGTCACTTTTTCAGATGCTTTTGCACAATGTCCCATCTTGGATAGACGAAAACGGTATGGCGTTCTACGACGATTTTTTCGGGATCGTCCACTGCATACGCTTTGATCGTGATAGGAATAGGCGTGTCTTTTCGAGCATCTTTCACCAAAGGTTTCACGGCTTCCAGTTGCACGATCTTTTTCGCTTTCTTTCCGGCTGCCAGCTTGAAAGGTTTTTTAGGTCTGACGATCTTGATATCAGGATGGCCCACCACTTCGAAGTAGTACGTATGATCCTTGCTGTCCGTATTCTGGAACAAGAAAGTGTAATCGTTGACCACTTTTCCATTATGGGTAAAACGATAGAGCTGCGCCGTTTTGTTGATATTCAGCAACATATGCTCTTTTTTCGTGCCCATCCACAGCAGCGCTACGAGTACCAGCGTCAAAGCGACAGCGTACGCGATGGTTCTTGGTCTTATGTAGTGGGTCTTTTCGCCCGTCTCTATCTCTCTTGGGCTTGTCCACCTGACCAGACTCTCTTTTCCCAAAGAGCCCATAACCTTGGTACAGGCGTCAACGCACTCGAGGCAATTGATACATTCTAGCTGCATACCCTGGCGGATATCTATATGAGTCGGGCAGACCTTGACACAGCTTTCACACGCTGTACATTCGGCTTCCGGCTCTCTTGCCCTCAACTCTTTTATATTATGTACAAGCTTTTTGCTGTCTTGGCCTTCGTGATCGTATATATGGCCACCCCTTTTTACGTCGTAGATCGCCATAATGGTATCATCGTCGTACATGACTGACTGCACCCTGCTGTAGGGGCAGATATAGATACAGAAGTTCTCTTTCAGCCATATCACATCTACGATGAGAAAGAGGGCTATGCCGAGCCAAAATCCTATCAGGACAGGATGTTCGGCAGGGTTTTGAATATATTGAAAAAAATCTTCCGGGGGTACGAAGTACCACAGAAAATCTGCCGCCGCGATTAGCGCGAGGATCGACCAGAGCAGAACGGCAATCCCTTCTTTGGCCTTGTTTTCAGGTTTTGAAAGGTCGGGCTCTTGCTGCTTGTTCGTGATACGTTTGCGCAGGTGCAGCAGTTTCGTCTCGAACAGGTCTCGATAGATCACTCTGAATATCGTCTGCGGACAAGCCCATCCGCACCAGACCCTGCCGCCCAGGGTGGTCATGAAAAAGATCCCCAAAAAGAGCAGCATCAGCAAAAATGGCATCAGGTATAGCTCTTGCATATCGAAGCGCACAAACATGAAATGTAGCTGTTTGTGGTCGAAATTCAAGAGGAAGAAGTGATTTCCGTTAATCTTGATAAATGGCAGCACCAGCGCGACGAGAGTGACGATGCCGAAGAGCCAGTACCTTTTGCGTCGGTATGGAACCCAGTTCTTCAAGTACTCTTTGGCACGGTTCATCTTGCCGCCTTTTTTTGATGTGATTTTATCGTCTGCCATCACTTTTTACTTCTCGAACTTGTATTTATGCAGCGTATCACCACCTACGGGAGATCCATGAACTATAACATGCGTTTCGTTCTCCAGATCAGGACCGATCATCTTTATGTTCAATGGATCTTTGATCTCGTATGATTGCTGAGCCGTTGCCTGCTGTGTCACAATCGCAGCATAGGTCAAGCCACCAAGAATGGTGAGCAGCAACACTGTAGCTATCAACATTCCGGTAATGCCATCTATCCCGAACGGGCTTCCTTGTTTTTCCATCATTTACTCCTTATTCACCATGTGAGAGACTGAGGATATAGGTTCCGACAGCTTGTTCCTGGACAGGAGACAATCGCCCTTTGAAGCTGACCATCGTTCCTATAAATCCTTTTTTTCCATGATCGAGAACCATTTTGACAAATTCCGGTGTCCCATACTCACTGATATCCGGGGCCATTCCGCCCATTCCTTTTCCATCCTGACCGTGACATCCTGCACATGTGGCAAATTCGGCAGGTTGATCACCCTTCATGCCTCCTGCGACATATTCGGCAACCTTTTCCGCCGCTTCACCGCTAAGCAGTCCAGCCGGCATCTCTCCCATCGGAAAACCGAGCCCTTTGGAGCCATTCTTGATCACATCCAAAACGCCATCTTTCGATCCCCAGACAGTCAGATCGGCCGCTTTGCCGCCCATTCCGTCGCCAGCAATGCCGTGACACGGCGCGCACTGTACGAGATAGACACCCTCTCCCATCTCCTGCAATGTCTGTGAGTCCGCATTGGCCCATTTGCTTTCAAACATTTTGCTATGGGCTGCAACCTCTTCATTGTACTCTCCTATTTGAGAATAGGCATCGACAGGATAGCCGGCCGTCCAGTACCAAAGAGCCCAAACCATCGTACCCAGAAATGTATAGGCCCATCCACTCGGGAGCTCGTTTTTATATTCGCCGATACCATCCCAGTTTTCTTCTGCAAGCTCACCGGTTGCCTTGTCGGTTTTCATCTGCTTGATATATTTTCCCGCCACATAGACCGTCAAGATCAAAATAACGGCGGCTCCAAGCAGTGAGAGCTGATTGACATTGTCGCTTAACCAGTTCATTTTTTCTCCTTGTTTTCTTTCATCTCGTCTTCATCTTCATTGGGTTCAACGGGCGCACGATGCAATTCATCATCAAGAGCCAGTTTCCCATACTTTTCATAGTTTCTCGTGCCCTTTTTTTCTGCACGATAGAGATGCACAATATAGGCATACAAAACCACTGTCAAAAAGACAGTGAAAAAGAAGTAGCCATATGCCTGCAGCTCTCTGATTTGCTCCATATCTGTTCCTAATGGAGGCTGTTCATATAGGCGATCAGCGCAACGATTTCAGGTATCTCGCCGCGGTTTACCGCATCTTTGACATCCTGGTTTTTCATATCGGCGGTAATTTTTTTCGCCTCTTCGAGTGCCTCTTTTTTGGCTGCCTCAAAATCAGATTTGCTGTTTCCGACCTTCGGCATACCGGGCTTATCGTATGGAACGTTGAAAACTTTTTTGACGGTCAACGCTTCGGCGAATGCCGTTTCCAGGTCTGCATTCTGGTGGAACATATGCTTGTATGAGGGCATGATCGAACCCGGAACGACGGATGTCGGCTCCCACATATGGTTTTCATGCCAGTCAGTCGTACGATACTCTCCGACTCGGTGAAGATCCGGGCCGGTGCGCTTGGAGCCCCAGAGGAACGGACGATCGTATGCATACTCACCGCTTACGCTGTATGGGCCGTAACGGTCGGTTTCGGATTTGAACGGACGAATGAGCTGTGAATGGCAAGCATTGCAGCTATCCTTGATATATACCTGACGTCCTGCTATCTGAAGCACCGTATAGGGCTTTTTACCGGTTACGGGGCGAGAAGCCTGTGCAAAATCCGGTACGATCTCTATCAGTCCCGCGAATGCGATGACGAGGAAAACCCCTACCGAAAAAAGAAATGGTCTTTTTTCCAACCAATGAAACATCTTATACCTCCTTATGCGCCCATAGGCGATGCGAATGCAGGCTCTTTTTCAAGCACCCTGTCGCTTTGCATTGTTTTGACAAAGTTATAGGCCCACATGAAAAGACCGATAACGAAGAGCAGACCACCTGTGGCTCGGATCGTGTAGTAAGGATGAAGAACCGTTACCGTATCGATAAAGCTATAGGCGAGGTTTCCGTACTGATCGACTGCACGCCACATCATACCCTGGGTGATACCGGCGATCCACATACTGGAGAAGTAGAGTACGATACCTGTAGTCTGAATCCAAAACTGCATCTCCATCAGCTTTTTACTGTAGATTTCTCGCTTGTAGAAGCGTGGCGCCATATGCAAGGTCGCTGCGATAATCATGAAAGCGACCCAGCCAAGCGTACCGTCGTGAACGTGTCCTGGAATCCAATCGGTAAAGTGCGCGAGCGCGTTGACGGATTTGATCGACTGAATAGGACCTTCGAGTGTAGAAAGCATGTAGAACGTAGAAGCCAATACCATGAATTTGATCAGTGGAGACTCTTTGAGCTGATTCCATTCGCCTTTCATCGTCAACAGCATATTGATCGCAGAACCCCATGACGGAAGAATCAGGACGATAGAGAAGATGGAGCCCATCGTCTGCATCCAGTCTGGAACGGTCGAATAGATCAGGTGGTGGCTACCGGCCCAAAGATATACGAACATCAGTCCCCAGAATGAAAGAAGCGAAAGCTTATATGAAAACACCGGCTGTCCGGACTCCTTGGGAAGATAGTAGTAGATTATGGCGATGATCGGAACGGTGAATACGAATGCGACCGCATTGTGTCCATACCACCACTGTACCAGAGCGTCGTTGGTTCCGGCGTACATGGAAACGGAGTGCATCCAGTCACCCATACCTGTTACGAAATAGGTCGGCACTTCCATATTGTTGAAGAGATACAGCATGGCCACGCCGAGGAAAGTGGCTATGTAGTACCACATCGAGATGTAGAGAGTTTTTTCACGGCGCATGCCGATCAGACCGAACATGGCGATACCCCAAAGCACCCAGACAACGACTGTCAGCACATCGAGAGGCCACTCCATCTCCGCATACTCTTTGGATGTCGTATAGCCCATCAATTCCGAAACAACCATCCACGCGGCGAGGACGAGATAGAGCCAAAAATGTAGCTTTGCAATTCCATGAACGGTTTTCGATTCCGCGATGGATACTTTCAGCACCCTCTGAGCTACATAATAGAATGTGGCAAAGGTGCCGCTCAACGTGAATCCAAACGCCACTACATTGGTATGAATGGGCCTAAGACGGCTGAAAGTTCCATATTGGCCGAACAAATTGTTCAGCTCCGGAAACGCCAACTCAAAAGCTATATAGGTTCCTACCACCATACCTACAATACCGAAGATAATGGCCAGGTATGTAAACCATTTAGCAACGGAATAATCGTATTCCAACGCTGCATTTTGCATGCAAACCTCCTTGTAAAATGTATTTTCTGCCTGAACGATGTTTTAAGAACACCGATCGATCCAGAAAACATGACAGTGACATAATAATGACATTTATATGAAGGTATGCTTAAGTCTGGCTGGGATTTATAGCTTTCTTGTTCGGCTAAATATTGCCAAAAAAACCAAATAATTCGTCAAGGGCACATTCGTGCCCATAAATTACTTCAAAATCACGCGGGCATTCAGAGGCTGTACCGGACGGACATTGGCATGCCCCATAATTTTCGCAAATTTATACACCTGGTCCTTGGAGACTGTCACAGGCTTTTTCAGTACAAGCCAGCGCACTCCTTCGGAGCATGGAGGGGTCGTGAGCGAACCGTTGTATCGGTAGTATGATCTATCTTTGGGCAAAAGCGCCATGACATCGGCGGCGGTCATACTGCAGGCTACCTTTTCATTGGGCCGCTCGGGCAGTTTTCTCCACATCCTCTGCAATGTTTCGTTTCTTTTGCCAAGTTCGAACATCAATGCAACGACAGCCAGATTGCCCTGCTCGTCGGCATGAACGAAATGCGCCTCCAGCGGATAGGATTTTCCGTCGATCTTGTTTTCACTGGGAGTATGAAAATGAAACTGCTTGAGCTCGAATCTGATACCATCGATCATAATGAAACTTCCCGGATTGATATCCACCTTTTCCGTGTGTCCGTTATCTATGATTTCATTGACACCTGAATAGTAGCTGAACACGATCGGTTTCAGTTTCGTTTCAAACGCTATATCGGTACGCAGATCGATAGGGGACTGGTTTCGTCCCAGCATGCACATTTTGAAATCATCGGAGAGCTCCCCCCATCGCTCCGGTCCGCCATGTCCGGTATATCCCCACTGAATTGCATGTTCACCAGCAACGGCCAACGAGGCAAAAACAGCCAGTTTGCCAAAGAGTATGCCTATTTTTTTCATCTTCCATCCTTTGCATTTCTTGATATTCTATCAAAGGCCTCTAAAAAATATCAGAATCTATAGGCTACATTGCAGTAAATGTAGCGTCCAGGCTCATTCAGTAACATCGGATCTCCTCCACTCACAAGTGTCATATCGGCGTATGTGTTCGTCACGGCGTATGTGCGGTCGAAGATATTGTCCACACCAGCGGTCACCTCCAGACGATCTGTGGCCTGATGCATCGCTTTCAGATTGAAAACGGCGTAAGCCGGGATCTTTTGCTCTCCATTGTCCGCATCGTAGTCGTCCCAACTGTCGGCAGCCACCATCGACGCTCTTAGCGTGCCGTTGTCGCTATAATCCCAGTTGAGCCCGAGAGTCCCTTTCAGAGGTGGAATATTGGGCATATCCTTATCGCTCTGCCCGCTTAGCGGATGATCTTTTCTGCCTTTCATCCACGATGCGCCGCCATCGAGATATAGCGTATCGGTAAACGCATATGTTCCCTCGAGCGAAAGGCCATATATCTTCGCATCGACATTTTCGTAATTGTGCTCCGATTTGGTTTTGTTGTAGGCGATAAAATCTTTCAGCTTACTGTAAAAGAGTTTCATTTTCAAAGATGCCGTATCCCCAAACATCTTTTCCACTCCCGCATCCACCTGATAGTTGGAAGTCTGATCCAAAGTGGGCGTACCTTTCATTTTGGCGCCCATTTTGGGATTGGTCCTGAAATACAGCTCTTTGCCGTCGGGAACGCGTGACGCCTTTCCAAGCCCTCCGAAGATTTTAAGCGACTCGCCTATATTGTATGTACCATAAAGATACCCGCCAAGAGCATCGTAATCGTTTCCTTCTATCCCCGCTTCATCCGTCGTGATTTTCGTATGGTCGTAACGAAGGCCGGCTTCCATATCGAATCGATCGTAACTTTTTTTAAAGTCCGCAAAAAAAGCGCCATTCTTCGTTACGGCATCGTCTATGCTTTTACCCCAATAGGCGCCATTCTTGCGATAGTCTCCATCCCATCTGCGCTTGCTCGCATCTATGCCAAAAGAGAGC
Source organism: Campylobacterales bacterium (assembly GCA_027065515.1). Taxonomy (GTDB): domain Bacteria; phylum Campylobacterota; class Campylobacteria; order Campylobacterales; family Hydrogenimonadaceae; genus Hydrogenimonas. The sequence goes on from JAMOOM010000001.1 coordinate 14,744, forward strand.
CTTCCATTGAAAAGATCCAAACCGTTCTTGATCTTTCCGCCATATATACGCGAATCCATCACGTTTTCTACAAGAGCGGTATTGGAGCTTTTACGGAAATATGTACCCATCGGATGATAAACCCACGAATTGTAAAAAGAGAGACTAAGCTCTTTGGACCATTCGCCAAGATCTGCAACGGTATATTCGATATTGAAAAGATCCGAGTCGTCTTTTTTGGCGTCCATAGGAGTGTTGGGATAGAGTATGTTCTTGCTTCGGTTGATCGTATAACTCGCTTCGACTTTTTGAGAGTCGGTTATATCGGCGAATAGTTTCACCATCGCCGTATCTTTTCTAAACGAGTTCATATCGTGATCCTGGGGTTTGAAAGCACGCCCTGCCTGTGTGGGGTTGGCTTTTACATACTCGTCGAGTTGCTCCGCGAGCGTTCTTCCATCGCCATCTTCGTACTGTCCGCTGGTCTCTACGGAGCCACCGACGAATACGCGCACCTTGTCACTTCCGCCAGATGCGCTCACTCCCACTTTCTTGTAGCTCCAGCTGCCGATGTTCAGATCCCCTTCGCTATGAAAACCGGCTTCAGGCGCTTTCGTCACGACATCGACAAGGCCGCTCAAAGTTCCGAAATGCTCGACATCGTAAGGACCCTCTTTGATAACGATATGATCGACATTGCTTGCGAGTACATGCGATATGGGCGGATCCATTCGGTTGGGGCAACCGCCATAGAGCTTGCCGCCGTCGATCAGAACATTGATATTGTCTTTTCTCATTCCGCGTAGGATGATATCGTTTGCGATGCCGCTTCTGCGAACGATCTGAACATCGGGATCAAGCTTGTAGAGCGCCTCGGCAAGATCGGCCGATCGAACCTCTTCACCCGCGACATCTTTTACGACTGTGGCATCGACGGTCTCTTCGACTTCTACGGTGGAGAGCGACAACTCCTGCGCCTGCAAAGCGAGCGTAGCGGCAACCGACAGCATGCCGAATCTGGCAATATTTCTGATTTTTATCATTTTCTGTTTTCCTGTATAAGATTTCAGGGTTCAAAACCCTATCTACAGCCCCGCTTCCTGCCTATCAAGGGAGCAATAGACAACTCTGAAGCGGTTCTTGGAGGAAATTATAAGATACGAGTGTTAAGCGGGAGTTAACCCAGCGGCAAATTACCGCTCGATCATTTGAAGAAACTGCGTGAAAACATATCGGCTCTCATGCGGGCCCGGCGAAGCTTCCGGGTGGTGCTGCACGGACAGAATCGGTGCGTTTTTATAGCGCACCCCTTCGATCGTGTTGTCGAAAAGGTTGACATGGGTCACTTCGGCGACCTCTTCGATGGAGTCTGGAACGTTGTAGTTGTGGTTTTGAGCGGTGATCTCCACCGCGCCGGTTTCGATATTTTTGACAGGATGATTGCCGCCATGATGGCCAAATTTCAGCTTGTATGTCTCGTACCCGTGAGAGATCGACAGAAGCTGATGACCCAGGCATATGCCGAACATCGGCACTTTCGCCTCTATAAGCTGCCTGATTTTCGCATGCTCTTCTTTGAGAATGAGCGGATCTCCCGGGCCGTTGGAAAGAAACACTCCGTCGATATCGCCATCTTCGTATTTTTCAACCAAAGAGGCGGCATCTGTCGTATTTGGCAACACTTCGACCTCCATCCCGGCTTCGGTCAATTCATTGAGTATATTGCGCTTCACTCCAAAATCGAGCGCCGCTATCTTCGCTCTTGGCGCAGGGGCGTCGTTGTATCTGAAGTTTACGGCATCGTAACTGCCATGATTGTGCAAATAAGGCTCTTTGGTGCTCACCTGCTCTATATAGTTTATCTCGCTGATGTGCGCGGAGTCAGTTAAAAGCTTCGCCAACTCCTCTTTATCGCTAACCTCGGTGGATGCGATCATCATCATCGCCCCCTCTTCCGCGATCATGCGAGTCAAAAACCGAGTATCCACATCGCAGATTCCAAGTATATCGAAGCGTTTCAAAAGTTCGTGCAGAGCCTCCTGGCTGCGGAAGTTGGATGGCTCGGGCTGATATTGACGGACGATGACTCCTTTGCACCATGCCGCCTTGGACTCCATATCCTCATCGTTACATCCGACATTTCCGATTTCAGGCATGGTAAATGTAACGAATTGCCCTGCATAACTGGGATCTGTCACGATCTCCTGATAGCCGGTCATCGACGTGTTGAATACGACTTCACCCGTATGCGTACCGGATGCGCCGAAGCTTCTGCCTTCAAAGAAGGTGCCGTTTTCAAGATAGACCCAGATCTTTTCCATCTCATACATGACTACATCATCCCCCGTTTTCTAAGCTCCTCTTCATAGAGGCGCTGGAATATCAGTTCGTACTCGTCCGTACCGGGTATAAGCTTACGCTTGTAGTGTGAAATTTTTTCAAGTACTTCGTCTTCGATCTTGTCGAAAGAGTCCATATAGGTTTCGATCGCTTTCAAAATCACGCTGCGCACCTGGTTTTCCGGCACGTCGTAATCGATCAGATCCTCCTCCCAAAGCTCGTTTAGAATCTTGTGCGAAAGGTCGCTAAAGCGCTCCTCTTTGTTGAGGATGACTCCATATTCGGGTGCGAGCTTCTTTTTGATCATCCAGAAAAGCTGCCTTATGTCAGCTTGCATGAACTCTATTTCATCCTCTTTCTCTTCGAGCATTTCGTTGACGCGCTCTTCTAACGCCCGCTCTTTTTCGATATCTTTTTCTATCACCTCTTTGGCTTTTTCTATCACGGGCTCGAGCCCGTGTTTGATCCTTACAAAAGGTGCGTTCGCCAGATCTATGGCGATCTTGTTGGCGATATAGGGGGCATGTGCTTCACTTAGTCTCATCTACGCGCCTTTGCTTTATTGCCCGAAACCGTCCGGGTAATGGATTTTCAACTGTCGTTAATGCAGTTTTGCAATAGTTTATCGAATTTTTCGTAAGAGCGGGGTTAAGCCTCAAGGCAATTCGAAACCAAGCAAACCCCAGCTCGGCATACATTCGGCACTGGATTATCAAATCGCCAAAAGGGATCAGCTTGAATTTTGCAAAGATAGCTAAAAATCAAAATTCAAGCCCTTTTTGATTTCAAGGTCACGATTGACTTTTTTGGCTGCGGCTCTCACCGGAAATGCGACAACGGAAAAAAGGTTTTTTTCCGTTGTCGCGCTTGCGGCCGACATCTTGGATCAGCCACATCGGGCCGACCCCGACAAAGCTTCCCATATCTCCTGGCTACCTGGGCAACGATCAGGAGTCTATCGGTAGATACTCCATGGAGCAGATAGCTTTTTGTCGCAGTAGCCCCATTTGCCTACCAGTTTTCCGTTTTTATATACGAAACGGACTCCTCCCCAGTAATACGAACCGTATTTGGGTGTCGAGCACCTTTGGCCAGAGCTGGATTGCACCCAGTAGCCATTTAAAACGTTGCCAATTAATGTGCCGTAGATTTTGCCGTTTTTATAGTCGTAAGAGCCTTTCACCTTTCGGCCTTTCTGGGCAAATACGATTCTGCCGAAATCCGATTTGCTCCATAGGCCTTCGATATTTGGGACATTTCCAGTTGTGTGGGCGGAGTGCGACGTGTGGCGCGAAGTGGTCTGGCCGGGCACCAATTTGATACTGGTGATATTGAGCATATTCCAGTCGGAGTCAGTAGCATGGGCTCTTACGATCACTGGCTGTTTGGTGGCTGGAGCCACTTTGTAAGTCTTTCGGTCAGGCGAAAGCCATCCTTTACTGATCTTGCCATCGACTTCCCACCAAATATTGATACGCCCCTGGGGCAGATGGGACAATTTAAGATGCAGAGGTACCATCTTGCCTACCTGTACGGGTCCACCAGCCTCGATGTGCATGACGGGCCCCGGTGAGTGCCAGCGCTTGGCGCTGCACCGGATATATTTGAAGCTGTCGCAGAACGCCTTTTCGCAGGTCAGTGCCGTGTCGATGATGCGTAGAGGATAGCGATGTCCGACATCGGGATCCATGGCGAAGTCCACGGCGTGGTCGTAACCGCGCATATGACAAAAGTTATCGGCTACCACTTTGCCACATTTGTGCCCCCTTGCCGTACACCAGTAGATCCTATCACCTAAAATAGTTGGGTATTTAAAAAGTTTCGAGCCGATATCCACCGACGAGCTTTTGCTTGTCGAGGGCGTGGAATGAGCAGGAAGGCGCACCTTCTTTTCTGCCTTGACTAATTTGCCGGACCATGTCCCTCCGGTGGTTTTGTCGCAATATCCCCAGGTTCCGTCGAAGCGTTTGCCATCGGAGGAGAAGATGAATTTAAAACGTCCCCACTTCCTATAGCCTTGAAGGGCCGTTGGGCATGTACCGCTGCCCTCTTCAAGCCAATAACCTGTCAAAACGTTCCGGTTTAATTCTCCACTGATCTTACCGTTGTGGTATGGGTAGTGACCCTTTACAGCTTTACCTTGCTGAGCCAATGACAAATTGCCGAAACTGGTCTCCCAGACACCCGCCACCTGAATATCTGCGAACGCGGGTCTCAACAATGCCCATATACCCACCATCAGTATACAAACTGTTCTTTTCATGGCATCCTCCTTTTGTCTTCTTCATACAAGTGTACTTTAATAATAATTAAAAATTCAATAATGTAGCGAGCAATAGGCCGATGCCAAAAGAGACCAAACCAAGGCCAAAGGGCCGGGACTTGAATTTTGAATAAGCAGGCCCTGCAGAGATGCTTTACCAACAAGTGAGACAATCAATATCCATGGCGATCTGTATCGTCAATTTCAAAGATAATAAAAATCCGCAAAATTCAAGCCCTCGTACAATAACGATCGATTCGCATGCCGGTGGTTGGCTACCATATTCGCCACAGAGTTTCAGATGCCAAGTCGGATCGGATTTCACGAGGTAAAGTCATGCGCAACCGTTTGCGGATCACATAGGCATATCGTAGATGACTGTGCCAACGAACTATCGCAAAACACTTTTCATGAGTGTACTGGTCGCCATCTGAGACAATGCGCAAATGAAGGCCTTCTGTAAGCGGCTCAGGCAAAACGGCAAGCATGGCGCCGCCGTACAGATTGCAGTGGTGAGAAAATCGATACTGTTGGCCTTTTCGCTGTACAGAAATGACGAACGTTGCGATCCTGATATGTATCCAAGACACTAGGGCAAACAAAAGAAAAAAAATGGTACAAAGCTTATGTATCAATACAAAATAGAACTTTTTGGAGAGATTTTGATTGCTTAGGAGGTTTCAAGGTGGTGACTGACCTTTTTTGACATTCATTTTTTAAAACAGAAAGAATCGGGCTCTTTAATATCCCTTTCATTGCTTATTTGATATCATTATCAGGCCCATAGAAAAGCCTTTGTTGCTTTAATTAATAGAAGATTGTCGTTATAGTATTATAGTCAAAGACAGCTATGCGGAGGGGGTTCGTAGATATGTATCAGCGTAGGGTTTCACTGGAAGCTACATACGAAAGTTGAGTTGTAAAAACACAAATCAACAATACATTTATCTTGATCGTATCCGATTCAGTTCTTTTTATTCAGTAAACTTTTACGATATTTTGTCGATTATCGTGTAAAGTTTTTCTGCAATTCGAATAAAAAACAAAGGAATGGAAAGTGGAAAAAAGGTATTTCAGTGTGAAAAAAGTGGTTTTGGGAGCTATTATGGCGGCAATGTTGTTCGCCAGTAGCAGTGCAATAGCTGCTGAAAATGGATTCGTGGGAGTGGAAGTCAAATATCACGGCATCGAAGCGCAAGATCCTGGAACACGTAAAAGTTTCGATGACGATACCGCGGCATTGGGGCTTCGTATCGGTGCGCAGAACGAGGATTTTAGAGTTTCCCTAATGTATGATGTGGTCGATGACAGCGAAGAAAATGGGGGAGATATCTCCCAATACCTTATCTTGGCAAGCCTCGACTATAAAATCCCGATAGACAGTCAATCGTTTCATCCCTTTTTTGGCGTATGCCTCGGATACTCCGAATATAAATTCGACTCACATTCCGAAGACGATTCCGTATATGGAGCGGAAGCGGGCCTTATTTTTACACTCAATCAAAAAATCGATATAGATCTTTTCGGGCGCTATTTGTGGTCAAATCACGATACTGTCGACGATTATGCGCAAGTTGGTGCAGGATTGAATTATAAATTCTGAGAGCCATTTTGAATCTTAAGGAAATTTCATGAAAAAACTCTATTCTCTTCTTCTTGTCATCACCATGCTGACAATCTCTGGATGTGGTGGTGGTGGCGATGCCAATGGCAACGGTCCCGAACCGAAAAGTACTTTGACTTTCAAATCGATTTCTACAGACACCAACGGCACTCACGCAGAAATCACCATCGATGTCACGAGCCAGCAGGATAATGATATTGTAGTTCGACTGGAAGATTTCGATGTAACGGCAGACTATACGACAAGAGCTTTGAAGAATCTGCAAATATATAATCTAGAAGCCACCCCTTCTATATTGGAATTCAAGAGAAGCGGAACGAAAAAACTCGTTATCTCTTTCGACTATGCCCCTGCAGACAGCAATATCGAAAATATTTCGATTTCATACACGAAAATCTTGAAATCGAAATATTCCGACTCCACCATTCTCAAAAAAGAGACAAATACGGTGACCTCTTTAGTTCCTTCCGAAGAGGAAGGGGCAAGCAACGAAATGATCGAAATGGTAGTTCAGGCGGAAAAAACCGTATTGAGTCCAAATGAATCGACCAATATCATAGTACAGGTCAATGATCTGAACGTTACGCCCAAGAAACCAGCGGCCGAACATTCGGTTTCGATCATTCCGATTGATCCGTCGGATGGAATGGTGGACAGCTACAGCAAAACAGCGAATATCAATGGGCAACTGATATTTAGCTACACCGCTCCAGCCAGCATCAACGAAGATAAAACAGTAACCCTCACAGTCTATTCCGATACATATCGGGATGTCAAAATCGATGTAGAGTTGTCACTGAAAAGAGTGACGACAGGGCAATATCGAATCAATGCAACCAATGAAGTCGTAGTCAAAGAACCTGGCAAAACATATGAGATCCGTGTATCACTTTACCGCATCATGGATGGAGGAAACACTACACCGGCCATAGGCAAAAAAGTGGTCGCGAACGTCTTACCTTTGCAGTACGGTACACTGAGTTCATATGAAGCCGAAGTAGGCTCCAGCGGCATCGCAGTTTTTACGTACGAAGCTCCAACGAGATTTACCGACATCAATACTACGGATATCACATTCTATTTCGAGGAAGACCGTTCCATTCACGACAATACCAGTTTGACATTCAGCCAGGATATCGCCAATGTTGCCAATCTTTATGTGCTTCCCGATCATATCACCATCACTGAAAGTGGTCAAAACGTACCGATTACACTTGTGACCGTAAACGAAGACAATATCGGAGTCTCTTCCCAAATCGTCTTGGAAAACCCTGCACTAGAAGGTGTCGACTACGGCACATTCGATAAATCGATCGTCACGACCGACACAAACGGACGTGCAACCGTCAATTACACATCCCCTAGCAATATCACGGATCTCGAAGAGCGCAACATCACCATAACAGAGACGGAACAGAGCATCAAGAAGACCTTGACTCTGCAATTTCGTGAATCTATAGATATGAACGGTACGAACTACGATATAAAAGCAGAGACTCCGGGATCACTCTCCGTAGATGGAAGCGGAACTTTGACATTGACGATTCATCAGCTGGGTAAAGAAGAGGTTTTGATTCCCAATTCCCAAGTTCTCGAAGTCAATGTCACCAGCAAATTTCCCAATATGTTGACTTTCGAAAATAACGATACCTCAATAACCTATCAAGAGTTGGCTACAAGCAATATCCGAGTCTATACAAAAAGATTGTCGGGCATCGCGGTCCTCGAAGTCAGCGCATTGATCAACGACGGCACAAAAAATGTACGATTACAAAAAGAGATCCCTGTCACCATTCTTTCCGGACCGGTCACTTCCGTATCTCTTTTCTACAATGGGACCACCACCGATCCGAACAACGGTTTGCATATCAACAAATATACTCTTCATGCTGTGGACAAATACGCCAACCCGGCAAGACCAGGGCTAAAAGTGTCGCCGACCCTCATCAATGGAACAAAACTTATAGTATCGCCAACCAGATCAAGTGGTACAGGTATTGTGGAGCCTGGAGTTCCTGCCAGATTTAAGGATAATTCCCGAAATTTTGATTCTGTCACGACTGAAGACAGACTGGTAGTCGTTCCGAATCAAAATAGATTTGATCCGACTTATTTGGGAGGATGGACCATATCGAATGTTGATACAGATACACTGAATCTGGATGAAACGTATGATGGTGTCACGACCGATGGATTGAACTATATCATCGGTAACGAAACACGCATGATGATTGACAACAACCCTGCAACCGCACATATCAAAGATGCAAGCGGTGAATATGTAACGAACGAAAACGGAACAGTGGAACTGGAGGTATCTTTTGATCCGGTCCTTTCCGGCCATACGGTTGCACTGGGAGCTTATGTATCCGACGAAAAACGTATGGGAATTTCGATGATTGCACAATTAAGGTGGGGGGAATTCACATCGTCGACTGAAAATATCGAAAACGATGGTCTTCAGCATGATGTATATTTACAATTAGGCATAGGAGGAAATTCACCTCAACATTTAATGGATGTTGACATCAATCCAAAGAGTATTCTTGCGACACCAGTGAAAGCTTGTGACCTCAATACAACAAACAGCTCCCTACACACAGATAAAAATGGGGTCATCCGCGTTTCGGTGGATACGAATGGAAATACTTCCGATGCTGAAACTTGCACCATAACGTGGAATAAAGAAAATTCTTCGATTTTTCTCGAGTATTAATGGTATTTCCATAGAAAGAGAGAAGAAAAACTCTTCTCTCTTTCTCACTTCCTTCCAAACACGTGATTCTTACCTTGGAGCAAATCATACAATGGCAGGGCAAGCTAAAAACGCTCTAATGCTACAACGGACCGGAGTATATCAGCCAGCATATCTTCAAAGCCGAACAGAAAAGCAAAAATTACCCTATAGTATATTCAACCCGGCAAGCCATCCTTCTCTTTAAGCGCCGTTTTATCACTCCCGTTCTATATTGATTACAGACCCGAATCGCCTAAAAAGCAAAGGAGGAAGGCCGTGGCGAAAATATTTCTATATGCCGGAATCTCTCTTCTGGTTCTTGCCGGAACGACCTGGGCAGAGGAGTATATCCTCTCCAAACAACCCCATATTCACATGGAACTCGCGGAAGGAGTCTACGATCTGTGGTCCGAAAACGAAAAAGAGATCGTGGATATCCAGAC
>JAMOOM010000002.1 GCA_027065515.1 Campylobacterales bacterium
GTGGTGATTTTCTGATGGCCAAGAAAATAGCCCTCAGCGCCTGTCTGGCTGGAAAAAACTGCCGCTACAACGGTGAGCGCAAAGGCAACCCCGAGCTTATCGAAAAACTCGAAAAAGAGGGGTGTGAGATTGTATATTTTTGCCCCGAAGACGCCTGTTTCGGCACTCCGCGTGAAGCGATGGACCTCACTGTCACCCCCGAGGGCGTCAAAGCCCTGACGAAATTTTCCAGAGAGGATCGGACCGGTCCCATCGTCGAATACGCCGAGAAGTTTTTCGAAGAGCATCCGGATATCGACCTCTTTGTAGGGAAGGCCAGAAGCCCCAGCTGCGGGGTGTGTACGGGAAAACTATACGACGAAGAAGGCAATCTCATCAGCGAAAAAGAGGCCGGAATCATGGCCGCCGAAGCGAAGGCCAGGGGAGTGGAGGCAAAAGACGATGAGAGCTTGATGTAGCAATTCAAGGCTATTTTCGTTCTACTCTTTTTTGAACCGCTGCATCCACTCGAGATTATCTTTGACCATGTTTTCATATTTTCTTTCGAGCTCACGTCTGATCGACTCGAGCTCCTCCATCGTGAAGAGTTCGAGATAGTCGGGATTGATCGTCGTGTCGTTGCCGTCGAAACTGAGCAGTTTTTCTATTTCGCGTAACAATTTTTCTTTTTCCATAATGATATACTAACGCAAAAAAAATGAGGAATCGATTATGCTCGAAGTTGGACAAAAGGCGCCTGATTTCTGTTTGCCGAACCAGGACGGAGTGGAGATATGCTTAAGAGATTTGAAGGGTAAATGGATCGTTCTTTACTTCTACCCCAAAGATCTAACCCCCGGATGCACTACCGAAGCTTGCGAATTTACCGAGGCGATGCCCGAATTCGAGTCGCTCGATGCTGTAATCTTGGGCGTCAGCCCGGACCCTTGCGAAAAGCATCGAAAATTCATAGAGAAAAAGGAGCTCAAAATCACGCTCCTTTGCGACGAGAACAAAGAGGTCCTGAAAGCCTATGGTGCATGGGGCCTTAAAAAACTGTACGGCAAAGAGTATGAAGGGGTTATCAGATCGACGTTCATCATCGATCCACATGGAAAAATCGCTGCAGTTTGGCCGAAAGTGCGCGTAAAAGGGCACGTGGAAGCGGTGAAGAGAAAGCTAGAGGAGTTGCAAAGCACACAATGAAAAGGTAATCGGACGCCATACGTTAAATACAGCTGAAATTCAGCACCGATTTAGTATTATTGCACTCCCTTTTTGGGAAACCTCACATGTGTCAATCCTTGACAGGTTGCGCAATTTCGCGTTGATGGGCACAGAGGAACGTCTTTTGACGTAAAAACCTGGCCATATACGGCACAGTCAATATCAAAATTTTCTCAAGGAGAACCCATGGTAACCATGAAAGACCTTCTCGAGTGCGGTATGCACTTTGGACACCAGACACGTCGTTGGAACCCAAAAATGAAGAAATTCATATTTGGCGTACGAAAAAACATTCATATTATCGATCTGCAAAAAACTCTTCGATATTTCCGTTACACCTACAATGTAGTTCGTGATGCGGCAGCCGAGGGTAAAACGGTCATGTTCGTCGGTACGAAAAAGCAGGCGCGCAATGCGATCGTAGAGCATGCGACACGTTGCGGTATGCCTTATGTGCAGACCAGATGGCTTGGCGGTATGCTCACCAATTATCAGACGATCCGCAAATCGATCCGCAAACTCGAAGTGATCGAAGAGATGGAAGAGACCGGCAAGATGGAGCTTTTGACCAAAAAAGAGGCCCTGATGCTCAAGAGAAAAAAAGATAAACTCGAGCAGTACCTGGGTGGTATTCGAAATATGAAAAAGCTCCCTGATTTTCTTTTTGTCGTCGATGCCGTAAAAGAGCGTATCGCCATCAAAGAGGCGCGTCGCCTGAATATTCCGGTTATAGCGCCTTTGGACACCAACTGTGATCCAGATGTGATCGACTATCCGATTCCAGGTAACGACGATGCGATCCGCTCTATCCAACTCTTCTGCCGCGAAATTGCCGATGCGATCATAGAGGGCCGCGAGCTGGCTGCACAGGAAGCTGAAACAGAAGAGGAAGTAACCGAAGAAGAGATGGCGAAAGTCACCGAAGAAGCGGTTACCGAAGGCGAAAAAGAGGCGCCTGAAGAGGTCGCTGAAGAAACCAAAGGAGAATAACCATGGCAGTTACTGCAGCAATGGTAAAAGAACTGCGTCAAATGACAAACGCAGGAATGATGGATTGTAAAAAAGCGCTTACCGAAACCGGTGGCGATATGGAAGCGGCTGTCGAGTGGCTTCGCAAAAAAGGGCTCAGCAGCGCCGCTAAAAAAGCGGGTCGCGTCGCCAGTGAAGGTACGATCAGTATCGAAATCAGCGACGACCACCGCAAGGGCACGATCGCCGAGATCAATTCGGAAACAGATTTCGTCGCCCAAAACGACAATTTCAAATCACTCGTCAAAAAAGCGACCCGACATGTTCACTGCTCTACGGCAACCACAGTCGAAGATCTGCTCGAGACCGAAATCGACGGAACGAGATTTGAAGAGTTTCTGAAGGGTGAAATCGCCAAAATCGGTGAAAATATCGTAATGCGTCGTTTTATAACGATCGATGCAGGAGAAAACGGAACCGTGGAAGGCTATATCCACGGCAACGGAAAAGTGGGCGTTCTGGTCGCAGCCAAATGCGATAGCGACAAAACCTGTGAGGCGATCCGCCCCACGCTTAAAAATATCGCTATGCATATCGCCGCTATGAATCCTGCATATCTCGATGAAGAGTCGGTGCCGGCCGAAGTGATCGAGAAAGAGAAAGAGATCGCGGTAGAGCAGCTCAAAAAAGAGGGCAAACCGGAAAAGATCTGGGACAAAATTCTCCCTGGCAAGATCAAGCGTTTCCTCAAAGACAATACGCTTGTCAACCAGCCTTTCGTCATGGATGATAAAAAAACGGTAGGCCAGGTTCTGGATGAAGCTGCCAAAGCTGCAGGCGGTACGGCTAAAATCGTAGAGTTCGTACGCTTCGAGCTTGGCGAGGGAATCGAGAAGAAAGAGGAAGATTTCGCGGCGGAAGTCGCGGCTCAAATGGGCAAATAAACCCAATATGCCTCAAACCTATCTATCCGGTGCAGGCGATGAAGCTGCGCCGGAGCTTCTTAGGGCCTCCGGGCTCTCCCACTCATTCGATTATCCCCTTTTTTCCGATATAGATCTGACATTGAAAGAGGGAGAGAGTGTTGCCGTCATCGGTGTGAGCGGCAGCGGAAAATCCACTCTTCTTCATATTCTGGCGACTTTGCTGAAGCCGAAAAACGGTACCGTGAGCCTGTTTGGAAGCAAAGATATATATTCTCTTTCACCAAAAGAGCGGCTCGCACTAAGACGCTATGCCATCGGTATCGTTTTTCAGTTTCACTATCTCTTCAAAGGGATGAGCGCGGCGGAAAATATAGAAATCGCCACACTTTTGAGCGAGACCGAGCCTGACGAGACGCTTTTGTCCCGGCTGGGGATAGAGTCCGTGATGGGCCAGCGGGTTACCGAGCTCTCCGGAGGACAGCAGCAGCGGGTTTCGATCGCGCGTGTTCTTTCGAAAAAACCTCGTATCATATTTGCCGACGAACCTACGGGCAATCTTGATGACAAAACGGCTCATATCGTGATGGATGCCATCTTTTCCCATGTACAAGAGGTAGCGGGCGCTCTTTTTCTGGTTACACATGATGAGCGCATCGCCGCACTTTGCGATAGGGTATATCGCCTTGAAAATGGCGGGCTGGAGCGCTTTAGTTGAGCTGGTACAGCCTGCTGCAGCCAGATCATATATACACATTTTTACTACTCTTCACCCGCCTTTCCACTCTTTTTGTATTTCTGCCCTTTTATAATCATATGACCATTTCGCCACAGGTGAAAGCGGCGTTTGCCTTTTATCTTGCCTTGGTGCTTTATCCGCTGATGCCCGTTGTGCCAGAGCCACAACACTGGACTACAATGGCTGCCGCGATATTTTCCGAGGTTGTGATGGGGCTGATAGCGGGAGTGACGCTCAATATTGTTTTTGGAATTTTTAGCTACGCAGGCGAGCAGATAGCTTTCGTGATGGGATTTTCGCTCGCGAGCGTCATAGATCCGCAGAGTCAGATCCAATCCCCTTTGGTCAGTCAGTTCCTGACACTTACGGCGATGCTCATACTGCTGGCTTTCAATGGCCACTATATGATTCTTACATGGATGATCGACGCCATAAGGCACGTGCCGCTGGGGGGCTTCGTGATGAGCCATACGATGTTCGACTATCTGATGAACGCTATGGCCCATCTTTTCGTGATGGGGTTTTCGGTCGCTTTTCCGATCGTGGCCCTTTCGTTGCTTGCCGACATCATTTTCGGCATGCTGATGAAGACGATGCCGCAATTCAACCTGCTCGTAGTTGGTTTTCCGATCAAGATCGCACTCTCTCTTGCGGTTTGGATGGTGGTGCTAGGCTCTATGATGATGGTTTTCAAAAAAGAGTTTCTCTCGGCGATACATGTGCTGATGCAGTGGGTCCAACAGTAAACGAGAGAGAGTGTGGTTTCGAAAAGATGCCCTAAAGCAAAAATAAATGATGTTGATTATACAATAAGAGCAATCAACTCTTGCGTCCCGGTGAGTGATGTACTTAAAGGATGCGCACCAAAGGCTCTTATAATGCGAATGCTTCTGATCAATCAAAATCCTGTGGTGTCGAAACTGGCGAACTTGAGTGCCAAAAAATCCGGTGTCGAAATTGTCGAAAAACCTTCGCTCGATGCACTGGAAGAAGAGAATATAGAGGAAGATTTCGACGTTCTTTTCATTGATAACGCAAAACTTGTGGATGCGGATGCCAAATCGCTTAAAAGTATGGGTGTGGCAAGAAAGATAGGTCTTATCTATTCCGATGAACAATCAAGAATGCCAGGTTTTGACTATTATCTGAAGAAACCTTTTCTGCCTACAGAAATGGTCGAGCTGATGGGTGAGATCAAAGAAGATCTTCTTTTGCCGGAAATGGATGGGACCCCTGAAGAGGAGGGAGGGGAGAGTGATGCATACGGGCAGGAAAATGTAACGGTTGCATCCGAAGAGGACGAAGAGGAGCCGGTCGAGATCGAAGAGGAAGCCTCTGCAGAAGTGACGGAAGAGGATTTTTCTGCACTATTGGAAGATATGGAGTTACCGGAAGTCGAGCCGGAAGTCGAGAATGAAGAGTTGCCCGGCACACAGGAGACTTATGAAGAAGTGCCGGAAGAAGAGGATTTCGATGCGCTTCTTGAAGCACTCGACAATGAAGAGGATGAAGAGGCTCTCCTCGAGGCGATAGACGAACAGGTGGAAGAAGTTTCCAGCGAGAGTGAAACGTCATCTCGATTGCCGGAATTGCCAAGCGAAGAGAGTGAAAAGGAGAGTGGGCACGAGATATTTCCTGAAGAGGAAGTCGTTGAAAATGAAGCCGAAGCGGATTATGAGGAAGAAGAATCCAAAGAGGCCGAAGAGGAGACGATCAGTCTTCCGGAGCCCGAAGAGGAAGCTTTGGGTGTTTTGGATGAAGAGATGGTAAGCGAAGTAAAAGAATTGCTGGGCGAAGGAAGCGAGGAGCCAGAAGAGACGATACCTGAGCCCGAAGAAGAGTTGCAAAAGAGTGGGATTTTGGATGAATCGATTGAGGTGGAATCGCTAATTGAAGAGGAAAACCCCAAAGAAGAGCCCCTCGAAGAGACGTCGCTGCAAGAGCAGGTTGCCAAGGCGCCAGAGGTTGAAACCAAAGAGAATTCGGAAGTTGATGAGTTTGCCCAGATCGACGAAGCGGAGCTCGGCGCACTGCTCGGCGAAGAGATAGGCGACGATATTGCCGGCATAGAGGAGTCCCCGGTGACAGAAGCATCTTCGGTCGAGACTTCAGAAACACTCACGCAGCCCGAGCCGGTCAAAGGTGAAGCGGCGGAAGAGGAGCTTGTGACGAAAATGCTGAGAATGGAGCCTGAAGCACTCAGAAAATTATTGGCAGGCGCTCAAATAACCATAAATATCACCTTTCCGAAAGAGGACTGAATGGAAAATGCATTCGGTTCAATACTGATTATATCGGGTCCCAGCGGGGCCGGAAAGAGCTCTTTGATCGAAGCGGCGAAAGATAGCATCGGGGATTTCTATTTTTCCATCTCTACCACCACTAGGCCTCCAAGGAAGGGCGAGCGCAATGGCGTCGATTACTATTTTGTCGATAAAGAGACATTCGAAGAGGAGATCAGGGCCGGGGAGTTTCTGGAATATGCCCAGGTGCACGGCAACTATTACGGCACATCGCTCAAACCTGTCAGAAAAGCGCTGGAAGAGGGAAAACTTGTAATTTTCGATATCGACGTCCAGGGGCACGCCATAGCCAGAGAGCGAATGGGCGATCTTATCACATCCGTTTTTGTAACCACTCCTACGCTTAAAGAGCTGAAAAGAAGACTCGAAAGCCGCGGCACGGACGATGAAGAGACTGTTCAAAAGCGTATTCAAAACGCTATGGTCGAAATAGAGTATATTACGGCTTACGATTTTTTGATAATAAACGACGATTTCGAAAAGGCTCTCGATTCCTTCATCGCCGTCGCCAAAGCTGCAAGACTCAAAAAAGGGCGGAAACAGGCGCTTCGTTTCGTTAATGAATGGCGAGGCAAAAGCGAGTAGCACACCCATAAGGAGTGCAACAGCCAACGAAAGATATAATAAACACAAATTTATCTAAGGAGTGACATATGGGTATGCCATCAATGCCGGAGCTTTTGGTTATTCTAGCGATTGTAGTATTGCTATTCGGGGCCAAAAAAATTCCTGAGCTCGCCAAAGGAATGGGCAGCGGAATCCGCAATTTCAAAAAAGCGATGAAAGAAGAGGAAGAGGAAGAGTTGAAAGCTTCTGCGAAGGCCGAAAAGCAGGTAGAGCAGAAGGCTGAAACTACTGAAGCCGCAAAAACAGAAGAGAAAAAAGAGGCGTAAGGACACTCTTGAAACACCGTGTCTATGAAGTGCTTCAAAAGCATATTGACCAAACGATTGTCCTGGAAAAACCCAAGGATAGGAGCTTCGGCCACTACGCCACGCCAATCGCATTTTCGATGGCGAAAGTTTTGCGCAAAAATCCGATACTGATCGCCGAAGAGTTGGCCGGAAAACTGGCCGAAGAGGAGATGTTCGAACGTGTCGAAGCTATCAAGGGATATGTAAACATCAAGCTAAGCCGAAGATTTCTCGACGACTACGCCACGTGGGCTCTCAAGAACGAAGAGTCGTTCGGAAAAGATGAAAACAGAATGTCGATTCTGCTCGAATTTGTGAGCGCCAATCCGACAGGTCCTTTGCATATAGGCCATGCCCGTGGAGCCGTATGGGGAGATGTGCTTGCGCGTATAGGAAGCCATATCGGCTACAGAATCGAACGTGAATATTATGTCAACGATGCCGGCAATCAGATATATCTGCTTGGTCTGTCAGTCTATCTGGCGGGGCGCGAAGCGGTGCTGGGGCTGGATGTGGAGTGGCCCGAAGAGTATTATCGCGGTGAATATATCGTCGATCTCGCACGTCGTGCGGTAGAGATGCTTGGACGCGAAAAGTTTATGGACGAGAGCTTCATTCCGGAGATTTCGGAGTGGGCCAAAGACCGTATGCTCGAGTTGATCAACCAAAACCTATCTGAAGTTGGAATCGATTTCGACCATTATGTGAGTGAAAAATCGCTCTATGACAGATGGGATGAAATATTCACCAAGCTTGTAGAGGCCGGGGCGGTATATGAAAAGGATGGCAAATGGTGGTTGAAATCGACACTGCATGGCGACGAAAAGGATCGAGTCGTAGTCAGAGAAGATGGGCGTCCGACCTATCTGGCCGGAGATATCGTCTATCACTATCAGAAGTTCGAACGGGGATATGACCATTATATCAATATCTGGGGCGCCGACCATCACGGCTATATAGCCCGAGTGAAGGCCGCAATAGCATTTTTTGGGCACGATCCGCAAAAACTCGAAATCATTCTTTCGCAAATGGTTTCGCTGCTCAAAGGTGGAGAACCCTACAAAATGTCCAAGCGCGCCGGAAATTTTATCCTGATGCAAGATATCGTCAAGGAGATTGGGCCGGATGCGCTCAGGTTCGTGTTTTTGACGAAAAAGAGCGATACCCATCTGGAGTTCGATGTAGAGGATCTAAAAAAAGAGGACAATTCAAACCCGATCTACTATATCAACTATGCCCATGCCCGCGTCTTTTCGCTTTATGAAAAGGCGGGTAAAAAGCCGCATGAGCTTTTTGATGTATCTTTGAGGGAGCTCGATGAAGAGTCCAGCGATCTGCTTTTTGCCGCATTGCTGCTTCCTGAAGTGCTCGAGGATGCATTTAAAAGCAGGCAGCTTCAGAAAGTGACAGATTATCTGAAATATCTGGCGGGAATGTATCATAAGTTCTACTACGATCACCGAATTGTCGGCACACAGCATGAGGATGCGCTTTTGAAGCTATCTTCGATGGTGGCGCTTTCGCTCAGGGTTGGTTTGAAAATGCTTGGAATCAAGGCTCTGACAAAGATGTAGCCGCTTTTCTTATGGTAAAGTGGAACGATATTTGCTAAAACAGTCTGCAAGAGCTCCGAAGATTTGTCTTGCAGACTGTTCCGGTCATTCGGAGCTCTAAGCTTCGCTCTCTCTTTTGTCCAATGAATCCAGAAACTCTTCTATATTGTATTTACTGCGATAGCTTGGTACCATCAAATGGATCATGATATCGCCAAGATCGACAACGGTCCACTGCTCTCCCTCATCGATTGCGACAAAGGTTTCACCTTCCGGCTTGAGTCTCTCCTTGAGATGCTCGAGCAGAGCGATGGTGTGCTTGTCGCCAAGCGTTGTGGCGATAACGACCTGGTTGGTCACGTATTCTCTATCCGACAGATCGAAAACCTGGATATCTTCCGCTTTTTTCTTGTCGAGTTCCTCGACGATTCGATCGATGCGCTGTGGCATAGGGGTGTTCACGTCTCTCCTTTATGTGTGTGATGTGTAAAATTTTACGACCTCTTCTTTGATCTCATCGGGTATCCATTTCGGATCCATGGATCGTCGAAGTTCGCTGGAGCTAATCGGCACTTTGACATCCAGTCGGATATAACCTTCCGGAATCTCTATATCTTCTCTCGTGGCGACCACCCATCGGACTTTTTTGTCCAGTTCGTCGAAGCGGTGCCATTTGTGAAGCGATTTGAGATTGTCCGCGCCGATAATGAGATAGATTGTATCGAAAAAACGGGCGAAATGGTTGACGGTATCGATCGTAAACGACCGCCCTTTTTTTCTGATCTCTATATCGCTCACTTCGATTCTCGGATCGAACGATGTGATTTTTCTGAGCCATTTGAGGCGAAGCTTCGGCGGTGCCCGGTGTTCTGGCTTGAATGGGCTGATGTAGGCCGGCACCACCACAAGCTTGTCGATATCCAGTTTTTCGAGCGCCTTTTTCATGACTTCTAGATGTCCGATATGGGGCGGGTCGAAACTCCCGCCAAAAATTGCAATGCTTTTTGATTTCATTTAATCATAATAATACAGTCTATTCGATAAAATTTACGTAACATTATCCCAAAGATGGATTTTAGGCTCAATAGGTACCCTTTAGGGGATGGATGGAACGACCTGTCCCTCTAAATCACTTAATTTTTGTTCATGATTTGCCTATTTAAAAGATAAGGACACTATTTGTCAATCAAGATCGCAATAAACGGATATGGGCGCATAGGACGTAGTGTCGCGCGTATCGTATCCAAACGGAATGATATCGAGCTGGTCGCCGTGAACGACCTTGCAGATCCCTCCACGCTGGTGTATCTGACCAATTTCGACAGTATTCATGGGCCGCTGGATGAGCCCGCCGAGCTTGTGGGTGGACAGATGCATCTGGCGGGGCAGCGTATTTCGATGTTTCGCGAAATGGATCCTGCAAACCTTCGTTTCGGCGATATAGGTGCGGAAGTGGTGCTCGAGTGCAGCGGACGCTTTCTTTCGAGCGAGCCTTTGAGCCACCATCTGCGCTACGGTGTCAAAAAAGTGATCATTTCCGCCCCGGCCAAAGACGATACCCCTACCTATGTCATGGGGGTGAATGCCGACAGCTACAAGGAAGAACCCATCATTTCCAACGCCAGCTGTACGACCAATTGCCTGGGTCCCATCGCGCGCGTAATAGATGAGACCTACGGCATTCGATCGGGCCTAATGACTACGATTCACGCCTACACCGGAGGGCAGAGCCTGATGGATGCCGCCATCTCGGACGATATGCGCCGTTGCCGCGCCGCAGCGGTAAATATGATCCCCACCTCCACGCATGCCGCCGAAGCGATCTACAAGGTACTTCCTTCGTTGAAGGGAAAACTGCATGGCCGAAGTGTCCGCGTGCCGACACCCGATGTATCATTGATGGATCTGGATATCGTTGTGGACAAGGAGACGACAGCAGAGGAGGTGAACCTGCTGCTGTTGGAAAAATCCAAAGGCGAACTCTACGGGATTCTCGGTACAGATGAAAAGCAAGGAGTCAGCCAGGATTTTTGCGGCGATACCCGCAGTGGTATCGTAGCTACCGATCTTACACAGGTCGTAGCCGGTAATATGCTCAAAGTGATGGCTTGGTACGACAACGAGTGGGGTTATGCCAATCGACTTGTCGATATGATATTACATATTTCAAGATAAAGGACTCAAAATGCGATTATTGACGATCAAGGATCTGGAGCTGGCGGGAAAAAAAGTGTTTATTCGGTGTGATTTCAATGTGCCTCTCGACGAATTTGGAAACATTACCGATGACAGAAGAATCAGAGCCGCTCTTCAGACGATCCGCTACTGTCTCGATCACGAATGCTCTATAGTGCTGGCCAGTCACATGGGACGGCCCAAAGGCCAGTTCAATGAAAAATATTCGCTCAAGCCCGTTGCGAAGAGGCTTCAGGCGCTGCTTCACCAGGATGTGACGCTGGCCAAAGATGTAGTGGGCCCCGATGCCATGTCGAAAGCAAAAGAGCTTAAAAATGGAGAGATTTTGTTGCTCGAAAATGTGAGATTCGAGCCCGGCGAGACGAAAAACGATCCTGAGCTTGCGAAAAAGTTCGCGTCGATGGCGGAATTTTATGTAAACGATGCCTTTGGTGTCAGTCACCGTGCCCACGCTTCCGTCGAAGCGATTACCCATTATTATGACAATCACCACAAGGGTGCCGGATTCTTGCTGCAAAAAGAGATCAAATATTTCCATAAACTGCTGAAAAATCCGACGCGCCCATTCATGGCGATCGTGGGTGGAAGCAAGGTTTCCGGCAAGCTCGAAGCATTGATAAATCTGTTACCCAAAGTGGACAAGATGGTGATCGGCGGAGCGATGGCGTTTACCTTTCTGAAAGCGAATGGTCTGGAAGTGGGAAAATCGCTCGTGGAAGAGGATCTGCTCGACGATGCTAACCATATCGTACAGGAGGCAAAACGCCTGGGAGTCAAATTCTACCTGCCGGTCGATTTCGTCGTGGCGCCGGAGTTCAAAGAGGACGCCCCGGTAAAGTATGTAACGTATCAGGAGATACCAAAAGATTGGATAGGGCTCGATATTGGCCTTGCATCGACACGCCTTTTCCGGGAAGCGTTGTCCGATTGCCAGACGATTTTGTGGAATGGTCCGATGGGCGTTTTCGAGATGGACAAATTTGCGCGTGGCAGCTTCAAACTGGCCAACTATGTCGCAGAATCGTACGCCACCAAAATCGTAGGAGGCGGAGATACGGCCGACCTGGTGCAGCGTGCAGGCGTGGATGATGAGATGACATTCATCTCGACAGGCGGCGGAGCCAGCTTGGAGCTTCTGGAGGGGAAAACCCTTCCGGGGATCGCTGCCCTGGAGATAAAGGATGAAGATGCGTAAAATTATAGCCTCTAATTTCAAAACCACCCATACGCGTGCCGCAACACGTGACTATATCGCCACGCTCGATGAGTTCATGCAAAAGAGCGAATACCCGTGGGAAGTCTATATCTTTCCGCCCGCTACGGCATTGGACAAGCATGGAGTCAGAAGTGATATACGCATCGGCGCGCAGAATGCATATCCGACCGTAAAGGGATCTTTTACGGGAGAGATCGGCAAAGAGCAGCTGGATGAATTTGGTGTAGATACGCTGCTTGTAGGCCATAGTGAACGCAGACATATAATGGGGGAGACCCAAGAGTTTATCGCTCAGAAATTCGCCTGGTACAAAGAGCACAATTTCAACATCGTCTATTGCATCGGCGAACCATTGGAGGTCAGAGAGGCTGGCGAGGATGCCGTGCGCCGTTATCTTGTAGAGCAGTGCGAAGGCATCGACACGACCTATGAGCGGCTGATAATGGCTTACGAGCCGGTATGGGCGATCGGCACGGGGCGTACCGCCACTCCCGATCTGATCGAAAAGACGCATGCTGTTATAAAAAAACTTTCAGATCGCCCGCTTCTTTACGGAGGCAGCGTAAAACCGGAAAATATCGCACAAATTCTCGCCGTGCCCGGATGCGATGGCGCTTTGATCGGTACGGCAAGCTGGGATGTTTCGAATATGGTTTCAATGCTTGAGATATCAATGAAACAAAAGGATGACAAGTGATAATGAAAGGTAAAAGAGGTCTCATCGTAGGCGTCGCCAACAACAAATCGATTGCGTACGGCATAGCCAAAGCGTGCCATGAGCAAGGTGCCGAGCTGGCTTTTACATATCTTAACGACGCTCTTAAAAAAAGAGTAGAACCAATCGCTGAGGGGTTTGGAAGCGACATGGTCTATCCACTCGATGTCAGCAGGCCCGAAGAGTTCGAAGCGCTTGCGAAAAATCTGCAAGAGCGTTGGGGAAGTTTCGATTTCGTCGTTCATGCCGTGGCGTTCGCTCCAAAAGAGGCGCTCAGCAATCCTTTCGTCGAAACGACGAAAGCGGCTTTCGATGTGGCGATGGATATCTCGGTCTATAGCCTCATAGAGCTCAGCCGGTATATGCTGCCACTTTTGAACGAAGGCGCTTCCATTTTGACCCTCAGCTACCTCGGGGCTGAAAAGTACATACCCAACTATAACGTTATGGGCGTGGCCAAAGCGGCACTTGAAGCCTCCGTGCGTTATCTGGCCGCCGATTTGGGGCCTACCAAAGGCATCCGAGTCAATGCCATCAGCGCCGGCCCCATCAAAACGCTTGCAGCCAGCGGTATCGGAGATTTTCGTTTTATCCTCAAATGGAATGAAGCAAACGCACCGTTGCGCCGTAATGTCACGACCGACGAGGTGGGTAACAGCGCGATGTATCTGCTCAGTCCGCTTGCGAGCGGCGTGACGGGCGAGGTGCACTATGTGGATGCCGGTTACAATATCATGGGTATGGCTGCAGTGGATGAAGAGGATGGCAAGGCCGTTTTGAACTGGGATAAGCTAAAACAATCCTGATAGACATTGGCGGGGTTTGCGAAATCGAGCCTCGCGGTGATCATGATGCAAGGATTTTTATGATAAATAAGGTTTTTACGGCATACGTCGGTGTAGTATCGGCGTCTGGATTGCAGTATGTGATGGCTGAGATGGGCAAGAGTGTTGTTTTTCAAAACGACGGTACTTCATCGTAGCTGATGGCTCTGTTTTTACGTAAATCACTCTATATCGCAGGGATGCTGCTGCTCATTTCGCTCATCTCCTTTCTAGCCATCCATGCTGCGCCAAACAGTTTTTTCTCTGCCGGAGAACTGAATCCAAATATCACCAAAGAGTCGATTGAGCATCTAAAAGCGGTCTATGGGCTGGACAAGCCTTTGTGGGAGCAGTATCTACGATGGCTTGGGGCGATGGTTCATCTCGATTTTGGCCTTTCGTTTGCAAGCGGCAAAGAGGTGATCGACGAGATTTCCGCCAGGTTGCCGATAACTTTGACGATGAACGCAATATCCATGATATTTGTATTTGCACTCTCTTTGAAGCTTGGTATGCGTGCGGCGCTTAAATATGAAAAGCTTGAAGACAAGGTAACAAAACAGCTCTCTTTGCTAAGTTTCGCCATGCCCTCTTTTTATCTTGCGTTGCTTATGGTTCTGTTTTTTTCGTTGAAACTCGGATGGTTTCCCATCAGCGGCCTGCAAAGCATCGAGCCCAAAGAGGGAATCATGAAGTGGATCGATTATGCCTGGCACCTGGCGATTCCGATTTTCGTGATGGTTTTTGGAGGAATAGGGGGGCTTTTGATGTATGTGCGCTCGCTGACGCTCGAGATTTTGAAAAGCGACTATATTTTCTTCGCCAAGGCCCGTGGCATAGACGATGCCACGATTCGTCGCAGGTTCATCATGCCAAATCTTATGCCTTCGATCGTTACGATACTGGGCCTTTCGCTTCCGGGGCTTATCGGTGGAAGCGTCATAATCGAGTCGATCTTTTCGATCAACGGCATGGGATTGCTTTTTTATCAGTCAGCCTTGAGCCGAGACTATCCGGTCATAATGGGTATTTTGATAATCACTGCCTTTCTTACGCTGCTTGGCAATGTTCTGGCCGATCTGGTGCTGCTCAAGCTGAACCCCTATGCGCAAAGAGGCTCATAGCCAAAATCACTCTGAAAAAAGTGCTTTCAGCGCATCCGGATTGACAGTTTTTTCTGTCTCTTTTTCTCCATCTTCGGTCGTACAGGTGGCAGTGGACGGAATCTCCTGCAGCTCTATCTGAAAACCTGTGAGCATCGATGCGAGGCGAATATTAATGCCGCTTTTGCCGATCGCTTTGGACTTTTGATCGCTTGGAAGCGCAACGATCGCTTTCTCTCCTTCGATCTTTACGCTTCCTATAATGGCGGGACTCATGCTGCGAGCTACAAAAATCTCCGGGATAGGGGAGTATTCGATACAGTCGATATTCTCGCCGTGAAGTTCATTGCTGACAGCATTGATGCGCACGCCTCGCACGCCCACGGTCGCACCTACCGGATCTACGCGCGGGCTGGTGGCCATCAGAGCCACTTTGGCCCTCTCGCCCGGTATTCTCGCCGATTTTTCGATCACTACGAGCCCATCGGCGATTTCAGGAACCTCCTGGCGCAAAAGCTCTTCGAGGAATTTGGGCATAGTGCGCGAAATTTCAAGATGGATACCAAATTTCTTGTCGATACCGACGTAGCGCAATA
This sequence comes from Campylobacterales bacterium, assembly GCA_027065515.1. GTDB lineage: Bacteria > Campylobacterota > Campylobacteria > Campylobacterales > Hydrogenimonadaceae > Hydrogenimonas. The sequence goes on from JAMOOM010000002.1 coordinate 15,258, forward strand.
TCCCCTTCACCGTTTCGCCGACACGGAAAGATTCTCCCTTTATGCGGTTACGTTTGGGTAGTACGGCCCGTACCTCTTCGATTTCGATATAGGTATTTTGTTCACTGTCGACGCGTGTCACAGGGCCGTTCACGATAGTGCCGATCATTACTTTGTATTTGTTGAACATCTGCTCTTCGACAAAGCGTTGGATGTGGTATTCGATCTCTCTAAACAGTGAAGCGGCGGCACTTCTGCCGTAATCTTCGAGCTTGACTTCACTGGTGAGTTCGTCGCCTATGACCACATCGGGATCGATCTCTTTGGCCTCTTGCAATGAGATATACTTTTCGGGCTCATCGGCTAGCCTGGGATCCCCTTCTGGTACGACGGTGATTTTTTGAAAGAGGCGATAACTGCGGTTTTTTTCGTCTATTTCGACTTCGAAATCGCACTCTTCGCAGATGACTCTTTTGGCTGTTTGGATCACCGCCGTCTTGAAAGCCTCTTTGGCGGATTCCGGGGGCAGGCCTTTTTCGTGTGCAATAGAGTCGATGATATCAATGATTTTTTCCATATCCGTTAACATTTCCTTTGATTTATAATTTTTGATTGGTTCGGTGTGCAGTGAAAGCTTGCAGGGTTTTCTTTGTTTAGAATATGCATTATACTGAAAGCAATCTTTATCATTTATAAAATCTTTACCATTGTTTTGTTACAATGTATCAATATTTTATGCTTAGGCTCCTCTCTCGGAGGCGCCTTTATTATGCAAACAAAGCCAAGGGGATGAAAGAATGGAACTTAAAGCGGCACGCACCGAAATCAATGCAAAACCCAAAACGATCAGTGTCGAGAAGATAGAAAAAGAGCTCGCGAAAAACGGACAGAAGATCTTCTATTTCGATAGAGAAAATTCCCATAAAGATCTGATGGAGATGGTCGAATATTTCGAAGAGAAAGGCTTTAGCGTCTATTTTAGAGAGATACGCTATGGTCTGGATGAAAACGACTATCTTTACGAGGTACATATTCTGGCGTAGGCCGGAGCGACGTATGGCGAAGAAATTTTATATCGAAACTCTAGGCTGCGCGATGAATGTGCGTGACAGCGAGCATATAATCGCGGAACTCACGGCCAAAGAAGATTTTGAGGCGACCGAACGGCTCGAAGAAGCCGATCTCATTCTCATCAACACATGCAGCGTACGCGAAAAGCCGGTCCATAAACTCTTCAGCGAGATCGGTGTTTTCAACAAGCGCAAAAAAGAGGGGGCAAAGATCGGGGTGTGCGGCTGCACCGCCAGTCATCTGGGTGAAGAGATTATCAAGCGGGCTCCATTCGTGGATTTCGTACTGGGTGCACGCAATGTCAGCAAAATTACCGAAGTGCTACATAAGCCCAAAGCGGTCGAAGTGGATATCGATTACGACGAGAGCCGCTATGCCTTCGGTGATTTCAGAACTTCTCCATATAAAGCGTATATAAATATTTCGATCGGTTGCGACAAACAGTGTAGCTTCTGTATCGTACCGCACACAAGGGGCGAAGAGGTGTCCATCCCGGCCGATCTGATCGTGCAGGAAGCCCGCAAGGCGGCAAAAAGTGGCGCCAAAGAGATATTTCTGCTCGGACAGAATGTCAACAACTACGGCCGACGCTTCTCTTCGCCTCATGAAAAGATGGATTTTACCGATCTGTTGCGGCGTGTGAGCGAGATCGAAGAGGTCGAACGTATCCGTTTCACCTCTCCTCATCCGCTCCATATGGACGATGCATTTTTGGAAGAGTTCGCCCGCAACCCCAAAATCTGTAAATCTATGCATATGCCGCTGCAGAGCGGATCGAGCCGCATTTTGAAGCGGATGAAACGCGGCTATACAAAAGAGTGGTTTCTCGACCGTGCGGCCAGATTGCGCGAAATGGTTCCCGGTGTTTCGATAAGCACCGATATCATCGTAGCCTTCCCGGCAGAGAGCGACGAAGATTTCGAAGAGACGATGGATGTGATCGAAAAGGTGAGGTTCGAGCAGATATACAGCTTCAAATACTCTCCCCGTCCGCTTACACCCGCCAAAGATTATGCGGGGCAGGTCCCCGCGGATATTGGGTCGGAAAGATTGAAGAGATTGCAAAACAGGCATGCCGAAATGCTCGACGAGATGAAGGATGGGCGTATCGGCAGAGTGGTGGATGTATATTTCGAAGAGCTCCGCCCCGGCGGCAGAGTGGCGGGCCGTACCGATAACAATCTTTTGGTGCAGGCAGCAGGAAGCGAAGAGCTTCTTGGAAAGATTGTAAAAGTGAAGATAACAGATACCAACCGATTGAGCAGCGAGGGAGTCGTGGTTGCGTAAAAAGATCCTCAGATCTGTCGCGCAGGTGTTTCTACCCCCGGTAATAGGGGCGTGGATGTGGTTTTTGTATCTCACCAACAAAAAACGGTGGCACCTCTCTTCTGGCGTACCGGATACTCCATTTGTCGTAACCTTCTGGCATTGTGAGCTTTTGATGGCCCATTTTGCCTATAAGAAAGTTGCAAACAGAGATGTGAACGTAATGATCAGCGACCACTTCGATGGGGAGATTATCGCCAAAACGATATCGATGTTCGGCATAAAACCACTCCGGGGATCCAGCAGAAAAGGTGCCGCAAGGGTGCTGATGGGTGCGATAAAGGCGATCAGGGAGGGCGAAAACGTTGCGCTCACTCCCGATGGCCCGATCGGCCCCCGTCACTCCGTCTCCGACGGTGCCGTGACGATCGCAGCCAAAAGCGGAGTACCCATCGTCGTGATCAACGTGGTGCCCGAAAAGTACTGGCAGGCCAAAAGCTGGGATAGATTTGTCATTCCCAAACCTTTCGGGGCGATCGATTTCTATGTCTCCGACCCGATCGATATAAAAGGGCTTCAAAAGGATGAAGCCAAATCATTGCTTAAAGAAAGAATGCTCGAACATGCTGTCGGGTAGGATCTGGTATGCACTGCTGGCATTGATGCTTTTGATTTCGATGGCGATTTTCGCATGGACCAATCCCTCTTACGAAAAGGCGTTCGAAGCCAAATGGCACTATTTTCTCGGCGAGTACGACAAAGCCTACGATTTGGCGAAAGAGGCTTATGATTTGGATAGGTATAACCGTATGGCATTTACGATAATGACCCAGACCGATGTCGCCAGAAAATATCTCGACTATATCGAAGAGGGCCAGAGGTATCTGAATATTATCGAAAAAATTGCCGATCACCCTCCCATTTCGGAAGCGGACAAAATCCGCATCAAGATGATCTGTGAAGTGATGATGGGCCGTTACGCGATGCTGAAACCTACAAAACTGACCGATAAGAAGCTTATAGACGAAGCGCGCGCGATGTATGAACGATTCAAGACGATTTACGATTCGATTTTTAAGCAAAAATAGTTTATTATGATCCGATATCGCGTAAAAACTTGTTTTTTGGCGCAACTTCATTTCGAAAAATGAATGTTTTTGAAGTTATTGGATGAAAGGGATGCAATTCTCTTTTAAAATTATGGATTTTACTCATGATTCGCATAGCATCTGAAAAAGGGAAAGTTTGGGCAAGTTATCACGCTATTTTTGGCCAAAAACGGTTCTGCTTTTTTATATAGACGACAACAATATCGAAGCGGCCTTCGGGTTTATCGGAAAAGAGGGTGTCGATATCCAGGAACGTCGCACGATTGCACAAAGTGAGAAATCATCGTTGGCTGCATGGTATAAAGAGATCGTTCACACTTACCCGAAAACCTATACGGCAGCGATGCTCGATACGGTAAACCAGGGGGCACTGCCTGGCTGTGATAGATCGGTATTCATGAGATTTGGCGTCGAAGCGGCATTGGTACAGTCGTTTTGCGTAGATGGTATCTGGGAAGTGTATGCCTCTTTGGTGGAGATAAAATGGTTCGAACAGGAGTTTAAAGGGATCGTTTTGGACCTGGCCTATTCTCCTTTCGTGTTGCTTTATGCACGAAGCCGCCCTTATCTCGAAGAGACCCCGACTCTTTTCATTTTCCATCAGGAGGGGATAGCCTTCGTTATAGTGCTATCCAAAGAGAGGATGTGGTATGCACAGATATTGATAATTCCAAAAGAGTCTGTGAATGAAGAGGAGGAGCCGCATGAAGACATCTCTTTGGACGAAGAGATTGAGGGGCTCTCTTTCGATCTGGAAGAAATTTCAGCCGAAAATGAAGTGGAGCCGATAAGCGATACAGACGTACTGAGCGATTTCAAGGAGGAGATCGAGCAAAAGCCGAAAGCGGAGGTGAACGAGTCGGCTCTGGAGCTTTTGGAGTACAATCTGAATCTTTTCGAAAGCCTTAAAGAGTCCGTGGCATCTTTCTATCATGACGATCGGTATCCCCATGAATTCATCGAGAAGGTAGTCATATTCGATGCCGCTTCGCTGGAGCAGGATATTGTGCGTTATATCGAAGACGAGCTTTTTATGGAGGTGAGTTTGCATCGCTTCGATCCAATAGAGGCACTGGCGATGATTGCAGCCCAAGAGATAAAAGGTTGATATGAGATACAGTTTCATAAAGCCAAAGCGCAAGCCTTCGATCGATTCGGAGAGCAGGATTCTGGCGATCTTTCTTGCTGTAACGCTGCTTTTGGTCTTGGGCTTTTGGGCGTTCATGCTGACGAAGAAGAGCTCGATTTCAAAAGAGACCCTTCATCTGCGCCAACAGACCCGGCAATTGAAGCAAAAGAGCCAGTCCTACAGAGCGCAGATTGAAAGAATCGAGCATCTGGCAAAAAAATATGAAACGATCGCCACGCACAATACGCTACTAAAAGAGAGTATTCGAAATCTTTTCGATCTCGTGCCCGATCAGATTACTCTGACGAAAGCGGTGTTGGACAAAGGCGGACTCGTTCTTTACGGAGTGACACCATCCAAAGATGTTTATAACTACCTGCTTCTTGCACCCTTGAAATCTGTCTTTCAGCGGAATGTAACCACATTTTATCCACTGAAAAACGGTTGGTGGCGTTTCGTCTCGGTTAACGAAGGAAGTATTGAATCCGGAAGCGAGGTGGAGGAGTGAATTTCAAAGAGATCCGCCTGATTAGAATGCTTATTTGGGTGCTTTTGTATTTGCTGCTTGTTTTCTCCTTTATTTTTATCCTCGTGATACCGGTAGTGAAGGCGTACAAGGGTGTCAACAGTGACTATGTCGATGTCAAGGCTCGCCATATGGCGGTTAAAAATGAACACGACACGGTATTTGAGCGCCTCAAATCATTGCAGGCAAAATATCGTAAAGTGATTGCCGCTTTTGAAAACAGATGGGATGAAAAACGTTTCATGGAGCAGGCCAGAAAATATTTTCTTCAGGTGCGGTTGATGCCGGTAGAGAGCAATGTTTCGGATCCCAACTATAAAATATACGAAATCAATGCGTTGACAAAGATGGAGTCGCCGCAGAATTTTTACCGCTTTTTGGAATCGTTTCCCTCCATTCCTTTCGTACTACAGGCCGATTTTCCGATCGCTTTCAAGGCACATGGCAGTGACGAGATCGAAGGAATATTCAGAATACGTGTCTATGAAGAGAAAAAGGGGGTTGAGAGCAATCGTTCCAGAGAGTCTGTTTTAAACAGGTAGGGCCGGACCGTTTTCGGTATCTTCGCTTTTCGACACCTCTCCTTGAACTCTTTTGGCATTGTCGCTTGGACATAGGGGCAGATCCAGATATCTTTTTCTTCTATGACGACAACCCATTTTCCGCCCACGACAGCCGATTTCTGTCTCGAAATCTCTCTTTTTTGAGCGCCTGAAAGCAGGTAGCCTCTCTCTTTGAGCAGTTTGTCTATCTGACGTATCGCTGTAGTTTCGGATTCCGGACGATCGAAGCAGACAAGATCGCCATTATGGAAAATTATCTTTGGATTCGGCAGCAGAGTTTTTTTATCTTCGATCATATATCGAAAACTCCTGGCGATCCCATTGGGGCAGCTTTTCATTAAAAAAGCGGCCGCTTCGTGGCGGAAAAGGTTGCGGGTATGGTGGGTTTGCAGATTCGATTCATCGACAAAATAGCGGATATCTTTTGCCTTGAGGTACTTTTCAAGTTCCGCTTTCGGTATGAAAAGAAGAGGGCGCACAAGAGTGTAGTTTTCGCGCTTTTGCAGAGGCTCCATTCCGGCAAATTCTGCCACTCCGCACCCTTTGCACAGCTGCATCAAGCCCCATTCGAGCAGATCGTCGAGCTGGTGGGCTGTGATGAGGTTCTCATATCCATATTCGCCTATCAAAGATCCAAAAAAATCGTAACGCACTTTGCGGGCCTGAGATTCGAAATCGCTCCCTTTCAGTGGGTATTCGAGAATATGGGCCGTTTTGCCATCCTGATCCGCCAGTTTCCGAGCGTAATGCATCTCTTCGTCGCTCTGTATGCGGGTTTTGTAATTTACCAAAGCGATATCGAAATCGATACCCTCTTCTTTGAGCAGATGGTAGAGCGCGGTTGAATCTACGCCGGCAGAAAACGCGAGTAGATTCTTTCTGCCTTCGAGTGCTTCGAGCGCACCCTCTTCGAGCGAAATGGTTTTATTTTGCGGCAGTTTCAATGACTCTCCCAAGAAGCTGTCCACCAAGCCTTTCGGTTACAAGCACATCGTACAACGATCCAAATTCTATCCCTTCGATTTCACTGTCGTTGACGAGCACCTCTCCGTCTATATCCGGTGCCCATAGCAGGGGGCGAGCTGAAAGAAGAAAATCGTGCTCTTCGCTCGGTCCCTCTATGATCATCGGAAAAGTGTTCCCTACCATCTTTTCCAATGAAGCTTCAGTGCTCTTTTCTACGGCTTTTTCCAGCTCGTCGGCTCTTTTATGGATCGTATCCGCATCGATTTTCGGTGTCAATCCATAAGCCCCGGTATCCTCTTCGTCGGAATATTCGAAGATATTTACACGATCGAAGCCAAACGTATCGACATATCCGTAAAGCTCTTCGAACTCCTCTTCGGTTTCTGTCGGAAATCCAACGATAACGCTTGTGCGTACGAAACTTTCCGGCACGGCCCGCATCGCCTCGAGAAGGGATTTGATCTTTTCGCTTCCTATTCCGCGTTTCATCGTTTTGAGAACCCGTGGATTTATGTGCTGAATCGGCATATCGAAGTAGTTCTGAAACAGATTCGATTGTGCGATGGCATCGATCAGTTCGAACGAGGTAGTGCTCGGATAGAGATAGAGGATCCGTGCACTCTTGATCCCTTCGATGCGTTCTACGGCTTTTATGAGCTCGATCAGTCCGTCCGTGATACCCATATCGCGAAGGTAGCTGCTGGAATCTTGGGAGATGAAGCTAAAATCGTAAAACCCCTGTTCCACCAATCTGCGTACCTCTTTCACGACACTCTCCAGCGTACGGGAGTGAAGCTTTCCTTTGAAACCTGGTATGGCGCAGAAGCTACAGGTCTGGTTGCACCCTTCTGCGAGTTTGACGTAGGCGTGCGCGCGTGAGCCTGTGATGACGCGCTCATGGCTTTCATCAGCCAAAAATACATGCGGCGTGAATCGGCTCTGCTTTTTTGAAAGTAATTCGTCGATTCTGTCGTAGTCACCCACGCCTGTAAATATGTCCACTTCCGGCATCTCTTCGGCAAGCTCTTTTTTATACCTTTCGCTAAGGCAGCCGGACATCACCAGCACCGAATCTTCTTTGCGCTGGTCGTGCAGGTTCAGCACTGTCTGAATACTCTCTTGTTTGGCGGCCTCTATGAAGCCGCATGTATTCACGATAATGACATCTGCCTCTTCGGCGCTGTCGGTCATTTCGAAACTCTTCAGCCGCCCGAGCATCACTTCGGTATCGACGAGATTTTTGGTGCATCCCAAAGAGACGATATGGAGTTTTTTTTGCATAATTTTCCTATTTAGGCCCTAAAAACGCCTTGGGTATTTTTTGGATTTTAACATATTTTTAGAGGTGCTCACAGTAAAACGGCTGATGTATCGAACGATGAAACGCATTGGGGTCCGATCTGTTTTTTTGGGAACGAGGACGCCTCTAAAAACCATACACATTATAATGGAAGGCGAAGTTGTGGTAATATTTTGTAGGAGATCTTTTTTGAAAGATTACCTCAACTTGTATTCCCCTCGGAAATCATGGATTTTCGCCGCATGATGCGGTGTATGTTCTTGAATTGCCTATGAGCATATAGTTTTTAGATGTCTCCTGTAAGGAAAAACAGGAGGTGGATCGTCGGCGGACAGAGGTTCGAAACTCTGATCGGCCATTTGCGTTTGAAGGACAAGAGAAAGCACTGCATGAGAAACAGGCCGATATTCAGCCGCCATGGCATGATGGTGGTATGCCAAAAGCTTGAAATCGGCAAAAAAGAATGGAGGCCGGGAAAATGAAAATAGTAATATTCGGAATAGGAAAATTTGCGGAATACGTATCATACGTTCTATCGAACGATAGCCCGTACGAAGTGGCTGCATTTTGTGTCGAGGCTGGTTTTAGGCCAGATAACGTTCAGGATTTTCAAGGTTTGCCCGTTGTCGATTTTGAAAATTTAGAAAAATCTTTTTCACCGGATGAATATCGGCTTTTTGTTGCGGTCGGCAACAACTGGGCAAGAGAAAGAATTTTTAAAATATTGAAACGCAAAGGTTACTCGTTCGTAAGTTATTTGTCATCAAAAGCGATCGTTTGGGA
>JAMOOM010000003.1 GCA_027065515.1 Campylobacterales bacterium
AAAAAACACAAAAGTCATTTTGTTCATTCTTGTTAGATGCCATCTTCGTAAAGAAAAATTTTGTATCCCAATCGAAACCCGGTATTTCCATAACTCCCATAGATATTACCAATGAACTTGTTCAATTATTTATATTATTTATAGAATATTCTTTTTTTGGCAAGGAATATTTAGTGATATTTGGCCACTTTAAGGATCGATTCAATGAAGCGGGATTAGAATGAAAGCATAGATAATAAAGAAGGAGAACAAATGGCAAGAGTAGTCGTTTTGGGAGGCGGAGTTTCCGGCCATACGGCAGCCACATTTTTGAAAGATTGGCTAGGCAGCCAACATGAAGTGGTTGTCGTTACCCCAAACAGTAAGTGGAATTGGATTCCCTCCAATATTTGGGTGGGAGTCGGTAAAATGAAAAAAGACGACGTCGTTTTTGACTTGGCACCGGTCTATGAAAAAGCAGGTATCGACTATCGTCAAGCCAAAGCTCTCTCTATCCATCCTGAAGGAGGCAAAGAGTCTGAGCAGCCTTTTGTTACCGTTGAATATACCGGACAGGGAAAAGATGGAGAAAAAGAGGAAATTACATACGATTATCTGATCAATGCAACGGGTCCAAAACTCAACTTCGGCGCGACGGAAGGATTGGGGCCAGACAATGGACACACCGTTTCGGTATGTACCGCCGACCATGCGATTCATGCCAACGAAGAGTTGCAAAAGTGCATCGCCAAGATGAAAGCCGGTGAAAAACAGACGATCGTTATCGGTACCGGACACGGAATGTGTACGTGCCAGGGTGCAGCTTTCGAATATATTTTCAATATCGAATACGAACTCAACAAAGCAGGAGTGCGCGACAAGGCGGAATTGATCTGGTTGACCAACGAATCTTTCCTTGGAGACTTCGGAATGGGTGGAATGCATGTCCACCGTGGTGGCTATATCGCGTCCAGCAAGGTTTTCGCCGAATCTCTCTATGCTGAAAAAGATATCGAATGGATCCTTGGAGCGCATGTAACGAAAATTGAAGATGGGAAAATCTATTACGAGACACTTGATGGAGATACGGACGAACAGGAGTTCGACTTCTCGATGCTCATTCCTCCTTTTGGTGGCGTAGGTTTGAAAGCATACGACAAGGAAGGTGCAGATATAACCGATAATGTTTTTGCGCCAAACGGTTTTATGAAAGTGGATGCCGATTATACGCCGAAACCTTTCGAAGAGTGGAAAGCTTCCGATTGGCCAAAAACGCTGCAAAACCCCTCTTATAAAAACCTATTCGCTGTAGGAATTGCTTTTGCGCCGCCACACCTCATATCCAAACCGATGAAGAATCCAAACGGTACGCCAATCAATCCGACACCTCCTAGAACAGGTATGCCGTCGGCAATGATGGGAAAAGCGGTTGCACAGTCCATTCGCGATATGATCGAGGGCAAATCGGACAAACCTACACATACGGCATGTATGTCGGAAATGGGCGCGGCATGTGTTGCATCCGCAGGAAACGGTATCTTCGACGGTATGGCCGTATCGATGACCGTGTATCCTGTAGTGCCCGATTACGAAAAGTATCCAGGCGTGGGTCGCGATCTTGATTATACTTCCGGTGAAATCGGTCTGGCCGGTCACTGGATCAAGCTATTCTTGCACCATGCATTTATCTGGAAGGCCAAACTTAAACCGCTCTGGAAAATCATTCCTGAATAATCAAAAAAAGGAGAAAAACATGTCAACAAAACATTTAAAACATATCGAACCTTATTCGCCGCACGCATCTACTGTTATTCCTGGTAGTTTTGTCAAATTTATGCGGACTTGTGTTTTATGGCAGCTCATTCGTTTCATCGCCATCAATATTAAAATGACGAAACTCATTCTAAAGTCGCACCACTGATAAAAGCACAAGGGTATCTACAGATACCCTTGTTTCATACATTTTCTTCTTTTTACAACATCAAAGAGATAAATTAGTATTTATGGAAACTGTCATAGATGAAAAAATTCGAAAATAAAAGGAGATGGTCGAATGAGTGAAAAAAAGATGATCGAACTGGAAGTAAAAGTGACAACGGAAGAGATGAAGAAGATTGGTGAATTCTGCCGATCCCACGATCTGAACTTTTCAGAATGGATGCGCTCTCTCGCACTCAAAGAGATCGAGCACAAGGAGCAGGAAGAGAAAGAGTCGGAAAAACCGGCATAGTGCCGCTATCAAAAAGCCTTAAAGCCTGAACTCTTCCTCTGCGGCTTTCGCTGCGGCGATCCCTTTTATCGTCAACGCCCCCTCTTTTATATAACCTTCGTTTTTCAACTCCTTTGCAAGCCGCTTTCCCTCTTTCATGACAAATAGACGACTCTCTTCCAGCATCACGAGAATATCCTGCAAACTCTCATTTTCCTCTTTTTTCCAAAGAGCCAACAACAGCACCCGTTTTTCCATATTCGTTTGGATCATTTGAAATTATATCCTTTTTCTTCGAGTAGTATGCGAAGGTTTTTCGCTTTTTCGCCCTGGATCTCTATCCATCCATCCTTGAATGTACCTCCACTCCCAAGAGACTTTTTCAGGCTCTTCAAAAGAGTTTTCGCCTCTTTGTTCTCTATATGGAACTCACCTACGAGGGTTACGGGTTTTCCACGGCGCTTTTCACGCCTGAATACCAGCCGATGCCTTGAAGGAGGCAGTACTTTTTCTGCCGGCGCACAAATACATTCGCTACGATTTTCTCCACAATCAGGGCATATGTCATCGACAGACCACCCATCTTCCGGCATCTTCAATCCAAGGTCAAGCTTTATGCCTCTGGCCATCAGACAGCCGCCATCTCTCCGATATGCTCCGCGTACTCTTCGTAATTGCCTCTGAAATCGATAATCTCTCCATCGGGCTTGATCTCTATGATTCGATTGGCGAAAGCGTCGATCAATTCCCTGTCGTGCGTTACGCAGACAACATTGCCGTCAAAGCTGTAAAGCGCTTCACCCAATGAGATAATGGCCTCCAGGTCCAAGTGGTTGGTCGGCTCGTCGAGCACTAAAAAATTGCCCTGCTCCAGCATCATCCTACTAAGCATCATACGGTGTTTTTCACCTCCACTTATCTTTTCAATACTTTTTTCCTGCTCCTCGCCGCTAAAGAGCATGCGCCCCAGACAGTTACGGATTTCACTGATATCCGCATCACGGTTGAAGCCTCTGAGCCACTCGTAAAGCGTCTCTTTGCCTTCGATACGATCGGTTGTATCTTGGGGAAAATAGCTCGCCTCTACCGTAGCTCCCCAGCGAATCTCTCCGCTATCGGGTTTTAGGCCATCATCCATAATCAATCTGCATAATGTCGTTTTTCCGACGCCATTGGGGCCGATAAGCGCCACCTTGTCGCCGGGATCGAATTTAAGGTTCAGATTCTCAAAGAGTAGATGATCATCGAATCGCTTACCGACGTTTTTGAGCTCGAGCGCCTCTTTACCCAAATCTCTCTTCTTTTTGAAAACGATGCTAGGATCTCTTCTGGTAGAGGTCTGCAATGCAGCCAGATCGAGTTTTTCAAGCTGCTTTTGACGGCTTGTAGCCTGTTTTGCCTTGGATGCATTGGCGCTGAAACGCCTGATGAAACCTTCCAGCTGCTCTTTCTCTTTGAGTTTTTTTGCGCGGTCGATCTCACGTTGTTTTTGCAACAGGTTGCTGGCTATATACCAGTCGTCATAATTACCGGTAAATTCACGGATCGTTTTAAAATCCAAATCGAGTATATGCGTTACCACACTGTTGAGGAAGTGGCGATCGTGTGAGATGACGATCATCGTGCCACCATGGCGCTTGAGCTGATCTTCCAGCCACGATATCGAATGGATGTCCAGATTGTTGGTCGGCTCGTCCAGAAAAAGAATATCCGGTTTTGGAAATAGTACTTGCGCCAACAGGACTTTGAACTTTTCGGCGCTTGGCAAAGAGCTCATCATATTCTGATGCTGCGACTCGGGAAACCCCAGCTCTTCGAGTATTTTTTTGATTCTCACATCATATTCGTACATAGGATCTTCTTCTACGCATATCATCTCAAGCTCACCGAGTCGCTCATTGACCTTGTCGTCGTCGAAATTGCCTTCCATATAGAGCTTCTCTTTCTCCTTGATCGCATCATATAGCCTTTTGTTTCCAAAAAGCACTGCATCGGCGATCGTGAAATCTTCAAAAGCATACTGATTTTGCCCCAAAACACCCACTTTCAGACCGCTGCCAATCATGATATCGCCACTTGTGGCATCTTCCAGTCCGGATACGATTTTCAAAAAAGTACTTTTGCCGGCCCCATTGGCGCCGATAAGGCCATATCTTTTGCCGGCATCTAGTTTGATATTCACATTCTCAAAAAGCACCCGCCCGCCAAAGCGTTTTGTTAAATCTTTCGTTTGTAGCATTCTGTTTTTAGTCCTTCATATTAATTAATTTGAATCTGTAATGATTTCGCCAAATCACAACCTTGTTTGCCATTTTTGGCTCCTTTTGGATAAAGTATCGGTTATGAATGAGCAACTGGAAGATAGACCGATGGCGGAGCCGATAGAATTACCCGAAAAACTTAGCCGTCGATGTGAGGCTGCAGTATGGCTGCTACGGATCGGATTCACGCTTGTACCTATCGCCATCGGCCTATGGGCGTGGAGTGAAATGGGATGGCTTTATGGTTTGTTGGCATGGCTTATGGCTATTTTTGTCGGCATGATCGTTTTAAGTAAACTGAAACTGGCACATATACCTTTCAGCCAGCATGAACTCTCCCACTCCACATACACCATTTTAAAATGGTTCGTCATCAAAAATATCTGCCGATAGAGAGTTTCACCCGCGTTATCGGCAG
>JAMOOM010000004.1 GCA_027065515.1 Campylobacterales bacterium
CCTGTATGCCGCAATATTTTCTCCTTTGCTTTTTTTGTATTTTTTCTATGCGATATATCGTATTCTTTTCAAAGGACGGAAAGATATCATATGGCATGTGGCTTTCACGATACTGCTTCTGTCTATCCTTATATCTCTCCGCCAAAGAATTCCGATAGAGCATTTTGCGCCGTATGTCATTGTCGCTATCCCTTTGATGGTGCAGCTCTTTTTTGACAGTTACAGAGTCAGACTTCCACAATTCAGACGATGGTATAGCGCGATGGCGCTGGCTGTCTTTGGAGTGCTTCTGCTTAATACTGCGCTTCTTTTGATACATCGTCCGCTCTTTCTTTTGCTGAAAAATACCAAACATCATTTTGCGGCCTCTTTCTATATGCCATATTGGTGTGCGAAAAAGCTGAAAGATGAGGGTATAACGCATATCAAAAGTGGAAAATTTGCCCTGCAGTTTAGATACTATGGAATTGACGATAAAGGTGATGAAACTATTTGCTTTACTCCATGTCAAAAGTGCAAAAAAGTTTCAATTCGCTACAAAAATAGAGAAATCGGCAGCTGTTATGTTTCAAAAATTAACATATAGGAGTTTTTGTCTGAAATATCCTTTTCAATTACCACAATGAAAAAAAAATAGTGCTAAACTCGTAGAATAAAAATCATAAGGAGTTGTGATGGCTCAAAAAGCGATACGAGAGTATGATGGTAAAGCCATTTTTGCCAAACATTGGAACGAATATTTCGATGGCTTCCACTACGAATTTAAATCGGTACTGGTAACGAGTGCCGATGAGTTGCGTGAAAAAGCCAAGGAGCACGGATTTGAATGGCTCACTCAGGAGCCATTGGTAGTCAAACCGGATATGCTTTTTGGAAAACGCGGCAAGAACGGATTGGTTCTTTTCAAAGTCGAAAAGCCAGGTGACGTAACTTTGGAGGATGCAGCCAAATGGATCGAAGAGAAGCAAAGCCATGAGGTGACGCTCCTTTCGGGACAAAAAGGGCGCCTGACACATTTTATCGTCGAGCCTTTCACGCCTCATACACAAGACCAGGAGTATTATATCTCTGCAACAGTTGTCGATAACGACGATGTGCTCTACATGTCGGCTGAAGGCGGTATGGAAGTAGAAGAGGGATGGGAAGAAAAAGTTAATGAAGTCAGAATCCCTATCAATATGAGTGACAACGAGATGGAGCGGGCAGTGCATGCGAGCGTTCCGGAAGGAATTCCCGATGAAGCCAAATTGCGCTTTGCCAATTTCGCTATTCAATTTTTCAAATTTTACCGCGATCTGAATTTTGCCTATCTGGAAATCAATCCGATCGTCATGATCGGCAACAATGCCCATATTCTAGACCTTGTTGCTCGCCTCGACGATACCGCTGCATTCATGATGAAAGATAAATGGGGGGATATCGAATTCCCGACTCCATTTGGAATGGAAGATATGTCACCAGAAGAGAAGGCTATAGCCGAAGCCGATGCAAAATCAGGTGCCTCGCTGAAACTTACGATTCTAAACCCCGAAGGACGTATCTGGACGATGGTTGCAGGGGGTGGAGCATCGGTTGTGTATGCCGATACGATTGCCGATCTTGCGGGCGTCAAGGATCTTGCAAACTATGGAGAATATTCAGGTGGTCCCACAGAGAGCGAAACACAGTTTTATGCCGAAACTATATTCGATCTGATGACGCGCTATAAAGATCCGCGCGGCAAGATTCTCATTATCGGTGGAGCGATCGCAAACTTTACGGATGTGGCCAAAACCTTTACGGGTATTATCAAGGCACTGGAAAAGTATGCGGACAAGCTGAAAGAGCACAATGTGAAAATCTTTGTGCGACGCGGCGGACCGAACTACAAAAAAGGCCTTAAAGACATAAAAGAAGCGGCCGAAAGACTGGGGCTTTATGCAGAAGTCTATGGACCGGAAACACATGTCACAGATATTGTGCGTATGGCACTTGAGAAGTAAGGGAGAGAAGAGATGAGCAGCAGACTTTTTACAAAAGATACACAAGCGATTTTTTGGAACAACAACAAAAGTGCAATACAGCGTATGCTTGATTACGACTATGTTATCGGACGCGACAAGCCGTCCGTGGCGGCGATCGTAGCGCCGACCAGTTCCAATAAATTCGAGAAATTTTTCTATGGACCGGACGAAATCATGGTCCCTCTTTACAAGTCGACGACAGAAGCGGTTGCAGATCACAAGAATGCCGATGTATTTTTGAACTTCGCATCTTTTAGAACCGCCTATGACGTATCGATGGAAGCAATCAATATGGGTGATCAATTCCGTGTCATCATGGTGACGGCGGAGGGAATCCCTGAAAGACTTGCCCGTAAAATGAATCAGGCGGCAAGAGACAATGACACGCTGGTTATCGGGCCGGCTACAGTCGGAGCGATCACACCGGGTGCGTTTAAAATCGCAAATATTGGCGGAACGATAGAAAATATAATCAATTCAAAGCTTCACCGTGCAGGAAGTGCCGGCCTTGTAACCCGTTCAGGCGGCCTCTTCAACGAGCTTTGTAATATCATCTCGCTCAATGCAGACGGCATAGCCGAAGGGGTGGCGATCGGTGGAGACCGTTTCGTTGGATCGGTATTTATCGATCACCTGTTGCGCATGGAAGAGAACCCGGATGTCAAATATATGATTCTATTGGGTGAAGTAGGCGGCACGGAAGAGTATAAAGTGATTGAAGCCGTCAAAGCCGGTAAAATCAAAAAACCTATCATTGCATGGTGCATTGGTACGATTGCCAAATATTTCAGCAGCGGTGTGCAGTTTGGCCATGCCGGTGCAAGCGCAAACGCTGAGCGCGAAACAGCTGAAGCCAAAAACGCCGCAATGCGAGAAGCGGGTATTCACGTGCCGACAAGCTTCAATGAGCTTCCTCTGACGATTCACCAGGTATATACCGATCTGAAAAAAGAGGGTGTCATCAAAGAGATCGAAGAGCCTGAAATCAAACCTATTCCTGCACACAGAAAGCCTAAACATTTTATATGTACGATCAGCGACGATCGCGGTGAAGAGGCAACATATGCCGGATATCCGATAAGTTCCGTAGCTACACCGGATACCGGCAAAAGCATTGGCGATGTCGTCAGTCTTCTTTGGTTTAAAAAAGTCTATCCAAAATGGGCAACCGATTTTATAGAGACCGTGATCAAAACCGTTGCCGACCATGGGCCTGCTGTGTCGGGTGCACATAATGCCAAAGTGACAGCTCGCGCAGGAAAGTCTGTCGTCGAATCTCTCGTGACCGGTCTGCTTACGATCGGACCACGATTTGGTGGGGCGATTGACGGTGCTGCGAAGTATTTCAAGTATGCAAATGACAACAATATGACTCCGCAGGAGTTCCTCGCATATATGAAAAAACAGGGTATTCCGATTCCAGGCATTGGACACCGTATCAAGTCCCTGCGCAATCCCGACAAGCGTGTAGAGGGGTTGAAAAAATATGCGAAAGAGTTTTTTCCATCGACTTCTCTGCTTGATTATGCGCTTGAGGTTGAGCAGCTTACCACATCCAAAAAAGACAACCTTATTCTCAACGTCGATGGAACCATCGGCATTCTGATGGTAGATATGTGGCGTGCCCTTGGTTATAGCGAAGAAGAGATCAACGAGTTTATCGAGAGCGGTACGCTCAACTCTTTCTTCATTCTTGGGCGGACTATCGGATTCATCGGTCACGTACTTGATGAAAAGCGTCTTGGTATGCCGATGTATCGCCATCCGATGGACGATATTCTCTACGATGTCAAAAAGGCCGAAGAGATTAAATAATTCTTTATTCCTTGTGGTATAATTGGTAAAACCAGTTATACCCGAGGTTTCTCCATGAAAAAAGCTTTCTCTATGATTGAATTGATCGCCGTTATCGTTATTGTTGGTATTATGACAGCGGTGCTTTTGCCCAGATTCTCCGAAGACAAACTTCGAGAAGTTGCCGATCAGGTGCTCTCTCATATTAGATATACCCAGCATTTAGCAATGATTGATGATAAGTATGACCCTCAAAAAAGTGATTGGTACAAAGAGAGATGGCAGATTTTTTTTTCCAACAGTAGTGATACCGCTTTGGGAAATGCCTGGGCTTATACAATTTTTTCCGATGCATTTACTCATACAGGCAAGCCTGACCCATCTGAAATCGCCGTCAATCCCGAAGATAAAACCAAAAGGTTGACCGGTGGATATACAAGTGGTGGCACCGGCATTGAATATAGCGACGCTCGTGCTACAAAAGCGATGAATATCGAACGTAAATTTGGCATCAAAGATGTCGTTTTCAGTAATTGTGGAAGTGCGGCCAAAAGGATATCGTTTGATGATATAGGCAGGCCATATTATGGAGATTCAAGTACGGCTACGGGGCCATATGATAGATTAATGTCAACCCAATGCAGAATCCAATTTTGTATGACTGATTGTGCCACAGCAGGAGAAGATGAAAAAATAACCATTGCAATTGAGCCAGAAACGGGCTATGTTCATATGCTCTGATTTGTCCATTCCACCTCCCCTTCAAAATCATCTCCATAAAACCACCATCCCTGATTTTCCACTGCCCCTTACTTCCCTCCAGGCCCAAAGATATGCTTTCAAAGCCCCCCGATAACGTAAATCTTTTCCACTCCGTATGAATTTAAACCATGGGATATATAGATGGCTAAACCACTACCGATAGTGTCAGATAGTGTCAAGTAAAGTTCGCAATTTCCTTCCCGGTTCGCATTATCAAGCAGCCCGTAGCTGCGCCTCGTAGATATCCATCACTTCCTGAAGCTTGTC
>JAMOOM010000005.1 GCA_027065515.1 Campylobacterales bacterium
TCCCCCATACTCCAAGGAACTACATGCAAGGCTACATCCTTAATGTAAAAAAAGCGAAGAATGAAGACACAATTGCCACAGTTATTACATCAAATACATTATATACACTATACCGTTTCTATGGAGCCAGGCATCCTATCGTGACTGCCGGCTTTAAAATAGATTTCGAAATTGAGCGTGATTTCACCCCTTTTCTACCCCGTTTACGAAATGTCATACACCTTGGATATCCCTGGCTAAAAATACGTAGCCGCCTGCAAATCTGGCAAAACTTCAACTCACTGCTCTACAAGCATCTACGCGATATAGAAATACCAGAAAGTTTCTATTTCAATTTGCTTGAATATTACGCATCTGTATGGCACCTTCAAAACCCCAAGCGTAGTGCCATTGAAGCATACGTGTCTCTGTTGGCACACGAAGGAAGGCTTCACACGCCTACACACTGCTTCGCATGCGGAGGTCCCATTGAAAAAGAGGTGTCTCTTGTACGGGCGTATCTGCCATCACACCCTTCATGTGCGGTTGGCCTGCGCTACCGCACAGACAAAATTGCCGCACTTTTCGAGACTCTTTCCACGATCCATATGGAAGATGAGGATATTGAAGGGCTTTGGACCATACTCCTTCAGGGGATGTGACTATCCTCTGCGTCTTTTGTTGCGGATATAGACAGCCTTGGCTCCACGATGGGTCATCTGCTCTTCAATCTCAAAAAGCCCAGTGGCACGCACCAGTTCGCTCAGTTTCTTATAACCGTAGTTGCGCGGGTCGAAATCCGGCGACTGTTTGGCGATATAGTTGCCCATCGCCCCAAGATGAGCCCATCCACTCTCGTCACTGGCGGCATCCACGGCATCTGCAAGCAACCTGATCAGCTTTTTGTCGCGCCTGAGCTCGGCGCTGGAGAGCTTCTTGATCGGCACCTGGACTTCACCCCCTTCTACGCTCTCTTCATCGGCTCGCAACACTTCGGTGTAGATGAACTTGTCACAGGCCGACACGAAAGGAACCGGGGTCTTTTTCTCGCCAAATCCGTAAACCGTCAGCCCGGACTCCCTGATGCGGGCGGCGAGCTTGGTGAAATCACTATCGCTGCTCACTATGCAGAATCCATCGAAGTTTCCGGTATAGAGCAGATCCATGGCATCTATGATCATCGCGCTATCCGTGGCATTTTTCCCAGTCGTGTAGCCAAACTGCTGGATAGGCTGGATAGAGTGCGTCAAAAGCACCTCTTTCCATCCTTTAAGCTGCGGGAGAGTCCAATCGCCATATATTCTCTTTACACTCGCAGTGCCATATTTGGCGATCTCTGCAAGAAGGGCGTCGATGATTGAAGGTTGGGCATTGTCCGCATCTATCAAAACAGCCAGTTTATTCGTTTTTACCATCGTAATCCTTTTTGGGAAGCTATCGGTTTAGATATTTCTCATCCATGAAAGTGTCGGGCTGAAGATGTGAAAATGCCGCTTTGAAACTTTTAAAGAGGTCGGGAAACTTGCTCTCCCACTCTTCGAGCATCGCCTTGGTGCTCTCCCTGGCGTGTGGCATCTTAACCTGCATTTTCATGGCTGGACACGCCTCGTCTCCTATGGTAGCGATACCGTTCTCTTCGGCAAAAGCGGCGGTCTGACGCTCCCTGACCCACAGCAGTGGGCGTATTACATGAAAACCTTTGGTGCTTTTGTATATGGGGGCCATCGAACGCATCGTTCCATTGTAGAGCATATTCATAAAAAAGCTTTCGGCGGCATCGTCCAAATGGTGACCAAGCGCCACTTTGTTGTATCCGCCCTCTTTCGCTTTTGTATAGAGCGCTCCGCGTCTCATTCTCGAAAAATAGCTGCAAAAAGAGCTGTTTTGACGGATCGTATCCTGCGCCACGTCATAGATATTCGTCCTGTACACTTCGTGGGGAATACCATACGCCTCGCAGTGGGCTTCGAGCGCATCGTAACGCTCCTGCGGCATACCGTAGCTTACCGTCACGGCTTTAAATTCAAAATCAAAAGGTGCATGTCTTTGCATATGTTTCAGCAGATGGATCAGCGTTATCGAGTCTTTTCCGCCGCTAAGCCCCACAAGCACCCTGTCTCCATCTTCTATCAGACGATACTTCGCATTCGCCTTGCCGGCGGCGCGAAGAATCTTTTTGCTAAGCTTGATCGATCGCATCGAGCATCGAGAAGATGAAATCGGCACTTTTTATGGCCGAACTTTGCAAAAACGTATCGAAATCGAAACCAGCATCCATGTCGGCTGCATCGCTGATAGCGCGCAGCACAAAAAACGGAATATCCAAAGCGTCGCACACGACAGCGACAGCCGCTCCCTCCATCTCCAGCGCATCTGCACCGAACGTTTTACCGATCCACTCTTTGCGGGCGGCATCTGCCACGAACTGATCGCCGGTAGCAACGATGCCACGCTTTAACGCTATCCCTTTTTTACGCGCTACGTCAGAAGCGATCTCGAGCAGATTAGTATCCGCCTCTACAAACACTCTTCCTTCGGGAACATAGCCATATGGATGCCCGAAAGCCGTGATATCCAAATCATGCTGACACAGTTTTGTGGCCGCTATCAGATCTCCTATTTTCAAAGAGGGGTTGATCGCGCCGGCAACACCTGAAAAGAGCAGCTTTTGTATGCCAAACTTCTCTATCATTATCGAAGTTGTAAGCGCCGAAAAAACCTTGCCTATCTTGCTATAGGCTATAACCAGATCCAAAGATCCATAAAGAGCCGTATAGTATATGTTATCCGCGATTTCATGCTTTTTGACATTCTCTAGACGTTTGAGAAGCGGATCGATCTCTTCTGGCATGGCACCCATCACTCCGACAATCATCGGCCATCACCCAAAACAGTGTCGATTACTGCGCCAAGAGAGTCATAATCGCCGACCACGAGCGTAGGCTTTTTGGTGGTGCGGCGGTTAAGCCCTTTGAGCACACCGCCATGACCGAACTCGATATAACGGTCCACGAGATCGTCGTTGTTGCGGATAGACTGTTTGTAAAGCACTGGGGAAACCAGCTGTCGCCCCAGAAGATCGAGCGCTTCAGGTTTGGTGTTGTATGCCTGTGCAGTGACATTGGAGATGACAGGAGCGCTGAAATCATCACGAAGAAGCGGCTCAAGAGCTTTTACGAGAGGCTCCACGGCCGGCTCGAGAAGTGGGCAGTGGCTGGCAACGGACATATTGAGCAACATTACACGGCGCGCCTTGGCCTCTTTGAGTGCAGGTTCGATACTTTTGAGGTCCTCCTTGATCCCTGCGATCACGATCTGTCCATCGGCGTTGTAGTTCGCAGGCCATACCTTTTTACCCGAATCTCTGGCATCTTGACAAATCTCTTCTACATCCTCGTCGGCGAGGCCCAAAACGACCATCATTCCCACATCGATGCCTTCGCAAGCCTGCTCCATCAATTTGCCACGCAGGTGGACAAGTTTGAGAGCATCCAGCCAGTCGATCGCATCCACGGATGCCAGCGCCGAAAATTCACCCAAAGAGTGCCCCAATGCAAAAGCTGGGACTTCAGGAATCTTCTCTTTGAAAAGTCGATAAGCCATCATCGAAACCAGCAATATTGCAGGTTGTGTGTATCTGGTCCGTTCCAGAAGGTCGTTTGGCTCGAACATCAGGTGGGCCATATCCGTCTCGATCGCTTCACTTGCGGCTTCGAGCATCCAGGAAGCCGTTTGTGAATGCTCAACAAAAGATTTCCCCATACCAACAGCCTGGGAGCCTTGTCCTGGAAATAGAAATGCCGTTTTTTTCATAGATAGTCCTTCCATTCATTGATCTTTTTTCGTAATGTATTTCGGTTCAGCCCGAAAGCCTGCGACATCTTGAGCTGACTTTTGTAACGCTTGGCTCCCGCCCTGATCAACGGCACTTCGTATAGCGATAGATTCTGCCTATACAGATCACCATGATCTTTTACCTGTCTGAGCAGATAGGTTTCCATAAGCGACATCAACTCCTGCTCGTCGATTTTGGCTGAAAGATAGTGCAAAAAAACCGATTTTCTAAGAGAAAACGCATTCATGCTCAAATCCAGACAATCCATATCGATTTTAAAATTTTCTGTTGGCGTTTTACCAAAAAGCGTTGCCGCTTCATCAAAAAACTTGTTCGCCAAAGGCTCGATATCTTCAGGGCGCTCTTCAAGGGGTGGCAACTCTATATGCACTCCAAACGATACTCGTGTTTGTTCAAAATTGGACATTTTGTCAGCGATAGCTATGACTTTTGTGCCATTTTTTTTCAGAAGTTGCATCAATTTTTGGAGGTTTGAGACTTTGTCAAAGTCTTCGACAATAAGTTTATCATAGGATTGAATAGCCTGCTCAAGCAATTGATCGTCTCCGCGAATGGTCGGTGCATCCGGCATCATAAAAGCCGCCAAAGTATGCCTGCCAGTGCCAGGCTGACCCATTATGAAAGTGTTAAGAGGTAGTGATTTCAGTAGATTCGCGGACTTCAGCGCCTCTTTGAGAGGCCTGGAAGCCGCGATGAAATTAATGGCAGCCACATCCTGTGCCGCAACTGTCACCTTCTTGACCCGGTTGTTCCACCTGGCCACTGAGAGACTCATTAACAGTCGGTTCGCGAACCTCTGTTACACTTACCGTAAACATCAAATCTTTGCCTGCGAGTGGGTGGTTGAAGTCAACCACTACTTCATTCTCGTCAAAGCTTCTGACGGTAACCTGGACGGTCTGTCCATCTTCGCTTTGACCATAAAGCGTCATACCTTCTTGAAGCTCGATGCCTGCAAATTGCTCTTTGGGCATAGTCTGTACCGCTTCAGGGTTATATTCGCCGTAAGCTTCTGCAGCAGGAACATGGATTTCGGCATTTTCGCCTGCGCCCATCCCTTTCATCTGTTTTTCCAGACCTGGAATGATCTGCTGCTTTCCTGTCATAAAAGAGAGGGGTGCTTGACCCATATTCGAATCTACCACTTCACCAGTTTTTGCATCTTTAACTTCATAATTAAATGAAACTACATTGTTGTCATCGATTTTCATCTATTCTCCTTGAAAAAGTAGGAGATTTTACCACATCGATTATTTAGGTAATCTTAAGTTTTATCATTTATCCAAAAATGGCGCTGTGCCAATTTATAATTTCTTCAACATCTTTTTGGCAATGGCGGCCGCTCGGCTCTTCGGATATAACTCTATTACGGATTCATAGAATTTCTTGGCATCTTTTTTATTGCCGATTCGCTGAAAAGAGATGGCCGTATGCAGCAAAAGTGTAGGCATGAAACTACTTTTGTCATAGAGTGAAGCACTTTTTTTATAATAGGCGATAGCATCTTTGTATCGTCCTTCATTATAAGCTATCTCCCCAAGATAATAGCTGGATGTGGCTGGCTTGTAGTGATTTTTTACAAGATGCTCGAATCTGATCTTTGCATCATCATAAGCCCTCTTTTTAAAAAAACTTTTTGCCTCGGAAAAGATCTTTGCATTGGATTTTCCACTCAAATCACTCTTTTTTGCATAAGCCTCATAAGCGCTCTTGAATTGCAAAAATGCCGATTCAAGTTTTCCGAATCGTTCTTTGTCTACATATTTTTCATTGATTGAGTCAATCAGCGATCCAAGCTCCTGAAGAACCTGGCGAATTTGGTCGAAATTTTTCTGATCCGTTTTCTCGATAGCCCCGATCTTTTCATCGAGAAGCTCTATACTTCTATTTAGGTCATCGACAGTTTTCAAAGCTTCGTCGTATCGCTTTATCTTGGCATTCAAGCCCTCTATGATACTTCGCAACCCATCGATTCGCTCTCTGTTTTCCTGAACGATCTGCTGCTGTTTTTGTACGATTTTCCGTAATGTTTCAATCGCTTTTTTGTTTTTGAGAATATGCTTCTCTTCACTACTCAAACCATAGGGATTGGATGAATCGAGGTTACCGGCACCGAAAGCCGATGGCTCCGGGTTGGCCGCGAAGGCTCCCAAGACCATCAGAAGTAAAAGAGGAATTTTTTTCATAGATTAGGGAAGAAGTTCAAATTCTACGCGACGGTTTTTTCTCCAGCACTCTCTATTGTGCTCCGTGCAGACAGGATTGCTCTCTCCATAACTGATCAAGACCATACGGTTTTTGTCTATACCTCTGACAGTGAGTGCGTCACGCACGCTTCTCGCGCGCTTTAGACCCAGTGCATAGTTGTATTCGTCGGTACCCCATTCATCACAATTTCCCTCGACCTTGATCGTCAGATCCTTTGCGGTATCCGAAGAGAAAAGATTGGCATCGTAATCCACGCGTGGCTCCTGATCAGGGCGGATATTATATTTGTCGAAATCGAAATATATCTTTTTCGCCTGAGCTTCGAGCTCTTTGATTTGCGCCATTCTTGAATTTTCCGTTAACGAAGAAATATCGCTCGACTCTTCACCTCCGGCTATCGTGCCAACGACGCTATCTGCTTCAGTTATTGGCTCGGCCACACTTTCTTGGGAGGCAGTCTGTTTTGTCATATCCACCTCCGGCTCTTTTTGCGAACACCCGGTCATCAACATGGCTGCAGCGATTGCTGCGATTATCCAACTTTTTTTCATCTTTTTCTCTCCTTGATTTTTATTAAGCACCACATCCATTCTCGCTCATGCGGGCATATAAAATCCCACTAAATGAAGTATGATGCACAATTTGGGCAATAATACCACGCAATTTCTTATTTATGTGTTAAATATTTATTTCATTAATACAAGGATGCTTAAACGGATGATTACCAGTCGATCGATTGGATGCGCCGTCCTTTGAGTGGAAACAGAAATCCTTCATTGTAATCAAGCCGTATGATTCCAAGTGCGCTTTGCGAAGCATAGTGCTTTATATATATCACACTCTCTCCATCATCGGAAAATTTCGGAAATTGATTGACGCCACTGGCTGTCAACCGTCGTATATAGTCTGTCTGGGTGGAAATAAGATAGAGATTGAACGTGTTGGAGCTGAATGCATTGTCACTCTCCCTGCTGCTATAGACAATATATTTTCCATGTGCACTACACGCATTGTTGTTTTTGCCATGAAATACGATCTGCTCCACGGCTCTACTGCCGATTTTAGAGGCAAATATATTGGGGTATCCGAGCCTGTCAGAGACAAAAACGATCCGTTTTTCACCATCTATATAATTGGCAGACACATCTATGCCCGGATAGAACGTCAGCCGCTGCTTCAGGCCCGATGTCGTATCGTATTGATAGACATCAGGCTGTCCATTAGGAGCCATCGTCAAAAGAAGGCGTTTACCATCCCTGCTCACATCGGAACATACGAGCATTCCGTCGGACGAAGCCACTTTATGCTGTTTTCCCGTATAGATATTGTAATAGTAAAGAATTGGACGCAGGCGGCCGATTTTTGTATAATATATTCCTCTTTGCTGCCTGTCAGCCCACTTTGGAAAAATATTCAGTCCTCCACTGACAAGGGTTTTTCTATACGTTAGCGTGTAGTCTGCCACTACGATATCGGAGTGCTTGGGCTTTGTGTATTCAGAAAAGATAACATATCGCTTCATCCAGGCGACACTGGGCATTTTTAAAAAATCGTTGAAATCGATGATGGCTTGATGGACAAGAAATGGATATCTGGCCCTGTTGGTGACGCGATAGCTTCGCTCGTAGATTATATCCGCTGCCGGAAGCGCATAGGCGCGCATATCCATGAAAAGCGCCTGAGAGCTTCCCTCTCTGAACCGATAACGAATCAGATAGTCGCCACTTTTAAGCATAGGATCTACAATACTCTCGTATTCGGAATACCGATAGGTCGAATCGACTTTAAAGTGGGCAGAAACTTTCAGGTCCCCCACGATAAGTTTGAAAAACTTCTGTTTCACCAAATCGTTTCCGAAAGTTGAAGCATCTTGCAGAGCGATACCGGGACGATTATCGGCACTTTTTACAATTTCAAGAGTGGCATCCGAGGCAAAAAGGCAAAGGCCGATCACCATAAACAAAAATATGCGCACATCTACTCCTTTGCTTTGAATTCTACATCTACGACGAGCTCTTTGTCTCCCTTGCGGGGAGGGAAACCTTTCGATTGTAGCTGTTTGAGGTATTCTATCAGGCTCTCATTGAAAGCTTGATTATCCGAAGGATATAGGATAGTATAATCAAATTTTCCATCTGGAGCTATCTTCATTCTTACAGTGGCATGTACACCTGCAAAGATTCTGTCCGGCTGCCAGGACGAGTAGAGAATTTCATAAATTCTCGTCATATACTTATCCACTTCGCCCTTCCCTCCGCTTTTGGAGGAGATGTTGATCGACGGCTTGCTTAGATTTAAATCTTTAATCATTTCGCGCGCTCTTTTGGACTCCTTGCTTGAGAAGTTTTCGGTAGGCTTATATTTGATTTTCGGTGCATTGGCAAGGCGTGATGCCCTGGAGGCGCCTACGGGCTTGGATGTTTTTACGGTGGCAAACAGTGAAGCCACAGCCTTGGATGTCGATTTTCTTCTAGCAGGCGGCTTGGGAGTGCTCTTCGTCGCTCTTTTTTTTAAAGATTTCACACTCTCTTTTTGCTTTCGCTTCATCATTTTGGCTTTATGGGGTTTTTTCGGTGCCTGCATAATCGAGACCTCGATAGATTGCGATCTGTTTGGCACATAGCGAGTAGCATGCCTGCGGTCGTTGAAAAAAGCGAAAAAGAGAGCGATGATAAGCAGATAAAAAAGTATGGAAGCGATTCCGCCTATAAAAAAATATAGAAAATTTCTATCCATTGGTAACCAGCGAAACCTTTGAAAATCCGGCTTCTTTGACGGTTTTCAACAAAAACATCACATCCTTGTACGAAAGACGCTCATCAGCCCTTATATATACCGGTATGTTTTTGTCGATCGAAGATGTTTTAAGTGCAAAACGATCCGGAAAGTCCATTTTGTCAAATTTCTCTTTGCCAAAATAGATAATGCCTTTGCGGTCCATGCGAATCTCGAGGGATTTGACCTTTTGTAGCGATCTTG
This sequence comes from Campylobacterales bacterium, assembly GCA_027065515.1. Lineage (GTDB taxonomy): Bacteria > Campylobacterota > Campylobacteria > Campylobacterales > Hydrogenimonadaceae > Hydrogenimonas. The sequence continues at coordinate 9,023 of JAMOOM010000005.1, forward strand.
TTTTGGAGCCTTGAGGAAGTGTAATATTTTCTTGATATACGATTGTTGGAGCTGTAACCATCAAAATAGCCATAAGCACCAGCATAATATCAACCAATGGTGTTATATTCAGGTCCGGAGCTTCATCCCATGGGTATTGCATCTTATTTTCTATCTGCTCGGTTTGCCAACAAAAGATCGATCTGCATCTCGATAGTCGTGGTCAGCTCATACGCCCTACGTCTAAGTAGAAGATGAAATGTATAAGCGAAAATAGCCACAAAGATTCCGGCTGCCGTGGCTACGAGTGCTTCACTGATTGCAGGAGCTACGATACTCAATGTAGCACTCTTTTGAACACCAAGGCCTGCAAAGGCTTCCAAAATGGAAACGACAGTTCCAAAAAGACCGACAAAAGGCGAAGTGCTCGCTATCAAAGATAGTATTGTCAAGCCTTTGGTAGCCTCCTTTGTCGATGCATGAGCGCACATCTGCAAAAGCTTTTCATTGGAGGTTAGACTCTTTTTCAGGCAGCTTTTAAGAACGGATCTGGATGAAACAGTAGCCGAACCCATATGTAGTTGCTCCAGTGATTCGTTCTCTCTCGAGAGCCATCGTGACAACACCAGATATCTATAAACAAATGTCCATACGGCGATAAGGAGGTATAAAGAGAGCAACCCCAACACTCCAATCGTGATGGGGCCGCTTCGGCTGAGGTAACCGACAACGATGTCGATCATTTTTTAAAATCTTGTTTTTGCGGCAGCTTCTACTTTGGCCTCTACATTTGCAATGGCAAAGTCCGAATTGCTCGTTTTTTTCACAAGCTCTTTGGCCTCTTCGATAGCTTTGGCTATTTCACTTTCGGTCGCACCGGTGATTGGCACAGCACCCTCGACGACTACAAGTGTCTTTGATTCGTCAACTTTGACATATCCGGAATCGACGACGATAGACTCTTTTTTGCCATCGGCCTTTTCTATCTCTATCACACCGGCATCCAGAAGCGAAACGAGAGAGGCGTGCTCCGGAAGCACACCGAACTCTCCTTCGATACCGGGAAATGTCGCCGATTTTACCTCACCTGTAAAGATAGGGCCGATCGGGGTGACAATCTCTAATTTCATTGTATCCATGATTATCCTTTGATTAGGATGCTTTGGCCTTGAGCGCTTCAGCCTTTTGCATTGCTTCTTCCATGTTGCCGACCATATAGAATGCCGCTTCCGGCAGGTCGTCGTACTCGCCTTCAAGGAGTCCTTTGAAACCTTTGACGGTATCTTCGAGCGTTACATATTTTCCCGGAGCACCGGTAAACACTTCTGCGACGAAGAAAGGCTGGGAAAGGAAACGTTCGATTTTACGTGCACGTTCGACAGTCTTTTTATCCTCTTCGGAGAGCTCATCCATACCCAGGATCGCAATGATATCTTGCAGATCTTTATATTTTTGAAGCACGGACTGTACGCCACGAGCGACATTATAGTGCTCTTCACCGATAATCGCGGCATCGAGCATGCGGCTTGTAGAATCGAGCGGGTCAACCGCAGGATAGATACCTTTTTCCGCAATTTTTCGGTTCAGTACCGTAGTGGCGTCGAGATGGGCAAAAACTGATGCCGGTGCCGGGTCGGTCAGGTCATCCGCTGGAACATAAACAGCCTGGACGGATGTAATAGAACCTTTTGCCGTCGAAGTGATACGCTCTTGAAGAGCACCCATTTCACGCGCAAGTGTCGGCTGATAACCAACGGCTGAAGGGATACGGCCAAGAAGCGCTGACATCTCGGAACCAGCCTGAGCGAAACGGAAAATGTTGTCGATGAACATCAAAACGTCGAGTCCCATTTCATCACGGAAATATTCAGCCATTGTCAGACCGGTGAGCGCGATACGGTTACGTGCGCCTGGAGGCTCACTCATCTGGCCATAGCAGAGTGCAACTTTGTCCAAAACGTTCGACTCTTTCATTTCGTTGTAAAGGTCGTTTCCTTCACGGGTACGCTCACCAACACCTGCAAATACGGAATAACCGCTATGCTTGAATGCAACGTTGTGGATAAGCTCCATAATGATGACGGTTTTACCGACGCCGGCACCACCGAAGAGTCCGACTTTACCACCTTTTGCATATGGCGCCAAAAGATCGACGACCTTGATTCCGGTTTCGAAAATCTCGGCCTTCGTGCTTTGATCTTCAAACGCAGGCGGATCGCGGTGTATGCTCCAGTGATTTTTCGCCTCGAGTTTTTCACCTTCGTCGATCGTCTCGCCGATTACGTTGAATATACGCCCAAGAACCTCTTCACCAACGGGTACTTTGATCGGTGCGCCGGTAGCCTTGGCTTCCATGCCGCGTACGAGACCTTCACTCATATCCATAGCGATCGTTCTTACACGATTGTCGCCGATGTGGCTCGCAACCTCTAGAACCAAACGTTGGTTGCCACCCTCAACTTCATAATTGACTTCTAGTGCTTCGTTGATTGCCGGAAGATAGTCTTCAAAATCGACATCGACGACCGGCCCCATGACCTGTACAATTTTACCTGTCATTCCTTCTCCTTCTTTTATTTCAGTGCTTCCATACCGCTGATGATTTCGATCAACTCGGTAGTGATAGATTCCTGACGTGCCTTGTTGTACGCAACAGTCAGTTCGTTAACGCGTTCAGATGCATTTTTCGTTGCATTGTCCATTGCCTGCATACGGGCACTGTGCTCGGCTGCAAGAGAATCGAGCAATCCATAGTACATACTGTATTCAACATATTTGGTCAAAAGAGCGTTAAGCAGCTCTTCGTGACCTTCGGGCTCGTATTCGATACTCGATTTCAACTCCCTGGGTTCCACGGTCGAAATATCCACAGGAAGAAGCTGGTGTACGCGCAATTCCTGTGTCAGCATATTTTTAAAACCGTTATATACAAAAACGATGCGATCTGTCTTTTCTTCGTTGAAATCGTCGAGTGATGCACGAATGAAATCAGCAGCCTGCTTGTAATCGGGAGATGCGCTCAATCCGACGACTTCATCGAGCATCGGCTGCCCATTGTATCTGAAATAATCGATCGCTTTTCTTCCCACGACGCGCAGACGCACCGCTACACGCTTCTTTTTGTACTCTCTGATAAGCTCCAAAGTCTTCTTCAGAGTCGTAACGTTGAAGCCGCCGCAAAGACCTTTGTCGGCGCTTAGACATATGATATCGACCGTGGTTACAGGAAGGTCCGCCTGTACAAGACGGCTGTCGCTTCCACCCACTCTGTTTTGATTGATTTCGTAGGCGATCTCACTGACGAGCTCATCGAGCTTCTGTGCGTACACGCGTGAGCGCTTCGCTAGCTCTTCGGCACGCTTCAGTTTCGCCTGCGAAACCAGCTTCATGGCACGGGTCGTCTTCTGGGTTCCCTTGACGCTCGTTATCTGAAGCTTGATCTCTTTCAAATTGGCCATCGTTGATCCTTATCCTTAAGCGCTGAACGAAGTTTTGAAATCTTCCAGCGCTTTTTTTATCAATTCCTCGATCTCGTCATCGATTTTCTTCTTTTCACGTATTTGCGTAAGGAGTTCAGGATAATTCGCTTCTACGAATGGGTAGAGTTCCGCTTCGAATTTCGTTACTGCATCGACTGGAATATCGTCGAGATATCCATTCGCTCCGGCATAGATGACAAGTATCTGTTTTTCGACAGGCAGCGGAGAGTATGCAGGCTGTTTCAAAACCTCGACCATCCTGGCACCTCGTTCGAGCTGTGCGCGGGTAGCTTCATCGAGGTCACTGGCAAACTGGGCGAACGCTTCGAGTTCGCGATACTGCGCAAGGTCGAGTCGAAGTGTACCAGAAACCTGTTTCATTGCTTTGATCTGTGCAGCACCACCGACACGAGAGACGGAGATACCGACATTGATCGCAGGTCTGATACCAGAGTTGAAGAGTTTCGTTTCAAGGAAGATCTGACCATCTGTAATCGAAATTACGTTGGTCGGAATATACGCCGATACGTCACCCGCTTGCGTTTCGATAATCGGAAGCGCAGTCAAGGAGCCCGCTCCTCTTTCGTCGCTTAGCTTCGCTGCACGCTCGAGAAGTCGTGAGTGCAGATAAAAAACGTCACCAGGGTAGGCTTCACGGCCCGGAGGTCTGCGAAGGATAAGAGACATTTCACGATATGCGACGGCGTGCTTGCTCAAATCATCATATATGATAAGAGCGTGCTGGCCGTTGTCGCGGAAATATTCACCCATCGTCACACCTGTATATGGTGCAAGATATTGGAGTGCAGCAGATTCCGAAGCACCTGCGTTTACTACGATTGTATATTCCATCGCTCCATGCTCTTCGAGTTTACGAACGATAGAAGCTACTGTCGATTGCTTTTGCCCAATAGCGACATAGATACATTTGACTCCCTGTCCCTTTTGGCTGATGATCGAGTCGATAGCTACGGTCGTTTTACCGGTTTGGCGGTCACCGATGATAAGCTCACGTTGTCCGCGTCCGATTGGAACGAGCGCATCGATCGCCTTGATACCGGTCTGAAGCGGCTCATGGACCGATTTACGTGCCATGATGCCAGGTGCTTTCTCTTCGACAAAGCGTGACTCTTTCGTTTCGATCGGGCCTTTTCCATCGATAGGCTCACCAAGAGCATTGACGACACGTCCGACAATTTCAGGTCCTACCGGCACCTTTAAAAGGCGTCCCAAGCGCTTTACGCTCATTCCCTCTACGATATCGAGACCTTTTCCGAGAATAACGATACCGACACTCGCCTCTTCGAGGTTGAGCACGATACCGCGCTCACCACTTTCAAATTCCACCATTTCGCCGGCCATGACGTTGTTCAGGCCAAATACCTGAGCGATTCCATCACCAACACTGACAACTCTTCCTGTTTCGTCAATATCGACGCTCAGCTCAAAACTCTCTATTCTCTCTTTGATGATCGAGCTGATCTCATCTGCTTGAAGTTTAGACACTACCGATCTCCTTTCGTTTGTTTTACAATGCTTTTAATATATGGTTGATCATATCCGAAGCGACTCTCTCTTTGGAGAAGCTCGCTTCTATACCCAGATCTTCCACCATCACCTTGATGCCGTCGCGGTCACTCTTTGTATGACGAAGTATAACCTTGGCATTGACGTAACGGCTCAATGATTTTTCAAGTTCTTTGAGCTGTTTTTGATCGAGTGGTTTTTTGCTTTCGACGACGCCTTCATAACGGTTTTCCATACGCTCGATCTCTTTTTGCAAAAGAGTGGCGATTTCAGGAATCAGACCAAACCGGTTGTGAATACCGAGCGTCTTGACGAAATTGACCAGTTTCGGATCCGCTTTTTTCCCAAGAAGCTCGATGATGAGCTGCTCTTTTTGATTTTTTTTGACCTCGGGGGATATCATCAATTCAGCGAATTTTTCATCTTCAAAAATCTTGGCGATTTTTGCGAGACTTCTTTGTGCCGCTTTGATGTTTTTCTCTCCGAGCGATTCAATCAAGGCTTTGACATAACGTTTAGCTACAAGCTGATTCATTTACGCCACCTTTTTCATAATGAGATTGACGAACTTCTTCTCATCCATGGCGATCGCATCACCCTTGAAGAGTTCGGAAAGCACTTCCGAGACAGTCTTTCTGACCATCTGCCTCTTCTCTACTTCCATCTTCTCCTCTTGGAGTTTTTCAAGATTTTCTAGTTCCACTTGGAGCTGTTCGTCAAGCTTTTTAGCCAACAACTGAGACTCTTTTTTGGCGGATTCGATTATATCTTCCGCAGTTCTTTGAGCCTCTTCGTATGCTGCTTTTGCATCTTCTTTCGCTTTTCTGACCGCTTTTAGCCGATTTTGCACCTCTTCGAACTCTGCAGCGATCGAAGCGCTGCGGCCTTTGAAGAAATTTTTTATCGGATCGGCCAGGAGATAATAGATTATCGCAGCGAATATGATGAAGTTCACCAGCCTCGGCACAAAATCCGTACCACCGGATGCCGCTTCATGACCTGAAGCCAAAAGAGCCGCAGGGAGAAGCATTACAGCCAATACCGTCAATTTTCGCACGTTCTCTCCTTTAGATTTGGCTGAATTTCGCTTTCAGAGACTCTTTGAATAGAGGCATCTGGGAAAGCAATTCACTCTTGAGTGTCTGTTCTTCGCTCTTCAATGAAGAGAGAAACTCCTGGTAAGCCTTTTCAAGCTCCTCTTTTTTGGCCTCGATCTTGCTTTGCGCAAGCATTTTCGACTCTTCGACCGTTCTATTGCGTAACGCAGCCGCTTCACTTTTGGCTTTTGCGATCACCTCTTCCGTTTTCGCTTTCAGCTCTTCGATCTGCGATGTATCGCCCTGAACGTTTTCAAGATCCTTGCGAATGGTTTTATCGCGCTCATCCATGAAAGAGATAAGCGGTTGATAGAGCCAGCTGTTCAATACAATCAGCAACGCCAAAAAGACGATAGCGACCAGAAGCATTAGCGAGAGACTAATATCCAGCATATGCACGTGCTCCTTTCTAAAAATTGGGCAATGTTATCATATTTATCCAAAATTCAAAATTAAGGATACTTTCAAACCCTCTTTTTACCGAGGGCTTTGAAGTCCCCTTTGCCAGGGTCTACAGGGCTCTATTTCAATGTAAACCGTCGAATGAAATCTTTCAACTCATCTTCGTTTCCGAAAGATATTTCAACCTTGTCGTTTCGGACGGTAACATCGAAAGGGACTTTCTCTTTGATCAGATCGGCGTAATATTTCAGATCGAGACCCCCTGGCTTCATCTCTTTTGCTTTTTTGGGCTTGACTGTTTTGCCTTTCATTCCGGCAACCAGCTGCTCTGTCTCCCGGACGCTCAGCTTTTGGCCGACAATCGTATCGCAGATGACTTTTTGCTCCTTTTCGCTCAAGCCTACAAGAATTTTCGCATGCCCTTGCGATATCTGTGACGATTCAAGCTTTTTCAGCACATAATCGCTCAGCTGAAGCAGCCTGAGAGTGTTCGCGATCTGGCTTCTGCTTTTATAAATGATTTTGGAAAGCTCTTCTTGTGTGATGCCGTATTCGTCGATCAGCTCCTGGTACGAGCGAGCCAGCTCAACCGGGTTCAGCTCTTCGCGTTGGATATTTTCGATGAGTGCCAGCTCTCTAAAGCGGCTGCGATCGATCTGGGCCACAATGGCCCGAACCTTTTCGATGCCGGCCATTTTACTGGCTCTTACTCGTCGCTCTCCGGCTATCAGAACATATTCTCCATTCTGTTCGATCACGACCACCGGTTGCAACAGGCCGTGCCGCTTTATGGATTCGGAGAGCTCCTTGATTGAAGATTCATCGAAATGTGTACGCGGCTGATATGGATTGGGCACGATCTCTTCGATTGGCAGCTCGACGATGCGCCCTTCGCCACCCTCTTCCTCGCTCTTGAACTCGTTTTCGTATGCCTCGGCGACTTCGCCCAAAATAGCGCCAAGTCCTCGCCCGAGAGATTTGCTCTTTTTAGCCATATCGCCACTCAGCTCGCAAGAATCGCTTGGGCCAGATGCTGATAGGCCCTCGATCCGGTCGATTTGACATCGTAAAGAATGACAGGCTTGCCGAAACTCGGGCTCTCGGCCAGCTTGATATTCCGCGGGATGACGATAAACTCGTCATTTTCCGCCTTGAAGAGTTTATTTCTGAAATGCTGCGTCAAATCTGCAAAAACCTGCTTCGACAGATTGTTCTGATTACTGTACATCGTAGGCAAAAATCCCTTTATCTTCAGTTTTGGATTGATTGTCTTTTTGATCAGGCGAATTGTATTCAGCAGCTGCGCCAAACCCTCGAGCGCGAAAAACTCACACTGAATGGGAATAATTACCGAATTGGCAGCGCTCAAAGCATTGATCGTAATCGGTCCGAGTGCTGGTGGCGAATCGATGATGATGTAGTCGTACTCTTTTTTTACCTCATCGATCTTTCTTTTAAGGATAAGCTCGCGCCCTTTACGGGTTTTACTATCGTAAAACTCTTTTTCCAGACCTACCAGGCCAATATTCGAAGGTACGATATTGAGTGTGGGAAGTGTCGTTTTCAAAATCGTGTCGGAAATCTTCTTGGCGCCTATTAGCACATGGTAGATATTGTACTCGTAATCGTTCCTGTGGAAACCCAGGCTCGTGGTGGCATTGGCCTGAGGATCGGCATCGATCAAAAGCACCTTTTTCTCCGCAACGGCCAAAGAGGCGGCCAGGTTGACCGCCGTCGTAGTTTTGCCCACTCCGCCTTTTTGATTGGCTATCGTGATTATTTCGCTCATCTTAAGTTGACGACCTTTCTGTTTCCTATCGTGATCGAACCATCTTCGTGCAACGAAGCATCCGACAAATCCACTCTTTCGTTCTCTATATGAGTGGAAAACCTTTTACTCTTTTCAAATTCTAAACAAAAATTGCTAAAAATCTGCTTCCACGATGGAGCTCGCTCGATCTGTGCGACAAATCTATATAGCAGCTCTTCAGGTTCGATTTTTATATCCAAAAGCCCGAAATCACGGGGTGCATCGACAATATTTACGCCAATACCCGCAATAAGAACAGATCCTTTTTTGGAAGTGATGCAGCCCCCTATTTTGCGGCTTTGTAGATAGAGGTCGTTCGGCCACTTCACCCATACCCTGGATCCTTCGTTTTGCAGCACTTTTTTCATATTCCACATAAAATAGATCGAAGCAGCGGTTATCGGAAGATCGTCTGGAAGCATCGACTCGCAGAGTGCGACGGAGGCGAAAAAATTACCCTCTTTGCCGATCCATCGGTTTCCCCTGCTCCCGATACCTTCAGTCTGGTTTTTTGCAAGCACCGCGCTTGGTATCTCCAGATGTCCTGCCTTCAGCGCCTCGATCAGCCACTTTTGCGTAGAGGGTAGAGTTTCAAACGAATAGATCGTCAACGCCAAGCCTCTTGCCGCGAATATAGCTCGCCGCATCCATCGGTTTTTTCGACGGTGGCTGCACTCGCAATATTTGCAAAGCCCCTTTTTTGCAAGCGACAGTCACACTTTTATCTTCCACCGCCACGATCGTTCCTGGCGATTTCTTCTTTAAAAGAGACAGTGGTGGATCCAATTCCAGAAGTTTCAACCCGCTTGGCAGATGTATGCCCGGCCACCCTTCGTACGCCCTGAAGCGATTGTATATCTCTTCGGCACTCATATAAAACGTCACTTCGCCATCTTTTTTCGTGATCTTTTTACAGTAGCTTGCATCGGCATCGCACTGCGGCAAAGCTCTTAGTCGCCCGAAGCTTTCCAGTACCTCTACACTCAACCGTGCCGCCATTTCGCCAAGACGCACAAATAGTGCGTTTTTTCTGTCTTTCATCGTGATCGGCGTGACGTTCCATGCCAGAAGCGGTCCACTGTCGAGCCCCTCTTCCATCAGCATCGCCGTAACGCCGGTCTCTTTATCTCCATTCAAAAGCGCTTGCTGGATTGGACTGGCTCCTCGATATTTCGGCAGCAGCGAAGCGTGGAGATTGATACATGGGGCAATATCCAAAATAGAGCGCGGAAGTAATTGCCCATATGCCGCAACGACGATAAAATCTGGATCGAGCGACGATATATGTGCCGCTACACTCTCATCGCGCAGTGTCTGCGGCTGAAATAGTTCGATCCCGGCATTTTGGGCGGTTATCTTCACTGGTGGAGGAGTCATCACCTTTTTGCGCCCCACTGGCTTATCCGGCTGCGTATAGACTGCGGCTATCTCCATAGACTCCGCCTCGATAAGTTTTTTTAAAATAAGATCGGCATATTCCGGCGTACCCATAAATACGATTTTCATATCTTTTTCGCACCCTCTTCTTGCATTATTTTCTCGAAAGATTCGGCTTCCGCTTTCTCTCTCTTCTTTTTTTCGGCCTCCCTCTCTTTCAACTTCTGTGCCTCGTTCAACTCTTTTTTGATATCTTTTAGCGTATCAACCACCCTTTCGTCCACGTAAAGCCCTCCGTATGATATATAAAATGTAAAGCAGAATCAGTGCGCCAAGCATTCCGCCGAGCACCTGTACCCACGCGCCGATGCGCATCGTCTTGTTCAAAATATCCTTGTGCATGGGGTTGTCGATCTTCACGCCAGCGGCTTCGGCGACATGGTGCATCAGCGATACCGCGAGATCTCCTTTCGGAATCGTTTTATGGCAGCTTAGGCACACTCCCCGTCGATCCAGCCTGGCGCGCTGGTCGTTGTCCAGGGGCCCGGCTAGATTCCAATGGTTGTCCACAGTCTGCAGCCATGTACCATTTTCATCGACGAATCGACTCCAATCCATATTGAAGTTTTCAATTTTTGGTTTCTGAACCTTGTAGCGGGCAGGAATCATTTTACCATCGGCCGTTTTGAGGTCTACGATAAAATCCTCGCCCATATCGCCCCACACCTTGCCGCCCTGGATGCCATATCCCATGGCGGCCGGATTGGCATGGCAGCTTTCGCACTCTCTCGCCTCTTTTTGAACGGTATGCGAATGTACCGATGCCATTACGATACCCGGGAGTCTCTTTTTGTTTTCAGGATGTTTGTAATCTGGCATCATAAAGACATGGTTTTGCAAAATGGCTTTTCCGCTCTTGCCGATCACGCTGACGACCACCTGGCATCCTGGCATCGCCGGTGAAATCCGCCCTTCGCCATTTTGCACAAGCGGCGGATTCTCCCAGCGAAGGTAACTTCTAGTTTCGGTCACCTTCCCCGGAACCAGATGCTCTTTCAATGTGCCGCGCATTGTCGCCGTCGCGCCATGTATATCGTGGGCGTGTGCCGCTCCCAGCCAGTCGATCTCTTTACGGTTTTTACTATAGTCGATTTTTACATGGCATCCATAACATTGTGGCGCCCAGGTATCATGACAGGTGTAACACTCCATGCGGTCGTTGTGTTTGGATATTCTATCCATAGCTATCAACCCTTTTTGGCTGATTTTGCCATCTCGTTTGAGCTTTTTCAGCGGCTTGAGGCGGATATCCTTTCCACTCGCCAGATACACGATCACATCATCGCCATCTTTTACGACATTTTTGTACGGATTTCCACGTGCGGTGAGAAGATATCCATCGCGAGATTCAAAAAGCGTTCCTTTTTTCAGATAATCGGCCAGACTCTTCGCAAGACCGCGCGGAGCGCCCTTCATCGGTTTCGTACTAAATTCATCACTGTAGCCCAACGGTAGTTCCCACGGATATTTTTTGGTCGTACCGTGGCAGTCTTGGCATTCGATCTCCACCGGCCCGAGGGTGGCTCCCGAAAGAAATCCATCGCCATGAAGGTCTCGGGTGGTATGGCAATCCTGGCAGAGCATCCCTTTGCGCATATGGACATCCGATTTGAGATGCAAGTAGTGTTTCGTATGCAGTTTTGGCTGCGTATTTCCATGATCGTCGTATGTAGGCTTGTAAGCTGTCTCCATCAATCCTTCATAGCTTACTCCGATTCTTTTTCCCCTGTTGTGGCAGGTGGAGCATGTCTCCACCGGGACACCGGTATAGGTGACATCATGGACTGTGACTTTCGCGTTACGAGAACTCTGAATCCGGTGGACTAGCATATGGCCCGGCTTATCTTTCGGGATCGTCGGATCCGCGCCTTCGTAAAATCCGTCGTTACTGTAGGGAATATGGCAACTGGAACAGCCAATCCCTCTAAAGTCTCCGCGCTTTTGCCTCCCTTTGGAACCTGTATGACAACGCAGACACTCTTGGCGCAGATATGTATAAGCCGCCAGTTTAGGATTTTTTTCTACCTCTTCAGGTGTCGGAGCCTTTGGAATCTCCATCATCTTGTCCGGATAGACCTGCGGATTCAGTTTCGCGAGCTTTTGCATATATTTTTTATATTTTAAAGTGCCGAGCCTAGCATGTGGATCTTCAGGGTTTTTCGTATCGTAGTTGCCCTGATTATGCTCATACCCTTCAAGCCCGCCAAAACTGTAGAGTGTGCCGTGAATTTTCCCCTGTTCTGTCATCATCAAGGAGTTCATCTGTGCATCCACCTGCTCTTTATGGCACATTCCGCATGTATTTTTGTTGATCCATGGGCTTCCTGGATCCGGATAGAACTCTTTTGGCCCTTCATGTTTTACAAAATAAGGCAGAGTTCCGCGATGCGCAGCCTCTTTCGTCGAGGCTTTGGGATCGCCTCCGTGACATACGACACAACTGTTTCCCTTCACCCCCGCCTTTTGGGCTTTTTTGGCGATCGCTTGCGCCATCTTCGTATCGGGATCACGGATATCTTCGATCCCATTGTGACATTCGATGCAACTATTGGCATAAGCGGTAAATATCATAATCATTATTAATAGTAAATATCTAACCATCGGGGCTCCTTTTGAATCTCCCAATGGTATCACAGAGGAATTGAGGGGGGACTAAAATGCATACAACGATCCAGAAAGAATCGGAACAAGAGTGGATAGCAAAATCGTCGAATAGTTTCAGATGACCACTATACCTTCCATAGCTCGTAGCTATTCCAGACATCGTGGGCTTCTTCTTTGGCTCCTTGGTCGATAGCCGATTTAATCAGATCGGCGGCTTCGGCACGGGTGCCACCTCCCTCTCCCTTGGCATAGATCTCGCCCAGGGTGATGCGGGCCGCAATATCCCCCTTGTCGCTGGCCATCTTCAGATATTTGGCAGCTTTTTCGAAATCTTGCGGAATACCAAGCGCATTGGCGCAGGCAAAACCAAAAGCCCTCTGCGCAGGGACGATGCCCCCTTCGGCTGCACGCTCATACCAAAACGCGGCCTCTTTGAAATCTTTTTCGACTCCCTGCCCATTTGCATAGAGCACCCCCAGCGCATACAGGCATCTGGGATCTTCATCGTTTTTCAAAAACCAATCACGAGCCTCTTCGTAACGCTTCTGCGCATAGGCGTTCATGCCCGCATTATAACAATCGATTTTTTCCATTTTCTCCGATCTCCTTTGTTTCTATAACACCCACATCAGCTGAGAAAGTATAATGATGATCACTACAAGCGTAAATGGGAAATAGTGGCTCTTGAATACCCACGGATTGATTTTGAAAACCTTTTGCATAAACCCCCTGAGACCAAGCCACAAACCAAGAAATGCCTTGATCAGCAAAATGATTTGTAAATGGTTCAGCCCCTCCGGGCCAACTTTCCCGAAGACATGGGGAAACATATATATCCCCGTACCTACCACGACAAAAAGCGCATATGGCACCACTTTTCGTACATGTACCATAATCGCTTCTCTACACTTGGCTCCCTCTTCGCCTGGAAGTGTAATTTTTTGCATCTTTTGCAAAAAGAGGATATCCGTAAAGAGAAAACCTCCATATACGAAAGCGGCAAGAAGGTGAATTAAATGAATGATTGCAAACAGCATGCTGATCCTTTCTGGTATAATCTCAAAAAAATTTGGAGGTAATTATGCCAAAAGTTCCTGAAGACGTAGGCTGCGACAATCAAGAGTGCAAAGAAAAAGACAACTGCAAGCGCAACGAAATAGCCAAAAACGGCAAGGCGAGAGAAGTCAAGAGATTTGGTGGTACACCCGAAAAAAGATGCGGGAAATTCATTCCAAAATCATAAAAACGCGTTACAAAGCCCCAGAAGCGTTCATGCTTCCGGGGCTACTTCAGATCAGACCCAGCTCAGCGAAGATCGGCTCCAGCTCGGCGAACTTTTCAATTAGGGATTCGATCAGCGTACCAAACGCCTTGTCCTCTTCATACCACTCTTCTATGTGTGCAAGGGCATTGCTCTTTTGCTCTTCGGTCAGCTTGTCCGAATTACGTATCGCCTCTTTGAGTTGTTCTAGTTTTTCATGGTGTTTGTGATGTGGCATAGATATCGCTCCTTTTTCAAATAATTACTCAATTTTACCCTCAATTTAATTAAGGAGACCTCTAAAAACCCTCCACCTATGCAACAAAAACACCAAAGGCGCTTCCAAATTTTCATTTCGAGCTCTTTTTCTTGGCCATCCATTTTTTAAAAGGCTGCAAAGAGGAGATAAAGTCTGCCACATCCTCTATCTCATCGCCTGTCAGAGGAAGAGTCGGCATAGCGTTTGCGTTATATCCAAACTCCCTGTAGTGGCTGCTTGGATCTTCAGCATACTCCATGATCTGCTGTTTCGTTCGTGTATAGGAGACAAGATTGAAGTCACGTCCCAAGCCGCCAGTCATATGAATGCTGTGACATTGGGCGCAGTTGGCTTTATAGACCGCTTCGCCCCGTTTTGCATCCGCATACATCGAAACCGCAAAAAGAAGAGAAATTGACATGATAATGAATTTCATTACGAACCTTTGGAAAATTTTCCGTAATGATAGTTAAATCAGACTATTTTTGTCTTGATTAAAGTCAACTCTATAATTTGCACCTTTTAATGAGCCTGCAAGATAGCCACTCGCAAAAGACCATTGAAGATTGTAACCTCCACAAGGGCCATCAAGATTCAAGACTTCGCCGCAAAAATAAAGCCCTGCAATCCTTCGGCTCTGCATCGTAGCAGGATCGATATCCTTGAGTGAAACTCCGCCATGGGTGATCATGGCCTTTCTGAAACCCTCGTGACCCGTGATCGTAAGAGGTGTCCATGCGAGCAATTTATAGAGCCGGTCTCTGGATACTCCGGCCTGTTTCGAGATTCCAAGCTCGGGATCGGCTCC
>JAMOOM010000006.1 GCA_027065515.1 Campylobacterales bacterium
TGATCGATAGCAGGCAGCTCGATCACAAAGAGGCCAAAAAGATCCGCCGTATAGAGATCGCGGCACGCACGATAAGCCACATCTACCAAGATCTCACCTACCTGGTCTTGCACCACCAGGTAGCTTCCCAAGATGAGCGCACGGATATATCCTCGTTGGTAAAGGAGCGAGTCGAATATTTCAAGATTCTGGCCGAATCGAAAAAGATAGAGATCGAGACCGATATTCAGCCGGGTATCACGCTCACCGTAGATCCGGGAAAGATGGCGAGACTGGTTGACAATCTTCTCTCTAACGCCATCAAATACAACCGACGCAAAGGAGAGATATTCATACGTCTGCGCCCAGGCGAACTTCTGATACAAGATAGCGGTATCGGAATGGACGAAAAACAGACGGGAGAGGTCTTCAAGCGCTACAAGCGGTTCGATACAAGCGTGGGTGGATTTGGAATAGGCCTGAATATCGTGGCGATGATAGCGCAAGAGTATGGATTTAGAGTCGAAATACGCTCCAAAGCCGCAAAAGGTTCAAAGGTGATCGTTCAATGGGACGCCTAATCGTTACAATTTTACTCATTCTGCTTGGCATGCAGGCATCGGGTATCGATCCATATGAGCGAAACTGTGTCGCATGCCACAAAAAGTTTTCTCCCTCTTTGGAGAAGTTTTTTTTCGACTATCTGCTCAAATACAGCAGCGAACGCCGAGTGAAGCGTGCCTTGATAGACTACCTCAAAAATCCTACCAGAAAAAAGGCTATCGCTTCAGAGGAGATTCTAAAAAGATATGGTCTGATGCCCAAAACGCATCTATGCGACACCGATCTGCACGAAGCTATAGATAGATATTGGGAAATCTATAAAGTATTTGGGAAAATAAAATAGTTTATGATAAAATCACTTCCACGATCACTCCACGATTGTCTTTTACAATGTGGGTATCAAATTTAGGAGGTACATATGAAAAAGCTACTTACGCTGGTTGCAGCGGGATTCGTTGCAATGACTCTGATGGCTACATCGGCATCAGCTGACGCCGCAAAAGGTCAAAAGATCTATTCGAAGAAGGTAAAAAAACTTTGTGGATTCAACGGTGCGAAATTTGCCGCCAAGCACTCTCAAGACGAGTGGGAAGAGATCTATGAAGAAGGCAAGTTTGCTGATGAAATGGGTAAACTCTGTCCAAAAGGTGCCGAAATCTTCAAGAGCAAGAAATTCAAAAAATACCTAAAAGATCTTTACGATTTCGCATACGAGTATGCCAACGACAGCGGCAACGTACCGGCTTGCTAATCTGGAGTTATCGTCAAAAAAAGCTTGATATCTGTCAAGCTTTTTAAAAAAGAATTTGTTATAATACAAAACCCAAAAAATCACTCAAGGAGATAGTTATGAAAAAAGTTACACTCGCACTGATGCTCGCAGGCGCTGCAAGCCTGGTCATGGCCGACGGAGCGGCTCTGTATAAAAAATGTGCAGGATGCCATGGTGCAAAAGGTGAAAAGAAAGCACTCGGAAAATCTGCCGTTATCGGCGGAATGGATGTAGCGACACTCGAAGAAGATATTAAAGGCTACAAAGCCGGCACACTCAACAAGCACGGAATGGGTATGCTGATGAAAGGGCAGGTTGCTTCTATGAGCGATGCCGATATCAAAGCTGTTGCCGAGTATATCCACGGTCTGAAATAATTACCGGATATATCTTTGTCACTCGACCAGGTAGCCTTGAAGGCGTGCCTGGTTTTTTTTATGTCGATTATATAAATCTTCACCTCTTTTAGAGCTTTTTCCTGATAGCCCTTTTCATTCCATCGCTCAACTTATCCATATTTTCCAACGCCCATCTTAGATATCCTGCATCATGCCGGGCAATCTCTTCGATACTCTCTCCTTTGTATTTACCGAAAGGAAAAAGCCATACCGCCTCGTCTTCGGCTATTTCGAGCGCTTTTTCAAGTGTTTGGCGCCAATCCTCATCCAAGCCCTCTTGCGACTCTTTCTCCGTCAGGAGCCACTCGATATATCCCGGATCTTTTTTTGCAATATCGACGATCTTTTCGCCTCTATATTTGCCGAATCGAAAAGTTTTATATGTGATCGGCTTGGCCGTCAATGCCACCAGCTCTTCGGGCGTATGTTCAAGCAGCAAAAAATCCAGAAGCAGTTTGAGTACCAATACATCGCCCAGTGCATCGTGTGCCTGGATTTTCAGCCCTATAGATTTGGCCTCTTTTTTTTCGCTTTTGTAAAGAGAGAATGCATATCTTGCATACTGCAGGCCATGAGCTTCCATATCCGGGTATAGATGACGAAGGCATCTCAATGTATCGATGAGCCGCATCTTCGATGCAAACCCCTCCTTTTCAAGCATAGCCAGATCGAATGGAGCGTTTTGGATCACCAGAATGTTATCGGGAACATTCAGCTCCATCAGTCTTTTCCAGCTTTTCGTTTCGGTGCAAGGAGGCTTTTTTTGCACCATTTCATTGGTTATATGATGCACCGCCATGGCGCCGTAGGAGATAGGAAGGGGCGGTTTGCACAGATCTTCATGCACTTCGTCTATTTCACTTCCAACCAATTGTGGCTTTGCGACTATGAAAGCCAGTTGGCAGATGCGGTCTTTCTCTTCGGCACCTGTCGTTTCGGTATCGAGTATGACAAATTTCATTCCCGGGCCTTGAAATTTTCCATTATGGATGCCTCTTCATCGTAAAGCCATTTTCCCCTGCGATTAACGAATAGCGATCGTTCATGGAGTACACCTTCGCCTTCTGTGGTGCGATAGTAGGCTTTGAATGTCACTTCCCCCTTTTTATCCATCGCGCCGCCTCTTTTGCACGAAATAATTTCGAGGCGGTAAAAATCACCCTCTCTCATCGCATTCTCTATAATGGCACTATCTACTTTTTTAACGGCTGTTGCGACGATGTAATCGGTATTTTTAAGTACATAGGCTGTATAGCGCGAACGCATCAATGCGACAGCTGTCGGTACGCGCGCGCCTCCTTCGATGTAACGCCCACAGCACTGCATATACTCTTCACCGCTTCCACATGGACATTCATGCAGCATCAATCATTCCTGTTCGAAGATCGATATACAATGTTTCCGGTTTTTTCAAAAAATAGTAGATCAGATAGACGAGCAATCCGATACCGGCGGCCGAAAACCACAACAGTGCAGCCCCCACTCCAAACTCTCTTCGGCTTACGACAAGCTTCTCGCTTTTTGCCTCTTCGATCTTGTAGTTGTTCTGCCTGAACAGATCCATAATGCGTATCATCTTTTCACGGCTTGGCAGCCTGGTGTCGGAAACTACCTGTATCAGATAGTCTTGAAGCCTGGCAAGATTCTCTTTTTTCAGTCGTCTTTCGTACACCAGCACCACAATACCGGCGGCGGCCGCCACGAACAGAAAAAGCAGTGTCACGAGGAAACAGCCATTTACTGCTTCTCTATTATCTCGTTGATCACGATACCACGGATCTTTCGCGCCTGATAATCGAGTTTGTGGAAAAGTTCGTACACTTTTTCGGCATCGAGCATCGTTTTTTCTCTGAAATCATAAAGCCCGGTACTTGCATCGTGCGGGATATGCTCGTCCAGAAAACGGTAAAACTCATCACGTCTGGCCTCATAAGCCTTCAGCTCTTTCATGATCGATTCTTTATCCATTTTTTCCTCCGATTTTTTTATCACGATTATACTATACTTTTAGCGCTGCCAATTTAGGCACCCCTTAAGAAATAGCAATATTCGGAGATGAGTGCGTTCCACACACCACGATTATCTGCTATTGGGGATCTATCTTTTACAGGTTCGAATCACTTATAGCCAAGGTGAAGCTATGATACAATCATATACAATGATTTCCAAAAAGAGGGATTATCCATGGATCACAAGATAAAAAACGAAGAGATTCAAAAAATAGTACACAATATCGCGGAAGATTTCCGATATAGTGGAGAGTATGAAAAATATGCCCAGCTCTTTTATACAGTGGACACGACCAAAACGATCAATGAAAAAGCACATAAAGATATGATGGATTATCTACAGACATCGCTGAACGAGTTGCAAAAAGATCTGGCATGGAGGAAAGATTTCCTAAGTGAAAATCCCCAGATCGAAGAGCAGCGCCTGACCGAAACGATGAAAACGATCGAAAAAGAGTATCTTGTACTGCTCGATTACCTAAAGAGTCACCTCTAAAAGTATCTCCTAAAAAACGATTTTTCCCTCTTCCTGTAGGCGGTGGATAATCTCTTTGGCTTTCTCATGACCTGCATGTGCGGCTTTCCGGCACCATTCAAGCGCCTTTTCGCTATCTTGGTCCACTCCCAACCCTTTGTCATAGAGCATCCCGATATTGTACATCGCCCGGGGATGGCCCGCTGCGGCGGCCTTTTCGTACCATTCGAGAGCTTTGGCATAATCTTTCGAGACACCTTCACCCTCTTGATACATCGCTCCGATACAGTTTTGAGCTTCGGTATGGCCATACCTGGCAGCGGTTTCATACCAACTTGCAGCCCTTTTGACACTCTTTTCCACCCCTGCGCCGGCTTCGAGCATCTGCGCCGTCTCGAACATTGCATGGACATTGCCCGCATGGGCTGATTTCATAAAGTAATCGAATGCGGCCTTCTCGTCCACTGCGCCGGCTTTGCCGCTACGAAGTATCTGCCCAAGATTGAAACAGGCAACATGCTGGCCCTGGTCGGCCGCTTTCTGATACCATCCCAGCGCCTCTTGGATATCACCCT
>JAMOOM010000007.1 GCA_027065515.1 Campylobacterales bacterium
ACCTACACCAAAGGCGATGCGCGACTCGATGTGACAGCCGTCAGCGGCACGCAGGCGATAATGATGTGGGGGCCGTACGCCGCTGGAACTACAATGGAAAACGACGAAGCTTTCGTGAAAGTGGAAAAAATCGACGGATTCAATGTAGGAATTTCTTACGACAAAAAAGAGCGCTCCGGCAGCGTCATCGTTCAGTTGTCGCCCAATGCCGTATTGGCGGGCACCTTTGAGAATATGAACTGGAAGGAAGCTTTAAAGCTCATGAAAAAGATCGACTGGAAGAGGCTTTCGAAACTTTTCGAATAGAATCGAAGTAGATCGCAGCACAATTTTTTAAAACGAATCGGTTCGCTGACTACCAAATGTATATTTTTCATTCGGCCGATATGGCCTGGCAATCTCGCTGGGCCAATGAACGAGCATGAGACATTGGGTTTTGCTTGTTGATTTTTCCCCTGCGTCTTTGGTATAATCGGCGAAAAATATACTGCAATTTCTCCCCCTCGCCTCGGAAGAGTAAAAAGCACAACCAAGGAGTTTTCATGGGCCTTCCCGTTGGAATCGTAGGTCTTCCCAATGTCGGAAAATCGACCACCTTCAATGCACTGACCAAAGCGCAGAACGCCGAATCGGCAAATTATCCATTTTGTACGATAGAGCCAAACAAAGCTGTAGTGCCCGTGCCGGATTCGCGTCTGGACGAGTTGGCAAAAATCGTCAATCCGGAACGTATTCAGCACAGCACCATCGATTTTGTGGATATTGCAGGACTTGTCAAAGGCGCAAGCAAAGGAGAAGGACTGGGGAATCAGTTTCTGAGCAACATTCGCGAAACCGAGATGATTTTGCATATGGTCCGCTGTTTCGAGGATGAAAACATCACTCATGTCGAAGGCGCGATAGATCCTCTAAGAGATATAGAGATCATAGAGAGTGAACTGATTTTTGCCGATATCCAGCAGCTGGAAAAAAAGATCGAACGCCTCGCGCGTCAATCCAAAACAGGCGACAAGAAGATGCGCGCACAACTCGAGGTCGCACAGGAGCTGATGAAACACCTCGAAGAGATCAAGCCGGTCAGCACTTTTGAAAAGAGGGATGATGATAATTTTGTTCAGCTCGACAAAGAGTTGCGATTTTTGAGCAACAAGCCCATTATTTACGGTGCAAATGTCGATGAAGAGGGATTGCTCGAAGATAACGAGTATGTCGAAGCCGTCAAAAAGCATGCCGCGGCGGTTGGAGCCGATGTCGTCAAACTCTGCGCCAAGATCGAAGAAGAGTTGGTGCAACTGGAAGAAAATGAGGCCAAGGAGTTTCTTCAGGAGCTCGGCACGGAAGAGTCGGGTCTGGACAAGATCATTCGCACAGCTTTTGAAAGGTTGGGTCTCATCAGCTACTTTACCGCAGGTGTCAAAGAGGTGCGCTCCTGGACGATTCACAGAGGATGGAAAGCCCCCAAAGCCGCAAGTGTAATACACAACGATTTCGAAAAGGGGTTCATACGTGCCGAAGTGATAGCGTATGAAGATTTTATCGAGTATGGTGGAGAACAGGGCGCCAAAGAAGCTGGAAAGATGCGCCTGGAGGGAAAAGACTACATCGTCCAGGATGGTGACGTAATGCATTTCAGGTTCAATGTTTAATATTATAAAATACTATAGAATCAAGGAGTAGATCATGGCATTTTCACTGCATATAGAGGCAGAAGGAAGAAAAATAGGTTTTTACAATCTCAACAGGCTCGAAATGGAAGGCATAGAGATCGACCCTGACGAAGATTTCGACAAGGAAAACATTCAGGAGCTTTTCGAGAATATCAACGATTTCATTGAAAGCGGTGAACTAGATGAGCTAGATTCCGCCCAGACACTCACGACATTCGATCCGGAGACAGCCAGTGCTACACTCAATGCCGACAATCTCGAAGAGGTGGATGTATCGCTCGATGATATGACGCTGGAGAATATCGACGTAGATAAAAAACTCTCGATGCTCGAAAATGCCAAAATTGGAGATATCATCTTCATCAGAACGGAAGTGGGTGATGCCTACTGGGATATAAGCGGTGAAGGAGAGAGTGAATTTTCCACTGAAAATATACGATTGGGATATCTAGACTGCACCAAATCGCACGACCAGTACGACGTATTGAGAGAGGCGTATTACGATTTTATCTGCGATCTCGTATTGCCCGAGGAAGCCCACTACAATGAAGAGAAACTCGTCGTAGATGAACACGTGCTTCGACCTCAACAAATTTATGGCGAGCTCTACGTAGTCAGGGAAAATCTTCCCGATCATCGCAAGGAGTTCGAACGAGTCGATATGGGCGGCCCGGTTTTACTGGATACAACCGCCACCCCCGAAGAGTTTTCCTGATCGTTGCGAAATTTTGTTGACATTTCGATTTGGATATTAGAATAGAGAAAAAGTACCTCTATTCCTGCTTCTTCATTCCGATCTTCGCCATCTGGCGTCTCAGATAGGCGATTTTGGATTGTAACGGCAGCTTTTTGGGACAGACATCTTCACAACCCAGAAGCGTCATGCATCCGAATACGCCGTTTTCGTCCCCTATCAGCTCATAATAATCGGCATCGTCGCGCTTGTCTCTCGGATCGAGGGCATAGCGGGCGATTTTGTTCATACCTACCGCCCCGACGAAGTTTTCGTTCATCTGGATCGTCCCGCACCCGGCGATGCAGCATCCGCATTCGATACAGCGGTCGAGTTCGTAGATCTCTTCCGCGAGCTCCGGCTCCATCGGCTTCTCAAGGCGGTGAATATCCCGGATCTCATCCTCTTTGTTGTGAATCCACGTTTCGAGCCGTTCGTTCATCCCGCGCATCCACTTGCCGGTAAAGACCGAAAGGTCGCCGATCAGTTCGAAAACGGGCAGCGGGGCCAGATCGATCTCCTCTGGCAATTTGGAAGTCAGGGTGCTGCATGCGAGTCCCGGTTTGCCGTTGATAATCATCCCGCAGCTTCCGCAGATGCCGGCACGGCAGACGAAATCGAACTTGAGCGATGCATCGTAGTGTTCGCGGATATCGTTCAAAACGATGAAGAGCGTCATGCCCGGCGCCTCTTCGATCTCGAACGTTTCGATACGTGGTGTATCGCCTTTTTGATGCGGATCGTATCGTAGAATATTGATTTTCAATCTTCGTGGTTTTGTCTCATTCATTGTTCTGCCTTCTCGTCGTCGAATCTTTCATAGAGTCGTTCGTTGCGCCCCTTGTATTTTTCGGGCAACAGATGCTCGTAGGGCATCAAAGCGTTCTGGATTTCGAACCGGTCGGCGCCGCGCTTGAGCAGTTCGTTTCGGATCGCGTCGATTTTAGCCTGCTGAATGGCGCTCTGCCGATTTTCGACGATGTTTTTCTTTCCGTATCCTCTAAAACCCGGCGGAAGCTCCATATGTGTGATTTCTATCGGCTCGTAGGTCACCGTCGGGAGGGTTTGTTTCGGGTCCGGCCAAGATGTGATCGTGCGTTTGAGCCAGTTGACATCGTCACGCATCGGGTAGTCTTCACGGGCGTGGGCACCTCGGCTTTCGGTGCGAAGCAGTGCGCCGTAGGCTACGGTTAGCGCGACTTTTATCATCTTCTGTGTCCGGTAGGCGATCACCAGCGCCGGATTGGCGGCATAGGATTTGGAGCGCGAAACCGTGATATTCCCGCTTCGGATTAGAAGCCGCTCGAGTCGCTCGACCGCTTCTTGCAAATCGTCGCCGTTACGGAAAATGCCCACCTTCTCCATCATGATGCTCTCCATCTCCCTTCGCAGCACATAGGCGTCCTCACCCCCTTCGTGTGTCAACAGTCGATGGACCTTCTCCTTTTCGGCCAGAACGAACCCTTCGACAACCGCCGTCGAGATATCGATACTGCTCTGGGGCGAGTCGCAGAAGTCGGAGATATATTCTGCGACGAGCATTCCAGAAACGACCGTTTCACTCACCGAGTTGCCTCCTAGACGGTTGAAGCCGTGCAGGTCCCAGCAAGCCGCTTCGCCGCAGGCGTAGAGCCCTTTCATCGTCTGTGATTCGCCCGTATATTTGGTGCGGATGCCGCCCATCGAATAGTGCTGGGTCGGGCGTACCGGGATCCACTCTTCGGCCGGGTCGATACCGAGAAAGTTTTCACAGATATCTTTGACTTCCCGCAGATTCTTTTCGATGTGTTCACGCCCCAGAATCGTTATGTCGAGCCAGAGGTGGTCACCGTAGCGGGAGGGAACCCCTTTGCCTTTTCGGATATGCTCGATCATGCGGCGGGAGACGACGTCGCGCGATGCGAGCTCCTTTTTTTCCGGTTCGTAGTCGGGCATAAAGCGGTAGCCGTCGACATCACGCAGCACACCGCCATCGCCACGGCACCCCTCTGTCGTCAAAATGCCGACCGGTACGATCGCTGTCGGGTGAAACTGTACCGCTTCCATATTTCCAAGCGTCGCGACGCCACTCTCGAGTGCCAGGGCCTGTCCGGTTCCCTGACAGATGACGGCATTGGTCGTGACGGCATAGATGCGGCCGTATCCGCCTGTAGCGATTGTCGTCGCTTTGGCGACATAGGCAACGATCTCGCCATCCATCAGGTTTCGTGCGACGACCCCGTAGCAGCGGCCGTCTTTGTGGATGAGCGCCATCGCCTCCATCCGTTCGTGGATCATCACCCTATCTTCGTGCGCCTTGTTATCCATGGCATAGAGCATACTGTGCCCTGTCCCGTCGGATGTGTAGCAGGTACGCCACTTCTTTGTGC
>JAMOOM010000008.1 GCA_027065515.1 Campylobacterales bacterium
ACCGGAGTGCTAAAATAGTGCTTCAAATTTTTAAGTGATAAAGGATAGATGTATGAATGGTGCT
Organism: Campylobacterales bacterium; assembly: GCA_027065515.1. Classification (GTDB taxonomy): domain Bacteria; phylum Campylobacterota; class Campylobacteria; order Campylobacterales; family Hydrogenimonadaceae; genus Hydrogenimonas. The sequence goes on from JAMOOM010000008.1 coordinate 65, forward strand.
GAACAGGGTAATATTCTCGCTTCATTGTTTCCGCTTCTGATACTGTTTGCGATTTTCTACTTTTTGGTGATTCGCCCGCAGCAAAAGCAGGCCAAAAAACACAAAGAGATGATCGCTTCGTTGAAAAAAGGTGACAAGATCGTCACAACAGGTGGCTTGATGGCCGAAGTGGTCAAGCCGGAAGAGGATTTTATCAAAATCAAACTGAATGAGGATACGATCGTAAGACTCGTACCCGATGCCGTTGCCAGAAAGATAGAGGATGAAGCTTAATTATCGCGTCGTAATATTTATCGCGGCTGCAATTTTTGGCCTGGCGCTTTCGGTTCCATCTCTTTTGAATCTTCAAAAAGGTCCGAAAATTACGCTCGGGCTCGATCTGCAGGGCGGTTTGCATATGCTTCTGGGTGTGGATACCCAAAAAGCTATCGAATCGAAGATCAAATCGCTCGCATCTTCCATCAAATATGCCGCAGAGGATGAAGATCTTATTGTCGATGATTTCAAGATCAAAGATGGTGCGATCCATTTCGAGCTCCTAGATAAGGACGATATGCCCAAAATGGATGAGATCTTGAAGAAGATAAAGGGAATATCTATCCAAAAGGAGGGGCTGAAATATACGATTACGCTCACTCCGGAAGAGATAGAGTCGATCAAGAAGTATGCGATCACTCAGGCAGTCGATACGATACGAAACCGTCTCGATCAGTTCGGGCTTGCAGAACCCACGGTGGCCAAGCAGGGCAAAGACAAGATTCTCGTCGAAGTTCCGGGCATAAAAACTCCCCAGCAGGAGCAGCGTATCCGTGAATTGATCGCGAAAGCGGCACACCTGCAGCTTATGGCGATCGATGAAGAGAGAGCGGCGAATGCAGATCGTATGACGCCGGCCGAAGCTGCACAGTATGGGGATGTGATTTTGGAAGACGCACAAAATCCGCATCGTAAATATCTGGTGAAAGAGATTCCTATTCTGGACGGTTCGATGCTCACCGACGCGCGAGTGGCGTTCGATCAGAACAATCAACCTGTGATCAATTTTACGCTCAACTCCCAAGGCGCCCAGATATTCGGTGATTTTACCGGTAAAAACGTAGGGAAACGTCTGGCGGTCGTGCTCGACAACAAAGTCTATAGCGCACCGGTAATTCGTGAGCGCATAGGCGGTGGAAGCGGGCAGATCAGCGGCGGATTCAGCGTGAAAGAGGCTCACGATGTGGCAATCGCTCTGCGGTCCGGAGCACTTTTGGCCCCTGTTTTTATGGAAGAGAAGCGTAGCGTAGGGCCAAGCCTGGGCGCAGACAGTATCAAAGCGTCGATGATAGCGCTGATAACCGGTTTTGTGGCTGTTGTTATCTTTATGCTTCTTTACTATGGTATCGCCGGTGCTATCGCCGATGTGGCGTTGATCGTAAACCTCTTTTTGATTCTGGCGATCATGGCTCTGTTTGGTGCGACGCTGACTCTGCCTGGAATGGCGGGTATCGTTCTGACGGTGGGAATGGCGGTGGATGCCAATGTCATCATAAACGAGCGGATACGGGAGCTGCTGTACGAGGGCAAAAGTGTCACCAAGGCGATCGAACAGGGATATGCCAACGCTTTCAGCGCTATTTTGGATGCCAATATCACCACGCTGATCGCGGCAGTCGTCTTGTATGCATACGGTACCGGCCCGATCAAGGGTTTTGCGATCACGATGAGTATCGGTATTCTCGCATCGATGCTTACCGCTATTTTGGGAACCCACGGTATCTGGCAGATGCTCGAAAACCGCATCGACAAAAAGAAGCTGAATCTGTGGTTCGGCATCAAACTGGAAGGGGATAGATAATGGAACTTTTTAGATATAAAAAACCCATTCCGCTGATGTCAAAGGCGAAGATATTTTTTACCTTGTCTCTCGTGGCCGTTTTGGCGTCGTGGGTGCTGATATTTGCCAAAGGATTCAACTACGGCATCGATTTTGCCGGCGGAACGCTCGTGCAGGTAAAATATGAGGGCAAAGCGCCGATCGACAAGGTGCGCGAAGCGATCAAAAAATCCAAAATCTTCGAAGGGGCATCCGTCAACTATTTCGGAAGCGACGACGAAGTGGTCATCAAGGTGCGCACCAGCTCGAAAAAACTGGGCACGGACATAGGCGACGAAGCCAGAAAGCTTCTTGCAGACACCGGAAAATTCGAAATACGGCGTGTGGATATGGTCGGCCCCAAGGTTGGAAACGAGTTGCGTGAAAAGGGGTTGATGGCGCTTGTATTGGCGATTGCCGGTATTTTACTCTATGTCAGTTTCAGATTCGAATGGCGCTTTGCAATCGCTTCGGTCCTTGCGCTCGTGCACGATATATCGATCGCGATGGGAGCACTTGTCCTTTTCAATGTTGAGGTCAACCTGGATATTTTGGCAGCGCTTCTGACGATTCTGGGATACTCCCTGAACGATACGATTATCGTCTTTGACCGTATCAGGGAGGGCCTTACCACAGTCAAAAGCGCCAATCTCGCCAATATAATAGACGAGTCGGTAACCCGTACGCTTTCGCGTACCACGCTCACTTCGCTGACTACTTTCTTTGTGGTTTTGACACTCTTTTTGATGGGTGGAGAGATTATTCACGGGTTCAGCTTCACCCTTTTGGTGGGTATCGTAGTGGGTACTTACAGCTCCATCTTCATCGCCTCTCCTTTGCTGATGATGATGGGATTTGACGTCGAAAACTATCGCAAAAAACTGGCGGATAAAAAAAGACGCGAACAGGAAAAAGAGAAGATGCGCGCAATGTATGAACAAGGAACGGTGTAAAAACGGGTTTTTGGCCCGTTTTTGCCAAACCTAAAACGGATAGTGAAAAATCCTTAAAAGTTATTTGTCGCTACTTCATAATTTCATTTTTCACTATCCGTTTTTGATTTATACGACACCGGTCAATTCAACTAAAGAGAGATCATTATGAGATACAACCCTTCCGAGATCGAAAAAAAATGGCAAAAATTCTGGGATGAGCGAAACAGTTTCGAGCCCAGCGAAAACAAAACTCTTCCCAAGAAATATATCCTTAGCATGTTTCCATATCCAAGCGGACGCATCCATATGGGGCACGTGCGAAATTATGCCATCGGCGACGCTTTGGCGCGCTATTGGCGCAAAAGAGAGTGCAATGTGCTTCATCCGATCGGATGGGACGCTTTTGGAATGCCAGCCGAGAATGCCGCGATCAAGCATGGAGTGCATCCGAAGAAGTGGACATACGAAAATATAGAGTATATGCGCAAGGAGCTCTCTTCGCTTGGGCTCTCTTTCAGCAAGGAAAGAGAGTTCGCGACCTGTGATCCGCTCTATACGAAATATGAGCAGGCGTTTTTTATAGATATGTGGAACAGGGGACTCGTATATCGTAAAAAAGGGCATCTGAACTGGTGCCCACACGATATGACCGTGCTGGCCAACGAGCAGGTGATCGACGGCAAATGCTGGCGCTGCGATACGCCGATCGTGCAAAAAGAGATGCACCAGTACTATATAAAAATCACCGACTACGCAGACGAGCTTCTCGAGGATCTGAAAAAGCTCGAGGGCGGATGGCCTCCGCAGGTCATCGCGATGCAGCGCAACTGGATAGGAAAGAGCGTAGGGCTGGAATTTTCCTTTTTATTGGATGAAGAGAGTCGTAAAAAGAGTGGCTTCGAGAGTTTTGAAGTGTTCACGACTCGCCCCGATACGATCTGTGGTGTCACATATGCAGCCGTGGCCCCCGAACATCCGCTGGTGAAAGCTCTGGTGGAAAACGGCTTGCTGGACGAGACGACAAAAGAGAAGATAGAGCGGATGTGCAGAATGCCGGCGCGGGAGCGCAATATAGCGGAAAAAGAGGGCGTGCCGCTCGGTATCTATGCACTCCATCCCATTACTGGCGAAAAGGTGCCCGTATGGGCTGCCAATTTCGTATTGATGGAGTATGGCAGTGGCGCGGTTATGGCGGTGCCCGCACATGATACGAGAGATTACGCATTTGCCAAAAAGTATGGCCTTCCTATCAGGTATGTGGTGTTTCCCGAGAGCGGAGAGTTGCCTGAAAACGAAGCATATACGGAGGATGGCATCGTAAAAGGATGCGGTGAATTCGACGGTTTGAAGGGCCAGCAGGCGCGCGATGCCATCATCGAGTGGTTCGAAAAAAAAGGCCTTGGGAAAAAGGTGATCAATTTCAGACTGAAAGATTGGGGAGTGAGCCGCCAGCGTTATTGGGGCGCTCCGATTCCTATGGTGCACTGCCCAAAATGCGGCGTAGTGCCACAGAAGAAAGAGCTCCTGCCCGTTACGCTGCCAGATGACGTGGAGATTACAGGCGAAGGCAATCCTCTCGATCACCATCCGACCTGGAAATTTACCAAATGCCCCGTTTGCGGCGGCGACGCTACGCGCGAAACGGATACCCTGGATACGTTCGTTCAATCCTCTTGGTATTTTCTGCGCTATACGACACCGAGGAAATATTGGGAAGAGGTGGCTTTTACAAAAGAGGATGCCAACTACTGGATGCCCGTGGATCAATATGTCGGTGGCATAGAACACGCCATTTTACACCTGCTCTATGCGCGCTTTTTCACCAAAGTATTGCGTGATTTGGGGTATGTGGACGTGGACGAGCCATTCAAGCGGCTTCTTACGCAGGGGATGGTTCTAAAAGATGGCGCCAAGATGAGCAAATCCAAGGGAAACGTCGTAGATCCCGATGCGCTAATCGAAAAATACGGAGCCGATACAGCACGTCTTTTCATCCTTTTTGCGGCACCTCCGACGCAGGAGCTGGAATGGAACGATAGCGCCGTAGAGGGAGCCTTCAGATTTTTGAAAAAACTTTATGACAGAGCGATGAAGGTGGAGTCTTGTGGGGAAATGCCCCGGATCGATCATAAATCTTTGCAAAAAAGCGAGAAAGATGCGCGCAGAAAAGTGTATGAAGCGCTTTTGAGAGGGGAGGAGGTGTATACCGAGCGATTCACCTTCAATACGCTGATCGCCGCATGTATGGAGGCGTTGAACGCACTCGACAGGCAGAAAAACCCGAAAGTGTGGCAAGAAGGCATGTGGATTTTGCTGAATCTGCTCGAACCTGTGGTGCCGCATATATGCTGGGAGTTGAGCGAAAAACTCTTCTGCCGTGCGAATTTTGGAGAGATCGGGACGAAAGATGAAGTTTTTGAAGTGGAGAGCGTCAAGATGGGAGTCTCGATCAATGGCAAACCCAGGGCTCAGATCGAAGTTGCACCAGATGCCTCCAAAGAGCAGATATTGGAAGCTGCCAGAAAAGCAGCTTCCAAATGGGTGGAGGGCAAAACGATCGTCAAAGAGATTGTGGTCCCCAATAAATTGGTAAATATCGTTGTCAAATAAAAGGACCCCTGTATGAAAAGAGTTGAAGTGAAAAAAACGTTTTTTGCCGTACTCTTTTCATTCACGATCCACACTCCCCTGGCCATCGTCGCGCTTTCGCCGATAGCCATCGCCGGTTGCGGGTACAAACCTATGACCACTTATACCAAAAATGTGCTCACCGATAAAATCTACTGCGATGTCGATGTATATTTGCGCGATCCTGAAAATGCCGTACTGGTTAAAGATGCGCTAAACGAAGCGATAGTCAGCCGTTTCGGTGCGCGTATAGCCAAAAAAGAGAATGCCACTACCCATATGAAGGTGGCGTTTAAGAGCGTTTCTTTCTCTCCGATACAATACGACGACAACGGTTACGCCATCTACTATCGGGCTACGGTGACTCTTTCGATCCACTACGAATCGGATAAATACAAAGGAGACGAGACGGTATCTGGTTTTTATGATTTTCCGATAGAGCCAAACGCTGTCATTTCCGATGCCAAGCGTTTCCAGGCGATTCGCTTCGGCGCCCAAAAAGCACTCGATGCCTTCATTTCCCGGCTTGCGATGCGAGGAGAAAAATTATGACGATCCAGGAAATCATCAGGCAGACATTGCGAGAGATAAAAGCCAGAGGGCTTCAGTTGACTCCCGATGCCTATAGCGAGATATTCTGCCGTAACGCCAGACGCTCCAATGTCATAATCGAAGATTGTCAGAAGATGGAAAAATTCATCAAACGCCTCTCTCCTGAACTTCAGAGCATTGTCAAGCGCAGGCAGGTTAGCACCATAGACCAGCTGATACAGTATCTCGCCTCGGAGGTGATGCGTAGCGATGGGAGAAAGAGTGGAGAGATCATCGGGGCCTATTCTCTGCTGGTCAAACGTCTTTTGCAGGCAGTCTCAATACTGCACGACGAAGAGGCTGCAAGACTTGCCCAAATACACAAATCCAAAGTGACGCCATATCTTGAAAAAGGCGAAATAGACGCCATTCGCGAAGATTGGAACCGGTTCATAATGGAGTACGACGACTCTTTTTTGGATCGTCTCTCTTTGTACTGTAAAACGGATACGCAAGATCTACGCAGAATGGTGAATGGTCTGATCGAATGTTTTCGTAGAATGGAAAATGCAAAGAGTTGCAATCTCGAGGAAGTAGCGAAGCTGATCGTGGCCTCCCTCGTTCCCTCGATCGCTTCAGGGATGAACGACGAGATCGCTACGATAAGCGCTCAGGTGCGAGCCGACCCCCAGTTGCTCACTTCGCAGGCAATGGTGGAAGATATCCGCCATATGATAAAAAAGAGGATCGAGCTCGACAAAAAAGCGGTCGTTGAGCAGATGACAGAACTCGACACGATTATCAATCACATCAATACCGCTTTGGTGCGCGTGATCGATCGCGGCGACATCAACAATAAAGAGATTCGAAAAATCCAGGGAGAGCTTGGAAATATTGAGTTGAAAAAGGACTCTTTTGAAGCGATTCACGCCAAACTCCTTACGATTGCCAATTCGCTTGAGAGTGAAACCAGGGTGCTTGGCGAAGAGATGAGACGCGAACATGAAGAGATGGAAGAGCTTCGAAGCAAGGTGCGCATACTCGAAGAGGCATTGCGCAAGGAGCGGAAAAAATCGGGCACCGACACATTGACGAAACTTCCAAACCGCAGGGCGATCGACGATTTTATCAAAAAGCAAGAAGCCGCATTCGACCGATACAAAGACAACTACTCTGTCATACTTTTCGATATAGACCATTTCAAATCGGTCAACGACACGTATGGCCACGATGCGGGTGATGTAATACTGGCATCGTTTGGCAAGATGCTTCGCCGATACAGCAGAGAGCTGGATTTCGTGGGCCGATGGGGTGGAGAGGAGTTTTTGGTGGTTTTGCCGAAGACCGACAAGGAGGGGGCTTATCACTTCGGTGAAAAGCTGCGGGAAATCGTACAGAAAAGCAAATTTATGTATAAAGGTACGCGTATTCCTATCACGGTCAGCGGGGGAGTCGCCGATCGTGCATCAAATCCATCGATGGATGCCATGCTCAAAAAAGCTGATGAAAATCTATACAAGGCCAAGAAGAGCGGTCGCAACAAAATCGTGATGTGATGTCCCTTCAGTCATTTTTAAATACCAAGCCTCTCTATTACGACAAGATCGATCTAAGCCGTATGCCGCGTGCCTACGAGTCGATACGCGGCCACCTGGATCTTGGCGAAGTGATCCATCTGGTAGGAACCAATGGAAAAGGAAGCACTGGACGGATTATCGCCACATTGCTCCAAGATGGCAAAAAACGTGTCGGACACTACTCTTCGCCCCATATTTTGCGCTTCAATGAGCGTATATGGATCGATGGCGCAGATATCGACGATATTCAGCTAAAAAAAGCGCACGAAAAACTGATGAGATGGCTCGATCCGAAAATGGCCGAAGAGCTTTCATATTTCGAATATACGACACTTCTTGCACTTGTGGCTTTTGAAGGTTGTGAATATATCGTGCTGGAAGCGGGGCTTGGAGGAGAGTTCGACGCTACCAATGTCGTGTCCAAAAGCTTGAGTGTGATTACGCCTATAGGCATCGATCATCAAGCTTTTTTGGGAGACGATATAGAAGAGATCGCAAAAACGAAGCTGCGCAGTATCGATAGTCGCGTGATATTGGCAAAACAGCCAGAAGCCATTGTCGTGGATATCGCCCGCGAAATTTCGGATATCGAAAATGCCAGGCTCTACCAGGCCGATGAGATCGTACCCGCTAAAATCGCAAAGAGATTGCACGAAAATGCAGCTGCCCGCGGATGGCCCCCTTTTCTCGCCGACAATGCCTTGACGGCATGGGGAGCGGTGAAGTTGATAACGGGCCGCTTTCCGGATACTAAAATGCTGAACGATATTGCATTGCGCGGAAGATTCGAAAAGATCGATAAAAATATCATACTCGATGTAGGACACAACGTTCCGGCCGCAAAGGCGATATCGCAGGCGTTGTGTGGACAAAAGCGCATTTTGGTCTATAACGCTTTGGAGGACAAGGATGCAAAGAGTATTCTATCCATTCTATCTTCCGTCATATCGAAAATGGAGATTATTCCTATCGAAAGCGATCGCACCATGGAGCGCTCCCGGTTGATAGCCGCAGCCGAAGAGATAGGACTGGAGGTAGAAGAGTTCAGAAATATAGATTCCAAAGAGAGTTATCTGGTATTTGGCTCTTTTGCAGTGGCGGAAGCGTTTTTGAAATATTCAGAAAGCCTTGCTGAATGAAGCGCAAGCTTCTCATAACGATTACCGATACGAAACGTTTCAGGCAATATACTCTTGGTGAAGTGTTCAGGTGGATCACAGCGGTTGTTTTCGCCGCTATGGTTATAGGCGCGGTATCGTTTTATCTGTATTTCCGGTGGCTCGAGCGATCGTATGAAGAGGCACAAACAAAAGAGAGGGTGCTCATCAAGAAGATAGACTCTCTCAATAGGCAGATCGCTATGCGGCAGGAGGCGTTGGGCAGATTGGGCGAGAAGCTCGGTGATCTGGAGATTCTCGTCAGCGGCAAGAGTGAACCGGGCTATGCGACCTCTACGCGCCTTTCAAATCTGACTCTCTCTGCGGCGCAGCTTTCGCTGTTGTTTTCGATCGTTCCCAATGGAGCTCCATTGCAGATGGATGGAATTACCAGCTCTTTTGGATGGAGAATCCATCCGATCACCAAGAGCAGGGAATTTCATGCAGGAATTGATCTGCGGGCAAAACTCAACAGGCCTATCATAGCGACTGCTGATGGAGTGGTGGAGTATGCAGGATATCATAAACGAAGCGGCTATGGCAATCTTGTGATCATCGATCACGGTTTTGGCTTCAAGACCTATTATGGGCATCTGAAAAAAGTGACTGTGCGCATGGGCGATACGGTCATCAAGGGCGATGTCGTAGGATTGAGCGGTAATACGGGACTCAGTACGGCACCGCATCTACACTATGAAATCCGATTCCTCGCCCGCCCTCTCAACCCCTACTGGTTTTTGAAATGGAAAAGAGAGAATTACACCAAAATATTCAAGAAAGTGAAGAGAGTACCATGGGAATCTTTAATCGCATTGACGGGTCATATGGCGGCACAGGCCATAAGGGATCCAAAACCGCCCACACCTCCATCATCGCTCCCGGCACGACGGTGAATGGCGATATCTTCAGCGAAGGAGGGGTTCATATAGGCGGAGAGGTCACGGGTAGCGTAGAGGCCAAAACTTATGCTATAGTCGCGCCATCTGCTATCATCTACGGTTCGTTGCATGCCGCTGAAGTCTATCTTTCGGGTCATGTAAAGGGAGATATCTGGGCACTGGAGATGGAAATCTCCGATGCAGGATCGTGTGATGGTGCCATTTTTGCATTCAAAATCAACGGAGAATTCACGACAAAATGACAACAGCCAATTTTTACGATTATCTAGCCAAAAACAGGGCTCCCCAGATTCTCGTGACAGAAAACGACAAAGAGGCGCAAGCTGCCGCTCTAGTCGCGAAACTTCATGGTGTGGAGTCGGTGGTTATGCCGGATTTCAGGCCCTCGTTCGGCGAAGACCTGAGAAGCTGGAGAGAAGAGCTTTGCGCCCTGAACGAAGCCCTGCTTGGATATTACAGCCTGTTGCCCAAAAAATCACCCCCTATGCTCATAGCCCCTTACCACACGCTCTTTTATCCGCTTCCGAAGCAAGAGCTTTTACGCACCTTCTCTTTGGAGTTTGGAGAAGATATAGACCTCTCCTCTCTCAAGGAGAAACTCTATACGTGGGGCTACAGTTTCGTAGATGTTGTCGAAGCTCCCGGAGAGGCATCCATCAGAGGAGATATTGTCGATATATTTTCTCCCGGTTCCAAGAAACCGTGGCGCATAAGCCTTTTCGATACCGAAATAGAGAGCATTCGGACATTTGAGGTAGAGAGCCAAAAGTCCGACAAAGAGAGCGAGATAGAGAGGGTGGAAGTTAAGCCGGCTCTGTTTTCACTAGAAAGTGAGGAGTTCGAAGCACTGAAGAGGCGCGTCGAGCTTGGCGAAAGCGACGTTTTTATCAAAGATATCGCATCTCTAGGCTTTTGGTATTTACAAGATTTTGCGCAAGATATCATGGAGGGAAAGAGAGCCGTTTTGCTAAAACCCCTCTCCGAAGAGATCGCATTCGCGATGGAGCATGCCAAAAATGCACTGCCAAAAGAGCGTTTCGATCTTCCTGTCGTTCCCGAGGCTGCAAAGACGAAAGTGATAGAGCCGATCAACGTCGATCTTTTGACGAAGAACTATCCTGAAAGAGAGCTCGTGATCGTGGCTGCAAGCGATGCGCTGGTGCGTCGAAGCTCTATTGCCGATATAGCGAGCGCCAGGATAGTGAAGAGCGAAGGTGTCGTAAATCTTTTGACCCCCGATCGGATCATCGTTTCGCTGAACAAGCCTTTTAGAAGCAAAGTATCCAAACGTCCCAGGATTTTACTCGACGATCTGAAGCCCGGCGATTACGTAGTCCATGAAAATTACGGTGTGGGGATATTCAAAGGAATAGAGCCTCACCAGGTGCTTGGCGCAGTGAGAGATTTCGTTCATATCGCATACCAAAACGAAGATACGCTGCTGCTCCCGGTGGAAAACCTGGATACGATCGATCGATATATCGCCGAAGGCGGATCTTTGCCGGTGCTCGATCGCCTGGGCAAGGGAGGGTTCGGAAAACTCAAAGCCAAAGTCAAAGAGAGGCTTTTTGCTATCGCTTCGCAGATCGTCGAGATGTCCGCCAAAAGAATGCTTTTAAAAGGTGCGGTGATCTCTACCGATCTTCCGGAGCTGATCTCTTTCAGGGAGGCTGCCGGTTTTGAATATACGCCGGATCAATCGAAGGCCGTCGAAGAGATTTTTGCCGATCTTTCCAGTGGCCAAGTGATGGACAGACTGCTTAGCGGGGATGTGGGGTTCGGCAAAACAGAAGTGGCGATGAACGCCATATTCGCAGTTGTAAAGTCCGGATATCAAAGCGCTTTCGTGGTGCCTACCACACTCCTTAGCGCCCAGCACTTCAAGAGTGTCGGGGAGAGGCTCGAGCCATTTGGCGTAAGAGTGGCAAAACTCGACCGTTTCACGAGTGCGAAAGAGAAGCGAAACCTGCTGGCGAAATTGGAGCGAGGGGAGGTGGACCTCGTAATTGGAACGCATGCCCTTTTGGGAGCTACATTCAAAAATCTGGGCTTGGTGATCATAGACGAAGAGCATAAATTCGGCGTCAAGCAAAAAGAGGCTCTCAAGCAGATGAGCATGAATGTCCATCTGCTTAGCATGAGTGCTACTCCGATTCCAAGAAGTCTGAATATGGCTCTTGGAAAAATCAAAGGATACAGCGAGCTTCGTACGCCGCCTATCGAGCGCAAAGGTGTGCGAACATTCGTCAAGAGCTTCGACGAGACGGTGATCAAAGAGGCGATTTTACGTGAACTTCGCCGCGGAGGACAGCTGTTTTATGTCCACAACTCCATAGCCGGCATCGAAAGCAAAAAAAGCGAACTCCTGGATATTTTGCCAAATCTTCGCATCGCTACGCTCCATTCCAAAATAACGGCGGCACAGACTGAAAAAGAGATGCTGAAATTTGAAAATGGAGAATACGATCTTCTTCTCTCCACGTCGATCGTGGAATCCGGGATCCATATGCCGCGGGTCAATACGATGATCGTAGATGGCGCCGACCGTTTCGGTATGGCAGACCTCCATCAGCTAAGAGGCAGAGTAGGGCGCGGAAAAGTGGAAGGTTACTGCTATTTCCTGGTCGAAAACAAAGATGCTTTAAGCGATCAGGCCAAGCGCCGCCTCATCGCATTGGAGAGCAACTCTTTTCTTGGAAGTGGCGCGCTTTTGGCCTATCACGATCTGGAGATCAGAGGGGGTGGAAATCTCATAGGCGAAAGCCAGAGCGGCCATATCAAGCAGATCGGATATTCTCTCTATCTCAAAATGCTTGAAGATGCCATTCGTACGCTCGGCAACGAGGCCACCCCAGAGAGAAAAAGTGTAGATATAAAGCTCTCTGTTACCGCCTATATCTCCGATACGCTCGTGCCCCACGACAGGGTTAGGCTGGAGCTTTACCGAAGGCTCAGCGGATGCACTCAAACGCACGACATCATCGAAATAGAAGAGGAGATCGAAGACCGCTTCGGCAAGCTCGATCTTCCCACGCGTCAATATCTGGACCTCATCACGATCAAGGTGTTGGCGCTCAAAAAAGGGATCGTGCGTATCAGCAACTACAATGAAAATATCACTTTGCAGTATAATGATGAGACCAAAACCACACTCAAGGCACGCAGCAGGGACGACGACGATCTGATCGCGGCGGTTTTGAAAGATTTGAGGAAAGCGTAATGAAAAAGATATTTTCGGTTTTTGTGGCTTCTTTGTATCTTTTTGGTGCGGATTACTACTATATGAACGGTGACAAAAGGGTCGATTTGACGCCTATGCCGCAAAAAGAGACGGCATTGCGAGGTTTGAAAAATATTATGACATTCAAAAATCCTGCGGGCCAAGAGATCGCCATACCCGATAAAATCATAGTGAAATTCAAAACGCTGGACAATACGGGCGATTATCTGAACCTTTACGACCTGAAAGTTTTAAAAAAACTTCGAGGAGGAGTCTATCTTCTGGGGGCCAAATCTCCAAAAGCTGCGATTGAGGCGGCCAATGCGCTAAACGACGCTCCAGATATAATGTACGCTCAACCCGATATCATCAAAAAGAGGCATCTACGATGAGAAGCTTTCTATATGTATGCTCGATCATGGCTTTTTTTCTGTTTGCCGGATGCGGGAGCGGAGGAGGAGGCGGAGGCGATGAAACGACCATAGTCGTAAATCATATCCGCAGCGCATCGCCTTTCGATAGAAACCCTCTCTATCCGCAGCAATGGGCGCTCCATTACGATCGATCCTTCTATAATGAACTTTTCTTTAAACATGATATTGTAGGAGACGAGGATGCGAATATCCATATGCTGCCTACAACCCAATACACTGGAAAAGGTGTAAAGCTTGGCGTGATAGACAGTGGGCTCGATGTTTCGCACGAGGATCTATTTGGCGCAGTGGCTGCTACATACAATGTGGCTACGAAAGATGCCGATGTGATGCCCACTTCAAACGATATGAACCATGGCACCGAAGTTACCGGCGTGGCGGCGGCCAGCAGCAATGAAAAAGGTATCGTCGGAGTGGCACCGCAGGCTTCGGTCTATTTCGTGAAACTGCCGTTTGGCCAAGCGGTTTCGGAATCCCAGATCATCGAAGCGTTCGAAAAGATGAAAGAGTGGGATGTGGATGTGGTCAACTGCAGCTGGGGAAGCGGAGATATGGATATAGGGGTCAAAGACGCTATCGTGGATTTGACAAGGAACGGCAGAAACGGTAAAGGAGTCGTTATCGTGTTTGCAGCAGGAAACGAAGGTGATCGGATAGGCAACGACGAATCCTCGATAGATGAGGTGATTGCCGTGGGATCTACGAATATCCACAATGAGCGCGCCGGTTACAGCAATTATGGAAACACGCTCGATCTGATGGCTCCAGGTGGAGAGTATGTTGGAATCACTACCACGGATCAGATGGGAAGTGCCGGAGAAAGCAGCGGCAACTATCTTTTGTACGATAGCAGGTATGCGTTTGCGGGAACGTCGGCTTCCGCGCCTATCGTATCCGGCGTGGTAGCTCAGATACTTCAGGCCAATCAAAACCTCACACGCGAAGAGGTGATTCAGGTGTTGGAAACTACGGCCGACAAGATAGGGGATATCGCCTATGATGAAAATGGTCGAAACGACTATTATGGCTATGGAAAAATCAATGCCGCGAATGCATTGAGGAGCGACAGATGAGAGAACTTTTTTTGATGCGACATGCCAAATCGAGCTGGGACGATCCGACGCTTTCGGATTTCGATCGTCCTTTGAACGCAAGGGGGAAAGAGGATGCCCCTTTGATGGGCAAATATCTGAAAAAGCTGGGTATCAAGCCAGACCTTATTATATCTTCGCCTGCAAAACGGGCGAAAAAGACAGCCAAAATAGTAGCCGAAGAGTTGGGGTACGATACGGATGCCATCGACTACAAGGATGGAATATACGAAGCGTCACCTCAATCCTTGCTCTATCTGGTGTGCCAGCTGCCCGACGATGCCAAACGGGTCATGATCGTCGGGCACAATCCCGGCATAACCGAGCTTGCAAATGTTTTAGGAGATATCACGATCGACAATATCCCCACCGCAGGGGTGGCCGGTATAGCGTTTGATACGCAGCGCTGGGGGCAGGCATGCAGGATGAAAGGGCATACGGTGCTCTTCGAATATCCGAAAAAATTGAAAAACGGAGAATTACATTGATGAAGATCGGATTTATCGGGGATATCGTCGGTCGTCCGGGGCGGGCGATGGTGCGCAGATACCTTTCACAACTTCGTCAAAGCGAGGAGCTCGATTTTGTAATAGGAAACTATGAAAATGCAAGTCACGGCTTCGGGCTTACCGAAAAGAACGCCCATGAACTCTTCAGGGCGGGTTTTGACGTTATGACGGGCGGCAACCACACGTGGGATAAAAAAGAGATCAAGGGATTGCTTGAGAGTTTGCCGCTTCTGCGCCCGATCAACTATCCCGATGGTGTGCCGGGGCGCGGGGTGCAGATATTCGAAGTCCATGGCGAGCGGCTGGCCGTAGTGAATATCATGGGTCATTTCGCGATGCCGATGGTGGACAACCCTTTTATTGCCGCCAGTCGCATCGTAGATAGTCTGGAAAAAGAGGGAGTCGATCATATTTTCATCGATATGCATGCGGAGGCTACGAGCGAGAAACGTGCGCTTTTGATGATGCTGCGTGAGAGAGTGAGCGCGATAGTGGGGACCCATACCCATGTAGGTACCGATGATCTGGTTATAGATAGAGGTTGTGCATATGTGAGCGACGTAGGGCTTACGGGATGCCGCGACAATGTCATAGGCGTCGATTCGAAAGTGCCTATAGAGCGTTTCATGACCGGATTGCCGGGGCGTTTCGACGTGCCGGACAAATGCAAAAGCATCCTTCAGATGGTTGTGATTCACATAGAGAACGGACGGGCGATCCATGCGAAAAAGATACGCGTATACTCCGAAGGCGATATCGAAACGGCGCTTCATGCCCGCATCGAGGAGTAGTTATGACCAACAGTGCCGAACTTCTCGAATCTCTTTACGGTCAAGGGCTTCCAATAAGAGAAAAAGATCCATGGTGGTGGCCCAACAGCGGAAGCTATGAAGTGGTTATCGGGGCCGTATTGACACAAAACACACGTTGGCAAAAGGTCGAGAAAGCACTTGAAAATCTTGAAAATCTGGATGCTCTTTCGATAGAGGGGTTGGCGAAACTCGATATGGACACCCTTCGCGAAGCGATTCGCCCCGCAGGCTTTTACAACACCAAAGCCAAGCGTATTAAAGCGCTGAACCAGGCTATCGGCGACAAATTCGGAGATTTTGGGAGCTTCCAGGCGGACGTGGACAGAAGATGGCTGCTGAGCAGAGAGGGGATAGGCGAAGAGACGGCCGATGCGATCTTAAATTTTGCATGCTACCGCGAAGCGATGGTCGTAGATAGCTACACGGCGGCTTTGTTGCGCGCTTTTGGTTTCGATTTTGAAGATTACCGGGCGATACAGGCGTGGCTTATAGAGGGTATGAAAGATTACGATATCAAAGTGAGAAGAGTTTTTCCAACCGAGCCCAAGGCGCAGATATACGCCCTTTTTCACGGTATGATCGTCGAGTATTGTAAACGCTACAAAAAAGGTAAAGCCGTAGATATCACTCCGCTGGAAAGTTGATGCTCTCTATCCTTTTGATAAAAAGAGATCTTTTATCTGCCATTGGAAGGTCTTTGCCTAGCCATAGATCCGAAATAATCGCTTTCCCGATAATGTAACGTCCATTTTCTATAGTGTGGATACCCCACATATTGTGCATAGCCCAGGCGCGGCCTTCTCTTTTTCCCACATAGAGCATGATATGACCTTTCATGTAAAGGAGTGTGTGAAACGGCACTCCTTCTGAAAGGATGCGAGCCTCTTTCGCCTGCGGGTTCAACCCTTTTAGGTTGACAATGCGGCCTTTTTGCGCCTGGGCTTTCGAGTTGCGCGGTAGCCATATGCCAAATGGCGCGAAGAAATCGCGAGTCATCGCCGAGCAGTCGCGGTCGTTGACCAATCCTCCCCAGCCGTAAGGTTCTCCCAGAAGCTGCATAGATATCTGGCGTACGTGTGCTTTATCCATCGGCAGCGGCATCTTTTTTGTCGCCTCTTTGGAGAGTAGCGATACCCGTGTCGTCAGCTTTTTGTCGCGGCTTTTTGGTACGAGCACTTTGTAAAAACCATCCTCTTCGCCTACGCAAGGCAGCATTGTCGCCATTTTTGCCAAAAAAAGAAAGTTCTGTTTTTCATCGTAAACAGGGGTCTGTTCTTTTGTCACCACGACAAGCGGTAGTACCATCAGGGTGTCGATCTGCTTTTTGGAGAGATAGGCGATATCGCGCATGGGGATCCATCCACTGGCGAAAGGAGTCTGTGCAAACGCCCATCCTCTATCCCTGCTCAAATGTGAAACGATGAGAGGGGTGAAGGCTTTTACGGAACTGTTTTGGGCGTAATCGAAAGGATACCCTTCGCCCTCCAAGGAAGGGTTGTAAAAGATGGGGCGCATTGTGGGGAAGAGGCGAAGTGCGGTCGGATGGATGGTGACGGCGTGGCGGCAGAGAGTATTGTAGTCGTCGAACGCTCCATTTTTGAGCCAGCGGACGAAACGGCTTTGATCCAAAGGACGTCGGTTTTCCCCAAACAGTGCCTTTTTCGCATAGAAGCGCTCGGCCCATCTCGCTTGTTTGCGCGTGGCTTCGAGAGCTTCGAGCCGCCATGGGAGGTAGCGGTGTGAAAGAAGATCGGCATAGAGTCTGTGTTGGCGCATTTCACTCAATGGAGGTGGAAGCTGATCCAAAAAAGGGGTAATATTTTCTTGAAGATGGGGCGTAACGGGAGTTTTGGGCGCGCAGCCTGTAAACAGAAGAACGGTTGCAAGTATTAAAGCGCAAGATCGTACCGCTCCCATCGCTTCTTCTACACTTTGGATCTGATGACGATCTTTTTTGCACCGAAAAGCTCTTTGGCTTTTTGAACCATCGGATCTTTTAAGATATCTTTTGCATCGTACTCTTTGGCCGGTTCCGTTTCGCTGCAGTTTCCGGTGACGCAACCTGAGTCGCTACAGTCGATATCCTCAACCATCGACGAGGTGTGGGTAGCTCCGTTGGCATCTGGCAGGTTTTGGGGCGGTGTGTGCGCCGTATCCGGCGCTTTATCCTTTGGGAGCGGTGGATTTTCCGATTTGACGAGATTGATTTTGGTTCCCACTCCAAAGATATCCTGCACGAAGTGGCGTACGATGCCGAAATGGTTTTTTAGAAGTTCACGATTGTTGCCTTTGGCATGGCTCGCCCATGAAAGCGTCCCATCTTTGAAACCGACAAATTCTATACTCTCTTCGAACGCTCTTCCGAGCTCGGCATTGCGGTCGTAGAGTTTTTCGATGAGCTTCTTGAAGCGAATTTCGTTGTCGGGTGTCGGGTGCCGGGTATCAGGCGCCGGAACTCGAGCCTGTTTGGCCTCCGCGGCAGGAATTGATGCCGGAACGGGAGCGGTTCGCTCCATTTTCCATTCTCCATTCTCAACTCTCAATTCCGCTTCGAGCGTTTCTATCATTTCGTCTATCTGCTTGATATTTAGCGCTTCGACCATTTTGAAAATGGTGAGCGAAAGCACGAAATCGCCGTCGGTGTTCAGTGCCAGTAGCGGCTTGGCTTCCGCGAGGATGCGGTAGAAGCGCTCCAGCAGCATAGGAGAGAATTTCGGGTCGTTTTGCAGCAGCTTCTCTTTCAGAAAGAGGCTCATCTCGTCGATCACCATTTCCGCTTCGTGGTTTTCGAGATTTACGAGGTATTCGCGGATCTTTCTTTCATCCTTTTGCAAGAGAGCATCGAAAAGTTTTTCGAGAAACTCCGGGTCGATGATGCCGAGCATCTGTGTCACCGTCGCGACATCCACATGGCTTTTTGAGTAGACGATGGCCTGGTCGAGAAGGGTCAGCGTATCGCGTAGCGAGCCGCTTCCACTGCGCGCCAAAATCTCCAGCGCTTCGGGCTCGAACGCGATATTCTCGGTGTTGAGAATATGCTCGAGGTGTTTGATGACGAGCGGCTTGGCGATCTTTTTGAAGCGGAAGTGCTGGGTACGGCTCAAAATCGTCGCCGGCAGTTTCAGCGGATCGGTCGTGGCCAGAATGAACTTCACGAACTCCGGCGGCTCCTCGAGCGTCTTCAAAAGTGCGTTGAACGCCTCTTTGGTGAGCATATGCACTTCGTCGATGATGAAGACTTTGTAACGCCCGACGGATGGTTTGTACTTCGTGTGCTCGATGAGATCGCGGATGTCGTCGATCTTGCGGCTGGAGGCGGCATCCATCTCGACGATATCGATATGCCGCCCTTCGTTGGCCATGCGGCACTGTTCGCAGCTGTCGCACGGCTTGGACGTGGGGCCATTTTCGCACAACAAGGCTTTGGAGAAGATGCGGGCGGTAGAAGTTTTCCCGCTTCCGCGCAGACCGGAAAACAGATAGGCGTGCCCCAGCCGATTTTGATCGAGCGCCATAGCCAGTGTCTGAGACACCGAGTCCTGACCTATCAGATCTTCGAAACGTTTCGGGCGGTATTTGAGTGCGAGTGCCTGTGACACATGAACCTCTTTTTTTGTTTTAGTGTAGCCAAGTGCAGCTAATAAACTTCTTTTCGATGGGCGACACGAACGATATGAATGACGAGTTCTTCGTCGATCTTTTCGTAAATAACGCGGTAATTTCGCAGTCTTAGGCGATAGTATCCTTCCCACTCCCCTTTGAGCTTTTTAATTTTGGAACGATGCATCAGCTCTCTTTCATAAATGGGATCGTAATGGTCTATAAACTCCCGTAAAGAGGTGAGGATGAAGCGTTTGATCGGCAGGTCGAACTTCTCGAGCTCTTTTTTTGCCGCAGGATGGAGCCTAAAAGAAAACGGCATCTATAGCCCTAACTCTTTTTCCAGTTCTTCGAGAGGAATGGTTTGCACCTTTCCTTCACGTATCTCCTGGGAGCGTTTTTGTGCCACCTTCAAGTCGAGGTAGTCGAAATAGTGGTGGAGCGCCTCGGCGACGATGTGGCTTTTCTTTTCACCGAGCTCTTCGGCAAACTCGGAAAGCTCATCGACGATGTAGTCCGGAAGCGAAAAAGTCGTTTTAACAGCATGCATGTCGGCACCTCCTCTTATAATATATGGTGTATTATACATAAAATATGACATACTTCAAAGAGCAAGCCACTTTTTGGCGATGCGTTTCAACCCGTCAGGATTCTCCGAAGCGAAAATTTTCAGATCGGATTTTCCTTGTTTGTGTGGTTTGCATCCGTTGTTTTCCAGATACTCCGCGATCGCCTCGCCGGAGTGGATGAGTAGAGGTCTGTTTGGAAAATAGTCGCGAATGGCATCTGCAATGAGTGGAAAATGGGTACATCCGAGGATAATCGCATCGGGTGGCCGAAGCGCTTTGAAGTAGTGGTCGAGTGCGCTTTGGAGCACCTCTCCTTTGAAAATCCCCTCTTCGACGATCGGCACGAAAAGTGAAGGCGCGATCGCCTCGATATTTTCGAACCCGAGCTCGCGAATACCGTTTTGGTAACGGCTACTGCCGATCGTCGCTTTCGTCCCGAGCACCAGAATACGGCTTGCGCGTGGAAGGTTTGCATTTTTGAGCGCCATAATGCCCGGCTCGATCACCCCGTAGATATCGAAATCGGCATTGATCCGAAGCTCGGGCAGAGCATGCGCGCTGACACTGTTGCATGCGGTGATCATCAGATCGATCTCGAAGTTTTTGAAAAACTCCAACGCCTCGAGCGCATAGCGGGTGATCGTAGCTGGGTCTTTCGGTCCATAGGGAACACGCGCCGTGTCGCCATAGTAGAC
>JAMOOM010000009.1 GCA_027065515.1 Campylobacterales bacterium
GCCCATACTTTGGGTAGCGTGTTGGGGTCGGTCAACAGCTCCTCTTTTCTGGTGCCGGATTTTATGATGTCTATGGCAGGGTATATACGACGGTCCGCTATGGCGCGGCTGAGAACGATTTCGCTATTGCCGGTTCCTTTGAACTCTTCGAATATCACTTCGTCCATCCGGCTGCCGGTATCTACGAGCGCGGTGGCGATAATGGTGAGACTGCCTCCATTTTCGATGTTTCTCGCCGCGCCGAAGAACCGTTTTGGTTTATGTAGTGCATTTGCGTCCACACCTCCGCTTAGCACCTTGCCGCTGCTTGGAGTGACGGTGTTGTAGGCGCGAGCGAGCCTGGTGATGGAATCGAGCAGTATGACTACATCTTTGCCCAGCTCCACTCGGCGTTTGGCCTTTTCTATGACGATTTCAGCCACTCTTACATGATTTTGCGCAGGAAGGTCGAAGGTGGAGCTATAGACTTCGCCATTTACGCTGCGCTCCATATCGGTCACCTCTTCGGGGCGTTCGTCCACGAGCAGCACGATCAGCTCCACTTCCGGATGGTTGTGGCCGATACCGTGGGCCAGCTCTTTCATAAGCTCCGTCTTACCGGATCTTGGAGGCGCAACGATAAGTCCACGCTGCCCTTTTCCTATCGGAGTGAAAAGATCGAGCACGCGGCCGGTAAGTTTCGTTGGGTGATACTCGAGCTTGAGCCGCTCCTGCGGATACAACGGGGTCAGGTTGTCGAAAAGCGGTCTGTTTTTGCTCTCGGAAACGGGCATATAGTTGATCGCCTCGATCTTGAGCAGGGCGTAATATCGCTCCTGATCCTTTGGTGGGCGAACCTGCCCTGTAACTACATCGCCGTTTCTGAGGGCGAATTTCCTGATCTGCGTGCTGGAAACGTATGCGTCGTTGCTGGAGTTGGAGAAGTTGGCGTCCATCGCGCGTAAAAAGCCGTAGCCTTCGTTCGTGATCTCCAAAATTCCGGTAAAGAGGATATAGCCCCCTTTGTTTACCTGTGATTTGAGGATTTCGAACATCAGATCCTGCCGCTTGAGCTCGTTGGGGTTTTCTACGCCCAGTTTTTTGGCTATTTCGATCAGCTCTTCGAGGCTCTTTTGGCGTAGATCTTCGATTTTGTATCCCTCGACGGGAATATGCGTTCTGGATTTATTGTTGCGGTTTGAGGTTTCGCTCATGGTTCCTTCTTTTGTTTAGTGAACTTGAAATTTTTGCAGAATTCCGGTAGAACGACAGGAAATGGAAGATGTGCCTGACGCATAAGTGTATTTTGGATTTTGATAGCCCTATTGTATCAATTTTAAAGAAAAATTGTCAACCATGAAGCGCCAGCGCCATAAGGGCGGGATATATGACCACGTTGATCCACGGCATCCATGGTGCCAGGGGCATGTAGAGCATCGCTTCGAAATCTTCCGGAAGGGTTTTCGTATCGACTTTTCTTACGAGCCAAAGCTTGAAAACGATATCCGATGCCTTCATCACCAGAATCAGGCTCAAAACAGTTCCTTGTCCGCGCATATAGACGAAAAGAAAGAGCACGAACCAAAACGATGGATGCATCGCGAATAGCAAAAAGATATTTCGATGATACCATCGTCGGATATTGCCGATGATGCCGCCAAGCGTTGGCGCATGCTGCCACCAGCTCTCAAAAAGCTCGCATCCGATAAGAAACAATAAAACAAGAGTGGGGTCGATAGTCATTTCGCCTCGTATCCATTGGGGTTTCTGCTCTGCCATCGCCATGTATCTTCACACATTTTCTCGATACCGAAATCGGCTTGCCACCCGAGTTTCTCTTTGGCTTTTGTCGGGTCGGCGTAGCATGCGGCGATATCACCCGGCCGCCTATCCGTGATTTCGTATGGGACGTTTTGGCCTGAAGCCTTTTCGAATGCTTTGACCATATCGAGCACGCTGTAGCCTTTTCCGGTGCCGAGATTGACGGCTTCGCATTGCGGCCCGCTCTCTAGCGCCTTTAGTGCGGCAAGGTGGCCTTTTGCCAGGTCCACCACATGGATATAGTCTCGCACTCCTGTGCCATCGTGCGTATCGTAGTCGCCTCCATATACGTTCAGGTGATCTCTACGGCCCACTGCAACCTGGGAGATGAATGGCATAAGGTTGTTCGGGATTCCTTGTGGATCCTCCCCGATCAGGCCGCTCTCGTGTGCTCCCACCGGATTGAAATATCGCAAAATAGTGATTCGCCAACTTTTATCGGATTGAAAAAGATCGCGCAATATCCCTTCGATGACGAGCTTCGTCTGACCGTATGGGTTTGTAGTGCGAAGCGGGTGGTTTTCGGTCAGTGGAAGAAAATCGGGGTCTCCGTAAACGGTTGCGGAAGAGCTGAAAACGATCGCTTTCGGGCCGTTTTTCTGCATCGTCTCCAGTAGTGTGACGGTACCGCATACGTTGTTGTCATAGTATTCCAGCGGTTTTTCGACCGACTCGCCTACCGCTTTGAGCCCCGCGAAATGGATCACTGCATCGCAACCTTTCATCGCCTTTTCAAGCGCATCGGCATCGCGGATATCTCCTTTGATGAACGTCAAAGGTTTTCCCGTGATCTTTTCGATTCGCCGGATCGCCTCCTCGCTCGAGTTTGAAAGGTTGTCGTAGACTACGACCTCGTATCCCGCATTCAAAAGCTCCACGCAGGTATGAGAGCCGATATATCCGGCTCCGCCTGTTATGAATATTTTTTTCAT
>JAMOOM010000010.1 GCA_027065515.1 Campylobacterales bacterium
CGAAAAGATGGAAGCGGAACTCAGTAATCCGTACATTCTTTTGACCGACAAGAAAATCACGAATCTCAAAGATATTCTGCCGGTACTCGAAGGTATCCAGCAAAGTGGACGACCGCTGCTTATCATCGCCGAAGATGTAGAAGGTGAAGCGCTGGCTACATTGGTGGTCAACAAACTGCGCGGCATCCTCAATGTAGCGGCAGTCAAAGCACCAGGATTTGGCGATAGACGTAAAGCGATGCTCCAGGATATCGCAGTGCTCACAGGCGGAACCGTTATCAGCGAAGAGGTCGGACGCACGCTTGAAAGCGCTACGGTAGCGGATCTTGGAGAGGCTGGCCGTGTAGTGATCGATAAAGACAATACGACTATCGTTGACGGCAAAGGAGACAAAGAGGCTGTCGAGGCACGCATCAAAGAGATCAAGATCCAGGTCGACAACACAACCAGCGATTACGATCGCGAAAAACTTCAAGAGCGTCTGGCGAAGCTTTCCGGCGGCGTAGCGGTTATCAAAGTAGGCGCTGCTACCGAGACCGAAATGAAAGAGAAAAAAGATCGAGTCGATGATGCTCTTTCTGCGACAAAAGCGGCTGTGGAAGAAGGTATCGTCATAGGTGGCGGTGCGGCGCTGATTCGCGCATCCAGTAAAGTAGAGCTTGACCTTGAGGGCGACGAAGCTATCGGTGCGGCCATTATCCTGCGTGCAGTAACTGCTCCGCTGAAGCAAATCGCCGAAAATGCGGGCTTTGATGCAGGTGTCGTAGCAAACAACGTAATGTGTGCCGATAATGAAAATATCGGTTTCAACGCAGCTACCGGCGAATATGTCGATATGCTCGAAGCAGGTATCATCGACCCTGTCAAAGTCGAGCGCGTCGCACTGCAAAACGCTACCAGCGTAGCAAGCCTTCTTCTGACCACAGAGGCTACTGTAAGTGATGTCAAAGAGGAAAAAGCGGCTGCCGCAGCTCCAGCTATGCCTGACATGGGTGGAATGGGCGGAATGGGTGGCATGATGTAAGCCTTTTGGCTTCCATCAATATTCAGACTACCTTTCTTCAACATTAAAGCCCGGCTAAGCACCGGGCTTTCTCTCTCGATTGAAACCAATTACATCAACTCTATTTTTGTCGTTGCAGGGATTTTACTTTTGTTTGTTCGTTGTGAGCCGATGAGCATACATATCGCTCAAAAACGGGAAGGCAAAAAAGAACTACAGCTTATAGCGCAAACGTAGTGGGAGTGTATGTGGGCAAAAGAGGGTATGAATAACTCTGTGCCGCATTGAATATGAAATCGATATGGCTTCTTGGTTATTTATGTCGGCATTCGGGGCAGATGCCACGTAGAGTGATGAAACTTTCTTCGATTTTGTAGCCACTGACCTTTTCAGCTTCTTCGATAATTTTGTCAGTGTCAAGAACGATATCTTCGACTTTGTGACATTTGTCGCATACCATATGCAGATGCGGCTCTTTGGCGACCTCGTAGACCGATTTAAGAGATGGGATTTTCACCTCTCGAACCAGCCCGCTTTCCGTCATCTGGTGTATGTTTTTATATATCGTCGCCAGCGATACATTTGGAAACTCTTCTCTTATCTCGCTGAAAAGATCTTCGATATTGATGTGGCCATGTGCATGAAGCATCGTAATGATTTTTAGGCGCTGCGGCGTCACTTTCAGATTATGCTTTTTAAGTAGCGCTGTGAAATCTTCCATAAAATTCCTTTTAAAAATCCAGCTGTTTTTATCAAATTGTTTATTAAAACCTCTTTATATACAAATAGCTTTGACAACCTTATTAAATATGGATAATGGTACGGCAAATTATTTACTTTTAAGGATTTATGCGTAACAATTTTTAAAGGAAAAATATTTTCTTTTAAAAAGAGCCAAAGGAGAGATTATGGCTACCCGTGGAAATTCAATCATCAAGGGCCTGAATATCGAAGAGATCGTAAGGTTGCTCAACAAAGCTTATGCCGACGAGTGGCTGGCCTATTATCAGTACTACATAGAGAGCAAGGTCGTCAAAGGGATTATGAAAGATGCGGCGATTGCGGAGCTGGATCAGCATGCAGCGGATGAACTTCGCCATGCAGGCATGGTTGCGGATCGGATCATCCAGTTGGGCGGTACACCGATTCTACACCCCAAAGAGTGGTTCGAAAGGACGAATTGTGGTTATGATGCGCCAGTGCAGTCGGATGTGTTGAAAATTCTCGAAGACGCGATCAAAGGAGAACAGTGTGCCATCGGTGTCTATAGTCAGCTCGCGGAGATGACGCAGGGGAAAGATATCGTGACCTACAACATCGTCAGCCAGATTCTCGCCGATGAAGTAGAGCATGAAGAGGATCTCGTGGCATTGCATGAGGATATTACGGAATTTATCGATCAGATCAAAGGATCGATATCGTGAGAGAGTGTGGGGTGCACAGGTGGAGTATTGGATGCAGCAACGAATGCCAAATCTGAATTCCATCGCATAATTTGGATAATGGACGATGGATAAATATAATTATTTAAAGAAAAAGATTATCGTCTTAATGGTATAATATCGAAAATTTAAAAAGGAGTGGAAAGAGAATGAAGAAAATGAGCATTGTTGTTGGAGTGGCAGCTATAGCGAGTATGAGTGCCGTGGCGTCCGATGCATTGATGGAAAAGGCGAAAAACGCGGGGTTGAGAGCTATTCCGGAGAACAAGACGGAACTTTATAAACTAATCGACAATCCGAAAAATCCTATTTCTGATGAAAAGGTGGAGCTTGGAAAGAAGTTGTATTTCGAGCCGCGTCTTTCAAAGAGTGGGCTGATAAGTTGCAACACATGTCATAACCTCGCGACCGGCGGCGTCGACGGTGTCGATGTGGCGACAGGCCACAAATGGAGAGGAAATCCGCACCACTTGAACTCTCCAACCGTCTACAATGCGGTCTTTATGGAAAAACAGTTCTGGGACGGACGAAGCCCGGATCTCGAAGATCAGGCACAAGGACCAATCCAGGCTACACCTGAAATGGCAGCGACGAAAGAGCATGTCGAAAAAGTCGTGAACTCCATGCCCGCGTATGTCAAAGCGTTCAAACACGCCTATAACGATCCGAAGTTCAAGCCGAGCTTCAAAGATGTCGCGGACGTCATCGCCGTTTTCGAGCGCACACTCGTTACCCCTTCACGCTTCGACGAGTTCCTGAATGGATGTGACAAAGCGCTCACCAAGAAAGAGAAAGAGGGGCTGAAGATCTTTATCGACAAAGGATGTGCGAGCTGCCATAACGGCGTCGGGCTCGGCGGAAGCATGCAGCCGTTTCCTGCCGTCGGCAAGTACAAGTATGCCAATGTCGGTGACTTCAAAGGCGATAAAAACGGAATGGTCAAGACTCCGACACTGCGCAACATCCTTGAAACACGTCCATATTTCCATAACGGTGCAGTCTGGGATATTAAAGAGGCGATCAAAATTATGGGTGAAACCCAGCTCGGCGTGAAGATCACCGACAAAGAGGCCGAGAAGATCGAAGCGTTCTTCGGTGCATTGACAGGAAAAAAACCGTATGTGCGATACCCTATGCTTCCTGCCAGCACCGACAAGACTCCAAAACCGGATTTAAACTAAGAACTCCGCAGTTGGCAATTGCGCAGGCAATCGTTCCGGAAAGGAAAGGTTGCCCGGAGGATATCCCTATTTTTGTGAACGCTTTTTGCGTCTATGTTTCATCGTATTTTTGATGTATGCTATCTGCTTCGGTGTCAAAACTTCAAGAGTTTCATAGATACATTTCAGATGGACTTTTGTAGCCCTGGCTTTCAGACTCGCCAGTTTGTCGACATCGGCAAAAAGTGTCTGCGGTTTGGAGCCGTTTTTGGAGGCTGTAATGATCTTTTTGCGTAATTGCCTCACTTCGGGAGCGATATCTCTGATCTCCTTCATCGTATTTTTACGAATCTCCTTCAGTTTCGCTTTCTGCGCTGGTGTAAGCGCAAGCTTCGGGTCGTCCCACATTTTCATCAGTATCATCGAGTAGTGGGGCAGGCCGCGTTGAATCAGAAACACCTGCTTCATTCCTCTCTGTTTTTTGATATGCATCTTTTTTTGCCCGTGCATATGTGCATTTTCAGGTTGCGCCTGTGCCGAACTCAGCGCCATGGCAGCCACGATAGCGGCAATCAATACTCTTTTTAACATTATTCATCCTTTTTGTATTGGGTATTTGGAGGTGCTCATATTCTAACACAAGTGGCGATCTAAACAAGAACTAGTTTCATATCGGTAATACAGCAAAACGATGCTGGGTGGACGCCAAAGAGATAATTAATGATTTATAGATTATACTTACCGAACGGTTAGTAAGGAAAAGGTATGAAAGAGAGCAAAAAAGAGAAAATTCTTCTTGCCGCGGCGAAACTCTTTTCTTCTCAGGGGTATGATGCGGCATCACTCGAGGATATCGCCAAAGATGCAGGGGTGAGCAAAGCGGCCATCTATTACCACTTCAAAGACAAAGCGGCTCTGTATGAGGCGGTGCTGCTTTTTCGGCTCGATATGCTTGCGGGTCGCATCGAGGCGGCGGTGGGTGAGGCGCGAGATTGTGAAGAGAAAATTCGATGTTATATCGAAACTTTCGGTAATTTTCTGGCCGAGTACCGATGTTTCGCAGCGATTTTGGCGCACGAGTTCGCCGATGACGGGGTGCATATGAGCGATAAGGCCGCGGCAA
>JAMOOM010000011.1 GCA_027065515.1 Campylobacterales bacterium
CGAAACGGTTGCGCGCATCGCCGATACATTCGGTGGAATCAACCTCGAAGATATCAAGGCACCGAAATGCTTCGAAATCGAAGACCGCCTCAAAGAGATCTGCAACGTACCCGTCTTTCACGATGATCAGCACGGTACCGCCGTTATCACCACAGCAGGCCTTATCAACGTTCTGGAGATGAGTGGCAAACCTGTCGAAGAGCTTAAAGTGGTTGTCATAGGAGCTGGCGCATCCGGTATCGCATGCGCGAAGATGTACAAGCAGCTCGGCGTAAAAAATATCACGATGCTCGACTCGAAAGGAGTCATTCACAGTGGACGAACCGATCTGAACAAATATAAGCAGGAGTTTGCATTCGACACACCAGATCGAACCCTCGAAGATGCCATCAAAGGTGCCGATATGGTCCTGGGCCTCTCCGGCCCCAATCTCATAACTGCAGAGATGGTCAAAACGATGGCCCTCAACCCGATTATATTCGCATGCGCCAACCCTATCCCTGAAATCATGCCACCGGTTGCAAAAGAGGCGCGCCCCGATGTCATCGTAGGCACAGGCCGAAGCGATTTCCCCAACCAGGTGAACAATGTTCTCGGATTTCCTCAAATCTTCCGCGGTGCCCTCGATGTACGTGCGACGAAAATCACAGAAGGTATGAAGATGGCGGCATCCAGAGCTCTTGCGGAATTGGCGAAAGAGCCCGTTCCCGAGCATGTCCAAAAAATCCATGGACGCAAAATGGAGTTCGGGCCAGATTACATCATCCCCTCTCCATTCGACCGCCGCGTTCTTGTATGGGTAGCTTCCGCCGTGGCCCAGGCGGCTATCGAAGACGGTGTAGCGCGCATCAAAGATTTCGATATAGACGCTTACAGAGCGAAACTCCAGCGCCTTGCCGATCACCTCGACGGCAAAATCTAATTTTCACCAGGGCCTTTTGGCCCTGGTCTATCGACTCTTTACACCCTTCATAGAATATCACCAGAAAAACAGGAATATGGATGAAAACCGATTTTCTCATTATCGGAGCGGGCGTCATCGGATTGGGCGTAGCGAAAGCACTTCAGGAAAGATACCCTGATAAATCGATCGCCATCATCGAAAAAGAGAAAGATGTGGCGATGCACGCCAGCGGACGCAACAGCGGTGTGCTGCATGCGGGATTTTACTACAGTGCCGATTCGTTAAAAGCACGTTTTACGCGTGAGGGGAATGCCAGACTCAAGGTTTTTTGCAATGAACACGGCCTCAAAACAAATCCGTGTGGCAAAGTGGTCGTAGCCAGAAACGATATGGAAGTGGAGACGATATACGAGCTTGAAAAAAGAGGCGAAGCCAATGGCGTGGATGTACGGGTTATAGACGAAAAAGAGCTGGAATCGATCGATCCCAACGTCAAGACCCACCGTTTTGCGCTGTATAGCCCCACCACCGCCACCGTGGATCCCAAAGAGGTCACAAGAAAACTAAAAGAGACAGTAACCGGAAATGGTGCGAATCTCTACCTCGATACGAAATATCTATATCGTGTAGGGCACAAAAGCATCAAAACCAGCCGTGGATTTTTTGAAGCTGAAACAATCATTAATTGTGCAGGCCTCTATGCCGATAAAATCGCCAAACAGTTCGACTTTGGCAAAAACTACACGATCGTTCCATTCAAAGGTATCTATCTCAAATACAGCGGCGGCGACAGGCCTATAGCCACCAACGTGTACCCGGTACCGAATCTCAAAAATCCGTTTTTGGGAGTACACTATACCGTCACCGTAGATGGGAGTGTCAAGATCGGGCCCACCGCAATTCCGGCATTTTGGCGGGAAAACTACAACGGGTTCGAAAATTTCGATATAGACGAGCTGATGGAGATTGTCTGGTACGAGGCGAAACTCTTCGTCACAAATCGATTCGGCTTTCGCTCATTGGCTTTGGAGGAGTTCAAAAAGTATTCAAAGAGCCATCTTGTATCTTTGGCTTTGGATATGGTAAAGATGATAGACGAAAAAAAGTTCGACCAGTGGAGCGCCCCCGGCATCCGCGCTCAGCTGCTCGATACCAGCACGCTCGAACTGGTGCAGGATTTTATCGTAGAAGGCGATGAAACTTCGGTTCACATTCTCAATGCAGTATCGCCGGCCTTTACATGCTCTTTATCTTTTACCGAATGGGTCGTCGACAAATTCATTCTCAAGGGCGCCCTCAATACAAAAAAACTTTCATACACATAGCCCCGTGAGCACCGACAACCAAAGCCTGCTCGATATCGGCGGTTTTGGAGGGGCCGGCCATAAAAAGAGCATAAGAGACACCAAAGAGGTCTATACGCCCATAGGCTTCGTGCATCGTATCGACGATCGCATCTTTTTTCAACACCACCGCTATATTTTCAGAAAGCGTCAAAAACTCTCTGGGATACCTCTCCTTCGGATCGATCCAGACAGCTCCGTTTTCAGCCACGCCAAATTCCGCTTCTATTATCGCTAAATCTATTTCATCTTTATATGGAATGGATGAAACCTCTTCTCTCGTATCGACAACTTCACCCTCTTTGGGAAAATGTTTTACGATTTCATCTCTATACGGATTTTTCAGCATCACCACTTCACCCCCCGCAGCTTTGACATTTTGGCTAAATATAGCGACACGATCGTCAAAAACGCTATGGTTCACCTTTGGCACAGGAAAGAACGAAGGCGTCCGCCGTCGATCTTTCAATGCATCGAATATTTTATCGCGTGCGCTCATTGTACAAATCCTTGAAAGATTTTTTTGCAGGCATCGGCATCTCCCTCTCTCTTCCCCATATATTGAAACGATTGTAAAGGATCGATCTAGGAATATGCGGAAGCACGAAACGCATCGTTGCCATCAGTGCACTGTAGAGTCCGGGACGCTGAAGCACCCATGCCGCCATATGCAGGAAAACTCTTTTTGAAGTGTATTTCGAAACTTTTATAGCCTCTTTTCGCTCATGGCGAAGCCGCTCGTGCAGATCGATCTTTACCGGACATACGTTGTCGCATGACGCGCAAAGCGTACAGGCAAAAGGCAAAGAGGCGTAGGTGCTTACATCTTTGGCGCCTGCCAACACAGAGCCAATCGGGCCCGGAATCACATAGCCATAGCTATGCCCTCCACTGCGGCGATAGACAGGGCAGGTATTCATGCATGCGCCGCATCTGATACATGAAAGGGTCTTGGAGTTTTCGCCCTCCAGGAGTCCGCTTCGGCCATTATCCACGATTACGACACAGACCCTGCCGCCGGGTTTTGGCTTTCTGAAATGAGAAGTGTAGGTCGTGATCGCCTGCCCCGTTGCGCTTCGTGCCAGCAAGCGCGTAAACACTCCAAGCTCTTTTGCGGAAGGAATGACCTTCTCTATCCCCATGCAGGCTATGTGCAGATCTGGCAGTGCAGCTCCCAGGTCCGCATTTCCCTCGTTGGTGCATACGACGAAAGCTCCCTCCTTTGCCAATGCGAAGTTGACTCCGGTAACAGCCGCATCCGCTTCCTTAAATTTTCGACGCAGATGGTGGCGGGCTGCATGCGTGAGATATTCCGGATCGCTCTTTGCGGGATCGGTATGCAGATATTTTGAAAAAATTTTGGAGACATCCTCTTTTTTCAAATGTATGGCAGGAAGCACGATATGGCTCGGATGATCTTTTGCCAGCTGCACGATGCGCTCTCCCAAGTCCGTATCCGTCACCTCGATGCCGAGATTTTCCAGATATGGATTGAGCCCGCACTCTTCTGTAAGCATCGATTTACTCTTCACCACCCTTTTTGCGCCATACTCTTCAAGCAGCTTCGCTACGATTGCATTGTGCTCTGAGGCATCACTGGCCCAATATACTTCAATACCGTTCGCATTGGCGCGCTCTTCGAAAAGCTCCAGATAGTAGCCAAGATACTCCATCGTATGTGATTTGATCTCTTCTGCCGCTCTTCTTAGCTCTTCCATTTCTGGTATTGATTTGACAGCTTTGTCACGCTTTTGGCGGACAAACCAAAGCGCTTGATCGTGCCAGTGGGCTCGCTCTTTGTCGGCTATAAACCGCGCTGCACTTTTGGCATGATCGAAAGAGGTTTTCATGTTCAACCCTCGAATCCTCTCATCAGCTGCGCCACATGAACGAATTTTATACTCATTTTATCCCTGAGTGCTAGCCCTTGCATATGCATAAGGCAGCTCATATCCACGCCAGCGATAATCTCCACTCCATTGGACAGGTGATCCGCGATGCGATCACGCCCCATCATTGCGGAAACTTCAGGCTCCTGCACACAAAACGTCCCGCCAAAACCGCAGCACTCGTCACGCGAAGGTTCGACAATCTCCAAGCCATCCACCCTGGAAAGAACCGTTTTTATTTTGGAATAGCAAGGAACATTCAGCTCACTTGGAGTAGCCAATCCCAGCTCGCGTATCGCATGGCAGCTGTTGTGCAATCCCACTTTTACGTTACACGGTGGGAATTTCAGATTTTCCACTCCCACAATATCGTGCAAAAATTCGCACAATTCGTAAACTTTCCCCCGAAGCCCGGGGTAGTCGGAACGGCTCGTAACTCCTTCGTAGTGATACTTCACCGTACCGATGCAACTGCTCGACGGTGCCACGACGTAATCGTAATCGGCAAATATATCTACAAAGCGGTCGGCGAGCTTCATCGCATCATC
>JAMOOM010000012.1 GCA_027065515.1 Campylobacterales bacterium
ATCTATGATCGTATCGAGCGATACTTCGGGGGTGCGGTTCGGGATATTTCTCGAAAGCAGATAGCAAAGATAGGCCCGTGCTTTCGTCCTGATTTCGGAAAACTGCTGTATCTCTTTGATTACCATACTATCTCCTTGCCATCCCAGGGGGCTGAAAACTTATTTTACCCAATTTTTACAATGGAGCCTATTTTGAAATTTTTCTGAAAGCACAGGAAGATTCGGCCGAGGGCCGGGGGAATTCGATTTCCCCCTAAAAACTGAAAGGCAGGAGCCTTTCAGCGGGTCACTGTTCTATTTCGCCATGTTTTTCGGCGATATGGACGGTAATATCCGCGCCCATAAAGTAAGGCGTACCGCTCTCTTCGTTTTCGGCATCGCTCATTTTTTCCATCGCCTCGCCCAGTCTCATATCCAACATCAAAGCGTGAATCCTCCATATAATCGAATTGTTGCCATCGAAATCCCATGAGGAGTTCCAGTCACCAAGACCACTCAATTGCGGCAACTCATATGTACTTGCCGTATCAAGCCACGCTTTTGTAATCCAGATCATTCTTTCGGCACCACTGTCGTCCTGTTCTATCGACGACATATAAGCGCTCAATTCAGGACTCGAATCAGACTTGGTGTAATTGAGACCGATGCTTCTGTTTGGCCAGTCCATTGTTGCATTGAACTCGTTGATGACAGTCGGATCAAGTGAAACATCCTCGGCAAAACTGGTTGCATCTTTCGTTTCCAACAAAAGTCTGGTTTGGTTCGTCTCGTTGTTTTCCGTCATGGCGAGGAAGCTGTAGATATCCCCTTCGATCGTGCCGCTGGCAAGGGCGCTCCATGCATGGAAACCGGTGTCGTCATTGGACATTCCGATGAGACCGAGCGCCGAACCGTTTTTGGTTAGAAAAGATGCGACACCTGTTCCACCGGTCACGGTAAAGTTATGTTCGACAGGATCGATCCCTTCGCTCGAAAGATCCAGATCTACATCGGTCAGATCGGCAGTGACTTCGATATCTCTTTTGATGCCATATTTTTTGACCTCATAGCTAGTCATGTGTAGATCTTCCACGACCAGATCCCAGGTCCCTTCCGCCACGTTTTCCAACTTGTAGTCGTATGTATCGCCCAGAGTTACGTTGCCATCCGAGGAACTATGCATGGCGACTGTTACCATATTGCCGCTTATACCGCTGATCGTTCCGGAAACGTTGTGTCTGACACATGTGCCTTCCCCGCACATATCGATCGTGGAATATTCGTCGGTGGTGGCCTGGACGATATCCACAGGGCTGTCTGCGTCGGCACAATGGAGGGCGACTCCATATCTGTTGTTTGCGTCGGCTTTGAATGTAAACGTTTTATCGGCATCCAAAGCGTCAAAGTCAACAGCTTGCCATTCACCGTCTTCGTATGAATAGGCGGCCCAGTCGGCACCTTTCAAAATCAACGTAACCGTATCTCCACTTCCACCGCCAGCATTGATATCGCCGACGTTAATGATCTTGAAGACGCTCACATCATCGATATTTACAGGATGGTGCGTACCATATGTGCCGGCCACTACCGGCCCAAAGAAGGTTTTTACGTACTCTTCATCGCCCCTTGTGAAATGGATAGATCCGTTTGCATCGATACTCCACGCTCCACTGAATTTCACGCCGTTACTCATCGTCTGCGTGTAGTTTCCATCTGCGTATATTTTGATCGTGGCGTTGAGATCTTTTTCCAAGATATGGATGTCGATCTGTTTGTCGTTTACATCCGCAGGGTCTACGTGATGGACGCTTTCTGGAACTTGAATGGCGTCGCCCCTGGATACCGGAAGCGCTCCTTCGATCGCTTGCGTAGCGTTCGCTCCATAGAGAGCGAGTGTTTCGGTGCATCCGTTTTCTGGCATTTCACCCTCGAAAAGAACCCCGTCCACGATGCCGTAAGCGTCACGCCAGCAGCCATCTTCTCCGTCCAGTTTCACCCAGACGACTCCCTGCGCCTTTGTCCATGTGCCCACTTCCGTAGAATTGTCATCTGTGCTTATCAGCTTGCCTGCAGCAGCGCCGCTGCCGTTGCTGTCGAAAGCGTAGGATATGCCCTTCTGTGTTTCTTCGTCCCACTCCTCGAACCAATGGTTTTGCATATTTATACTGAAATCTTGCATGAACTCTTCCAGCGAGTCGTACTGCAATTTCGGACGGTCCTGGCTCCATGGCTGGTAATCGGTGAAAGGCTCTTCAAGACGCGCCACTCCGCTGTCGATACGGAAGTCCATTCTGTAGAGGTACTGGTTCGCACCGAAATCGACCGTGACATTGAGTTCGTCGATCGGTATATTTATACTGGTGCCGTCAAGATCCATGCGCCTAAGATTTGATATCGTAAAATTGCCTTCCTGAATATGAAGGGCGGTCGTATTGCTATCCGCATCGATCTGGTAGCTACCCTCTTCCATAAGCAGATCAAAGCGTACCCACGTTCCATCATCTTTTACGAAGTGCTGCTGGCGAATCTTCGCCACACCGTTTTGGAAATCGAAAATATTGTATTCTGTATCGTCTTCATCTTCGATATCGACCTCGGACATCGTCTGTCCTTCGATCGTCGACATGGAAACCGCTTCTCCGTCGGAAACCTGTATGGTGATTGTACCGTTCGCTTCGGCCATTCCGTCGCTTACGCTATATTCGATCTCATACGAGCCTGCCTGGTTGGGCGCTTCGTACGCTACCGTCATACCATCGATCATCGCGCCACCACTTACAATCCGTGCATCCAATTGATCGTTGTCGATATCGTGGACATATTGACTCAAATCGATCGTTACGGTTGAGCCTATGAATGCAACCTTCTGGATATCTTCAGCTATAGGTGCATCGTTGATGCCTGAAATTGTTATCGTCACCTGTGCCAAAGTTCCGTCGGCTGAATGCACAGGGAAGAAGAGCTGTTTTGTCTCATCCTGCGCCAGGGACTGGACTGCATCACTGGTGTTATCGAGAGTGAATTGCCAGCTTCCATCCTCACCGATTTCGAACGTACCGTAATCGGTCGTATTGGTTTCGGCGATGAAGTGATCCTCTCCCGGATCGGGATCGGTCACGTTCAGTTTTCCGGTCGCCGGAGTGGTTGCATCTTCACTCACACTTCCTTCCATCGTTCCGTTTATAACGGCCCGATCCAAAACATTCAAGACAGTGACGGTAAAGGTTTTCGTATCGTTGTTTTCGCCGTCACTCACCGTCGCGGTGACCGTCACCGTTCCGTTCATATTCGGCAATGGTGTGATCGTCACGACATTGCCGCTGATATTCACGTCCACGATATTCGCCGGAACGACAACGACACTGTAGGTCAGATTCGCCGGATCGGTATCCGGGTCGGTTGCATTCAGTTCCACCTGTACCGGCTCTCCATCCTCATTGATCGTCACAGGTGCCGGCTGATAGAGAATCGGCGCATCGTTGACGGATGTCACCGTTATATGAATCGTGCCGTTGCTCTCGCCGCCCCAGCCGTCTCGGATTTTGTAGGAGAACGTATCGGTCCCGTTGTAGTTCATATCCGGTGTATAGACGACGACGTTTCCATTTTTAGCCACCGTACCGTGCGCCGGATCGGCCACTTCGGTCAGTGTCAATGCATCCCCGTCCGGATCGGTGTCGTTGGCGACAGGATCGAATGTCACAGGGGTGTCTTCCAGTGTCGTTACATTGTCATCATTCGCCACCGGCGGTCGGTTGCCGTTGCGGGGAACGAAAAGGTTGAACCGCTTAACGGCATTGGCCTTACCTTTTTTGATGTTCGCTTTCAGCACGACGTTCGTATCGCTGTAGACGATATCGAGCGCGCCAGTCGTTGTGTCGATGACGTCAGCTGGCTCCACATCCCATGTGATAGTGGCTCCTCCAACCTCGCACTGGCTTTTCGCAGAGAGGTTCAGATCTTTCGTCACACTGTTTTCCGAACCGTTCTCACCCTTGATCTTTTCAAATGTCAGGCACTCGACCGCTTCCAGAACGGCTTTCGTATCGTTAACGTCGGGAACTGTAACATTTTCATCGTTTTTAACCTGCTCGGCGACCTGTTCCGCGACACTCGAAGCTACCACCTGATAACTCGAAAGATCGGAAACGGTGCCGTTTACCTCCTCTTTAAGCTGGCCGATGAAATCTTTAACATTTTCCGCCGCTGCCGCCACTTTCTCATGATCGACCGATGTATTGACTTCGTTCGTGAAGGCCTGTGCAGCCGCCGAAAGGTTGAAATCGTTTTCAGCAAGCGCTTCTATCGCCTTTTCGAAAACCGTTTCGTTCACATCGCCCGCAGCGGCGATACCCATGATTTGCGCTGCAGCCACGATCTGCTGTGAAGCGAAGAAAGCGTCGGCATCTTTCATGGGATCGGCCATGACTTTGCTCTCGTCGATACCCAGCGCCTGCGCGACCCTTTTTTTGGCTTCTTCGATGCTTTTACCATTTTTGACCAGGGCGGCCATCATGGATGTCTGCGGAGACACTATGTACGCTGTCCCGTCATATACGGCACTCAAACGTCCTTTAAAAGGAAGATCCGTCGCCAAATCGACCCCGCCGTAGGCGTAGATGAAATCACCCACTTCGACAACTCCTGCCTGGAATGAAAAATCCCCATTGGCATCGGTCGTCGTATTGGCTTCTCCTGCGTCTTCTTGCTCATTTTTGTTTTTATCCGCAAAGACGTGAGCATCCTTTATATATCCATCGACCACTTTTCCGTTGATGGCGCCGCCGGTGCTGCCACCGCCGCCTCCACCACAGCCACTGAGAACGAGTACGGATGCCACCAATGCAGCACCGAATATTCGTTTCCATCTATATCCAATCATTTTCCATCCTTCTGTTTTAGAAATGGACAAGTGCCAAGCACACCTACAGCTCCCTAAACCGGAGCATCCTTTAGTGCATACTATCGAAGGTAAAATAAATTCCCAATAAAACCAAAACCAACGGATTGGCCTCCTTGTCGTGAAACAGGGCAGGAGATCCAAATACATATCACGAATATTCTCATCATCTCTTGGCCTTAGCCCAACGAATTCGACTACAGAACATGTTCTTTTGCGGCCGATTTGAGTTTTGTCTGTCATATATGTTAAAATTTATGGATGTATGCTTATGCAAAAAGATTTCTTTTATGGATGTTTATTCTATTTCCCCCCTTCTATTTCCAATATCTTTATCTTTCCCCTTTTTCCTCACTCAATCGCCTGCAGACGGAATTGACGCTCAAATCACTGGAAACTTTATTGAGCCTACTGCATATTCCTGCCATACCGGACCACGCGGCCTCTTTTTCGATCCATGAATTTAGGCTCATAATCGAGGATGCATGCAACGGTTTTGGCTTCTATCTGCTTCTCGCTTCCGCCATCATGGCATACGGTGCTTCGGTAGCGGAAAAAATCTCATGGCTTCTAGTCGGCTACCTCTTTGTCATGTTTGTCAACCTGCTGCGCTTATTGTTTATCGTCTATATGGTTTCAATCGATCCTGATCTCTTTCGTCTTTCCCATGATGTCATAGGGCGTTACGGGATGCTCCTTTCCGTTTTCGTTCTCTATTTCATCTTCGTAAAAACCACTTCAGCCGACAAAAAGGATTTCGTATGAAAGGCTGCTTTCGAGCGCTTGGCACGATTTGTATTCTTTGTGCTATGGGTCATTCGGTTTTTGCCGCCCAAAATCAAAGCGACTATGCCCCGAACGAGGCAATTGTCGTCTATAAAGACGAATCCGCCCTCCGATCGGCCTATGCACTCCTTCCCCTGCATGTTCTGAACATCGATCTGCTGAAACGGCTCTCCGACAGAAGCGACAAGATCTTTGCTAAGATACGGTCCTCTCTTTCTGCGGAAACACTCTGCAAAAAGCTCAGGCAGGATCCACGTGTCATTGCAGTATCTCCCAACTATCGGCGCCATCTATACTCCGTCCCCGATGATCCCGATTTCCAAAAACAGTGGGGATTGCACAATACGGGACAGTTCATCAAAAAAGGTAGAGGATCACCGGGGGCCGACATTCATATCGAAAATGCATGGAATCTTACGACCGGCTCGGTGGATGTCGTCGTCGCGATACTGGATACAGGCATCGACTATCGACACAGCGACCTGAGAAACAATATTTGGATCAATACCGAAGAGATGACGGGGGTCGAAGGGATCGATGACGACGGAAACGGTTATATCGACGATATTTACGGTTACGATTTCGCCGCCCAAACAAATGGGGACAACGATCCGGACCCTATGGATGCAGACGGCCACGGAACCAATGTCGCGGGGATCGTAGGAGCTGTCGGAAACAACGGCACAGGCATCAGCGGCGTCAACTGGCACATCAAGATGATGGCCGTAAAAGTTCTGAGGCCCGATGGATATATCTACGACAGCGACATTCTCGAAGGGATCGAATACATCCTTGCCATGAAAGAGAAGATGGTCGATCTCGTCGCGGTCAACGCATCCTTCGGTAACCGCAGCGGAAATCAGAACGACCCGCTTCACCTCGCCATCGAAGAGCTTGGCAGAGCCGGCATCCTCTTCTGTGCGGCTGCCGGCAACAGCCATCGAAACAACGACGGATTTTTCGCGGAATTTCCTGCCTCCTACGATGCGGAAAACATCATCGCAGTCACAGCGACCGACCAAAACGACTCGCTGGCTTCTTTTTCGAACTATGGAAAGGAGCGTGTGGATATCGCCGCCCCCGGGGTCGATATATTGAGCACACTGCCCAACGAATCATATGGTTTTATGTCTGGCACTTCGGAAGCGACACCCTTCGTCACCGGAACGGTCGGCCTTATCGCATCACTCTATCCCGATGAAAACGCCACGATCCGCAAGGCCCGCATCCTGAAAAAAGCCGATACCCTTGAAAATCTTGAAAACTACACTGCCACTTCCGGCCGTCTGAACGCTGCCGCAGCGCTTCAGGCAGATGCTGCAAAAGTCGAAATATCTATCCCTGCATCCCTTCAGGGCGTGTGCGAAGGGACAGGCTTTACATTGAAGGGAAAAGGGTTTGGGCACCAACGGGGCAGTGTCGAATTCATCGATGCCAAGGGCAATTCGACCCATGCAGTCATCTTGTCATGGTCGGATACGCGCATAGATGCTTCGGCCCCTTCTATGGAGAGCGGAAAAAATGTTTTTGTCGAAGATGCATACGGGCTCCGTTCAGAAACGATCACAGCGACGGCATGGCGATCGGCAAATGAACCGGTATTCGTGCATCCCTACGGATTCGCCGTCACCAACAACCGGGAGATCTATCTCGGCGGCGGATTGGACTCGGATATTCTCGAGAGGTACGACATAGAAAAAAATGAGTGGGACCAGATCTCCATGCTTCCGGAGGCACGGTCGGGCTCCACGGCCGTTTTACGACATGATTCAATCTATATCTTCGGCGGACACGATGACAATGATGCCAATAGCGATAAGCTCTACATCTATGACATTACGACATCACAATGGAAAGAAGGCACACCCCTCCCCCTGCCACTTCGCCATGCCAAAGCGGCTCTCATCGGCGAAAATATCTATCTAAGTGGAGGAATGCGCTCTTCGGAATCCGGCAGCGAAACGGATGCACTCTACCGCTACGACCCCGATGCCGACAGATGGGAAACGCTTGCTCCCATGCACGAGCGGCGTGCCGCGCACGCCATGATTTCATACCGTGGCGAACTCTATGTCTTCGGCGGCTTTTCCAATGGTGTACCGCTTCGAAGTATCGAGCGTTACGACCCCGAAACGAACCGATGGGGAAAGATGGCACAGATGCCGATGCCACTTGCATTTATGGATGCTGCGCAAGGATACGACATGAAAGGAAAGCCCACCATTTTCATTGCAGGCGGAAAAAAGGCGATGAGGGAAAGATGCTCCGATGAAATCTTTCTCTTCGATCCCGGACAAGAGAGATGGTCGAAACGCTCTGATTCCCTTTATGCGCCCTTAAGAACGCATTGTGCGGCCTCCACTGTTTATGTTCCGGGCAAAGGTTTCTATCTTGTCGCCGGCCTGACGGATCGAAATATTCCAACAAAGAAAATGGAGTATCTCTTCCTTCCCTTTCCCGATGAGAACGAGGAAGAAAATTTTTCCAAACCACTCTATTCTGCTCCGACACATGGCAGCGCACCACTTGTCGACATATTTTTCCTTCTTGTAAGTTTGACTGGGTTTCTCTTTATAGGCTGGAGATGGGGAGAATTTGGGGAGAGAAGGCCATCTTGAGATAGACGGCCTTCGATAGAGCTTTACTCGAGAAAATCCATCGCACCGACGGCCTCATTGAAGAGTGTCGTACAGTTGCCCTCGATCAACGCATCCCAACTTCCGTAGGTTTTGTTCTCATCGACGGATGTGGTGGCATTCGTCTGGTTATTCTCATTGAGATGGAAATCGACAGTCGCATCGGCAGCGCCCTGAAGAGTGACACTGCCGGTGTATGGCAATAGAGTCTTGTTTCCATCCTGGCTCGCATACTTGGCATAGAAGTTCATATTGCCGCTATAGGTGACGGCGCCTCCCATGCACGGTGTCGCCAATGTTCCGCTCACGGTCGCATTGGATTCATCTCCCATCCTCTTTGCTTCGAATGTAAAGTTTTTGCCATAAAGCGCAAAAGCGCCCAAATCCGTCTGCCCATCAGGCTCTACGACTCCGGCATATTCAACCGGCTCTGCCATATCGATATCAACCGAACCGCTCGTTCCGATGTAACCGTCGAGCGCAACCATCACGCCCTCGATCGTGCTATTCTCTTCCTCCACGCTGTATCGTGCTATCGTCGCGTTGAAGTTGACAGCCTGCAGATCGGCGTCGGCGACTTTGGTCGTGGAGCCATTTTCATCATCCTTGTTGAAAACCAGGCTCAAGCACCCGTCGCTTGCAAGAGAGAGAGTCACGCTTTTTGTGGCATCCTCGATCTGGGTGGATTCATAAGCCTTTTTGCGCCTCACTTCCACTTGTGCATAGATAGTGGCCTCGAGCGTTCCGTTGTCCAGTG
The DNA here is from genome assembly GCA_027065515.1 of Campylobacterales bacterium. Lineage (GTDB taxonomy): Bacteria > Campylobacterota > Campylobacteria > Campylobacterales > Hydrogenimonadaceae > Hydrogenimonas. Next base: position 9,059 of record JAMOOM010000012.1, read on the forward strand.
TTTCATTGTTCTCCATCTTCACGGTCAAATCGTCGGTACTCAGGCGGTATCCTTCCATTGACTCGTTTCCATCTTCTCCTCCATACGATTTCTCGGAGATCTCACCGTTGAACATGTAGGTATCGTTTGTAGGTTCATACTCGCCATTTTCAAGCAAATAGCCGGGTTCAAGATCTTGAATGAGGTCTTTCACAAAACCTTCATACTCCTTACAATCATGGAACCGATAAGTCGTCAAATAATACCCTTCACTCTCATTTTCGTCGGAATATTCTTCGTATGTCACGGTGCGTGTACCGCCGACACTGCAGTTTTCTTCATGCGATTCAACACTCGGTTTCACACCACTTGGCGTCATACCCTCAACCCCGGTCACGCCATCGCTTCGAAGAACATTGAAACGATCAGCCAACTTCTGTAGCACATTTTTGTCGCTGATGGCATCTGTCGTAGATGCCTCTTTCTTGGGCTCATGTAGTAGCTCGGACGAAGCCAGCCCAACGTGGTATAGTGCACTCATCGCGTTTTGAACGTTCTGCGTATTTTGCATCGGAGCTTTTACACCTGTCCATGCCGGTACCACATCGCACGAATTACTACCCGACCCTCCGCCGCCGCATCCAGTCATCATAACGAGAGCCGCTGTCGCCGCCGAAATGGCAATTGTTCGTTTCCAACTCATGATCCATCCTTTTTGTTGATATATGATCATTATAAGTCCCAAAGGATTAAAAATTTATAAATTTTGTAAATCTTGTTTTAAGGAAACGATCGCCGTGGGAGCTGATGCCATTCTTGTATCAGTATGAAATGTAGGCGAAAAAGAGATGGGAGCGGATTTGAAGAGGCGGCCATAGCGCGGCAAAGCGATGCCGCACCATTAGCCGAGGGAAGTGGAAAAGTTTCTCTACCAGCGTGAAACGAGCGCAAGATTGACTCTGGCGTAACGCGGAATTTCATCGCCGTCGTAGTAACCGCTTTTGGTGCTCATCATCGCCGAAATATCGAGCTGGAACTGCTTGATCCCAAGACCCAGGCCCGCCGTGACGATCGTGCCGAGCGTACTGTCGGCCATATTCTGCATCGCCCCCAGCCGGAACGAAAACCAGTCCACAGGATGGACGTTGACGCCCCCGCCGATATACTGACTGTCGATGTCGTCGAGGAAAGTCTCGTTGGACGTCAGGTCGACATCGAGCGCGATATCGAGCCAATGGTCGAGTCCTGCATAGTAGATACCCATTCTCGCCATCGGGTCGATCTTGTAGGTATCGCCCGTCACGGTATCGAATTCGGGGGTATTGAGGTTCTTACCGACAATGCCGATACGAAGCTCTGGCAACGCGCTCGGCGTATAGAAAGCACCCAGATCGACGCCGAAAGAGGATGTAGATTTGTCTTTATCCTTGAACGAATCATCAAGATCTCCCGAGCTTGTATCGATGCTGACGTGAGTGTCGTATGTCAGGCCATACATATACTTCAGCGATCCTCCAATGCCGATCGTCCCTGCCGAGGTATCGAAAGCGTGGCCGTAGCTGAAAGGGACCTCTCCGACGCTGAGCCCCTTCAAGGAGAGGTAGGTCAGGCCGTTTTTCAATGCATAATCGAGTGAACCGTTGACGTAGGCGGCTTCATCGGAAGTTTTATAGGAGTCCGTCGCGGGGTCGTATTTGCCATAGTAGTCCGTACCGCTTATATTTTTCTTGACGATCAGCTGCAAATGGTCCGGATCGATCACCGGCTCAGCCGTACCTTCGGATGTCATGTAAACGCCTATAGCGAAGTTTTTCATCTGGATCCCGAACGCGCCGCCGGGTGTCAGGACAAGTCCGCTCGTCTCTCCTGACATCTTTTGCAGGATATCGAGCGACTCCGCCATTCTCTCCGCATCGCCGTTGGCCGTGTTGCTTCCATTGGCCGGGGCGTTGTTTGCGATCCTCTTGATGGTTCCCGTCAGATCGTTGTCGTTGAGTTTGTCGATGTTTTCCGCGAGATTGTAGTCGGCGACCCCGACACCCGCCGAGAGCGTCACTTCGGTCGTATAGTCGTGCGCCGCCAGCAGTGCGGGGTTGTAGTAGGCCGCCATCGAACCGCTGGCACTCGCCACGCCGGCGCCTCCCATTCCCATACTCTGAAACCCGAGAGGCTGAAAACTCATCGCCTGCACCGCGGCTGCAGCGACACACAAACCAAAAGAACCCCTAACCCATTGTCTCATTCTGACTCCTTGAGAAATTGTCTTTCATATCTATCGGCAACTTTTTGGCAATATTTAGCAGTTGCCACCGATTGCAACGATTCGGACGAAACAGGATATCTCGATAACATCCATTCAATAAATATTTATCGGCTGTTGGCTATAATGGTTTAAATTTATCCGGGTTTATACTTTTATCGAAAAGGTCGGCTTTGGCGCTGTATTACATCAAAGAGGACGATACCATTGTCAAAGATAGAAATGATGACGTCGTTGTCGTCTCTCCTTCGCTGTATTGGTATGCCAATGCCAAATTTCCGACACGCTCTTTGGCGAAAGCCAAAAAACTGGCCGACGCTTTTTTGGTTTCGCGCCCTGAAACGTACAACTCGATCTTTGTGGAAAAAAGAGATGACAGCTTCGACTGTTATGCCTACGACGCAGATCTGATAACCGCACGGATCGAGGAAACGGGCGCCAAAAGTGCGCCCTGCTATTTTCTACAGCAGTTTGCGGATCATATGCCGCTTGGAATCGATGATGGATTGATCGCGGAAAAGTTCAACGGTATCTGCATCGAAGTCAAAAACGAACGCACCAGCATCCCCTCTTTGGACTCTCTGGATTTTCTGACCATCGCCAAACCGTGCAATCATGCACAACAAAGCGGTATCGGAAAAAAGATGCTCGCGACGCTTGCGGCTATATTTATCGTCACGATGATTTTCGATCTCTCTTTGCGCTATCAAAGCATATATGCCATTCGGGATATGATTGCCGATATGCGCACCGAACGATCGCTTTACGAGATCGAATCACTCGTCAAACGCTACGAAAATACGATGCTGCGACAGCAAAAACTTCGTATCTCGATCAAGCGGTCTTTGCAAAAAAAACTCAAAAAACTCGTCTGTACCGCACAAAAAGGGTGCATTGGTGAATAGAGTGAAAATCGTTCTTCTTGTGGGTTTTTTAAACGTTTCACCCTTTGCGCACGAGTTGTATGTCGGTAGCCGCATGGTAAATTTCGATTATGAAGAAAAAGATGGAAACGGGAATTTTCTCGATGGTGAAACATCCGACTTTTCGGACATCTCCGGCATCGAAATAGCACTTCGCTTCGATACCACATCGGCTTCTCTTAACACTATGGGGTCTTATTTGAAACTTCTTTTTTTCTACGCACGGGGTTCGAGCAAATATGAGGGTTTTTTGTCAAATCAAAGCATTGACAATATACATTATTCAGGAACGACAGATGCGCAAATATACACAGGGGAACTGAGGGTTGCCGCGGAAAAGATTCGAGATGACCACACATTTAGCGCTTTCGCAGGAGCTGGTTACCGTCACTGGCAGCGTGACCTGGACAACCATGAAGGCTATGGTTACGAAGAAGCCTACAAGTGGCCCTATATTCTAATCGGCATAGGTGCCAAATGGTCTATCGATGCAGCATGGTCTATTGGAACATCCTTTTATTATCAGCACGCCATCGATCCAAAACTCGACGCCTCCCTGGATGGAAAGATCACGTTGGATCTTGGCACAACGGAGGGTTTTCATCTCGATATTCCTTTGACCTGGAATTTTTCACGGCGGTTTTTTATAGAGGGAAACTACGCCTACGACTACTGGAATATCGATGAATCGAATGTTGCCTATGGCTCAAGCGGCCAAGCTTATATCGAACCTCGAAGCGCGACGAAAAACCAGATCATCTCTCTTCGTATAGGATATGGATTTTGAGAATTTATATAATCGCTTTTTTTTCTCTATCGCTGCTCTGGATCACGGCGGCACTCTATATGGATCACAATAAAAGCGCGCTCGAGAAAGAGTATCGCAAACGAAGCGTGTTGATAGGCCGCTACCATTCCCTGGAAAAGATGTACTCCAAAAAGGCACAGAAAGAGGCTTTAAAACGGTTCGGTACGATGTTGAGACTATACGGAGTCAAGCCGAAAGTGACCAAAAACGGAAATAAAAAGATTTACGACTTCAATCTGGACGTCAAACATGCCGATACGGTACTGAATAAATTGCTAAACAGCGGCCTGGTTATCGAAATGTTCGAGGTTCAGCGCGTAGACGGCCATAGCCTGCATGTAAAAGTGGGAGTTGTATTATGATCTGGGCCAAACGCGCTCTATTCGCTTTGACAGGCATCGTGATCTGGGTCGCGCTGACCGTACTCTTCATATCCAAAGAACGACTCTGTAACGCCGCGATAGAGGCGGCATCCAAAGCACAAGTAGGCATCTGCTACGACGAGCGTACGGCATCCCCCATAGGATGCGATATGCAACGGATGACCCTGCTCTATACCCACTCCGCTGTGGCGAAGGTGAGAAATGTCAGGATTTCACTTTTGGAAATCCGCCTTTCATCCATACATCTGGAGGGAATAGCCGCATCGCTCTTGCCTGCGAATATCTACACCGCAACCATCCGCCTTCTGCCTGGTACGATAAAAGCGAAAGGGGATTTCGGGACTTTAAAAGGAGAAATTTCATGGCGAACACGGAGCGTGAGACTGGTACTTAGCCCCTCGCCGCTCATGCGAAGAAATTTCACTTCGACGTTACGCTATTTTAATTTAAGAAACGGGAAATATATCTATGTCGCGTCGTTTTGAAAAATTGTATTCCATCGCGGCATGGTTTATTCTTGTCGCGCTTGCCGCCAAATTTGCCGCCCTTGCAGTAGATGCGTTTTTACCGCCGACCGCACCATTAGATTGCACGGTTGCCGTGCGACAGACGGTAATCCGCTACCCTTTCGTCAAGGCGTTCGGACTTCGACAGGAACGCATCACGAGAAAGACTAAGCCGCCTAAAAAGACCACCACTCTCAAAGGATACACGCTGACTATGACGGCTATCGGAAACCCCAGTATGGCAATCATCGCTCATGGCAAAAAAAGCAGGCTTCTTGCCATCGGAGATACGATCAACGGTTTCGTGCTAAAAGAGGTGTTTACGGACCGCATAAAACTTCTTAAAAACGGAAAAGAATATTGGCTGACGATGAAAAAAAGCAAAGGGCCATCCTTTGCCCTCGCCAAAAAAAAGGGAAAAAAGAGCGATGAAGTGCTCGAGCTGACCGAACGGATCCGCAAGGAGGGCGATACCTATTATATACCCCGTGAACTTTTGCACAAAATGCACGATATCAAAAAAATCTTCAGATATATATCGATCAATCCGGTCTATAAATCCAACAAGCTCGTTGGTTTTGGCATTACTGACATCAAGAAAGGATCGGTTTTTGATAAAATGGGATTACATAAACGCGACATCATAGAAAAAATCGATGGAAAGTCCATCACCAACGAAAGCGATATTTTCAAATACTTCAATAAAATAGATGAGTTGAACTCGCTTTCATTGACGATAAAACGCGGCAGCAGGCGAAGGGAGTTGCATTATGAGATTTATTAATCTGTTTTTATTGGCGGCAATAATCTTGCCATTTGGCCTTCGGGCCGAAAAGATCACCGTCAACTTCAACAATACTCCAATCAAGGATGTGATCCGTTTCATAGCGAAACAGACCCATAAAAACATCCTCATCACCGATAGAATCAGCGGTAACGTCAATTTTATTTCAGAAAATCCGATCGACAAAAAAGAGCTACTTCCACTCCTTTCTCAGATATTGCAAAATCGCGGCTATGCGATTGTCGATGGAAACAACGGCTATATGATGGTTACGCGTGCCGCCAACGCAAAAAAGATGGCCAAGCCCAAAAAATCGGAAGCGGGTATGCTGACCAAAATCATCCCTGTTCACTACATAAAAGCGAGTGATGCGGCCCAGAAGCTTCGCTACCTCAGCAGTCAGTTCTCTTCGGTTACATTCGACAACAACAAAAATCTCATCATCATGAGCGACTATCCGGACCACATCAAAAACTTTGTAACCACACTCAGAAAGATTGACAGGCCGATGAAAAAGGAGATCCGCTTTATCGCTTTGGACAATGCGGACGCGGTCGCAGCCGCAAAAGAACTGAAAACGATCTTCAAAGCGCTAAACACGACCTTCCGCTTTCCGGTAACACTGAATGCCGACGCAAAAAGCAATAAAATCATCCTGATAGCCGATGCCCACGACATCGGAAAAGCTATGGAAATTGTCAGAAAATACGACAGCCAAAACAGCGCAAAAAAGGTCATGAGCGAAGTCGTATTTCTCAACAATGCCGAAGCTGCCGCTACCGTCAAAATATTGACAGGTTTGATGAAAAGTTTTGACAAGCAGACACAGGCACATATTTCCATTCAGGCAAAAGACGATATCAACGCTATCGCCATCACCGGAACTCCACAGGCGGTCAAACTGATCACGAAAGTGATAAAAAAACTGGATATCGAACAACAACAGGTCTATATCAAAGCCCATATCTACGAGATCAGCCAAAACAAACTTCAATCTTTGGGGATCAAATGGGGACTCGCCGGCGGCACCACCAACGGCACGATGATCGCTACCTCCATCTTCAATATGGGAGGCTCCTCTTTTGTACTGCCGCCATCTCTATCCAGCACGATCGATTTCGGAACGACCACAAAAGGAGTGGCGGTCGGAGCGATCATCGACCTTCTTAGGCAAAACGGTGCGGTCAACGTCATATCCGAACCGAACATCCTCTGCATCAACAACAAGAAATCCAACGTCTATATAGGAAAGACTATCTCCATTCTCACCAGCCAGGCGACAGGTATCGAAACCACCTCTTTGACGCGCAACACCTACAGCCGCGAGGATGTAGGCCTTTCACTCGAAGTCAAACCACAAATCGCCAGCGACGACAAGGTGCTCGTGGAGGTAAAGACGAAGATCGAAGATATCGACAGCTCCAGCACCGTATCGGCCGATAGACCGACCACTCTCAAACGCGAAGTCAACACCGTCTCGATCGTCCATGACGGCGAAAGCGTCATTATCGGCGGGCTGCTCAAAGACTACTACTCCAAAGGGGTCTCCAAAGTACCTCTTCTGGGCGATCTTCCCTTCCTCGGCGGCCTTTTTCGCTCCACAAGCGAAAACAGAGATCAGATCAATGTCATCGTCATTCTGACACCGTACATCATCAAGAACAGTTCAGATATGGCGAAGATCCAGCAAAAAATCGCCAAATCGGAAGAGCTCAAAGCCAAACTGACTGAAATTCTCAAACATGAGCTCGAGAACAAAAAGAGGAACGAATAATGTTTCCCACTCCGTTGAAGGCGGAACTTCCTATGTACACGGAAGTTCAAAACCTCGATTTCTACATCAAAAACGGGCTTCTCTTTTGCATATACGAAGAGAAGCCTTATGCCTGTATTCGTGAAAACCCCGATGCAAACATGCTCAATGCCCTCTCGCATCTTGGCGGCAAATATCCTTTTTTGGTGCTCGAAGAGGATAGTTACGAGGATCTGAAAAACCGCTTTCTCGAAGCCAAAAGCGAAGAAGGCATCGGTGGAATAGAAGGATTCGAAAACCCCGAAGAGATCGAGAGCTTTCTCCAAAACGAAGATCTTCTGACAAGCGAAGACTCCGCTCCGATCATACGTTATGTCAATTCTCTTTTCGTACAGGCCATCAAACGGCGTGCCACAGACATCCATATAGAAACATTCGAAAAAGAGGGAGACGTCCGTTTTCGCATCGACGGTGTATTGAATAAAATCGCTTCTTTGAAAAAGGGGGCGATCGGATCCATCATCAACCGCATCAAGGTCATCTCCAACCTCGACATTTCCGAAACACGCATTCCTCAAGATGGCCGCACGAAGATCACGGTCGCCGGAGCGAGCGTAGATATACGTGTCTCGATCCTCCCTACCTACTACGGCGAGAAAGCGGTCCTTCGTCTTTTGATGAAAGGGGAGTCGATCCCCTCTTTACAGGAACTTGGATTCTCAAAAGAGGTCTATACCAAACTTCGTTCGCTTCTGAAACACAGCTATGGAATGATCCTGATCACCGGCCCGACCGGAAGTGGAAAATCTACGACTCTTCACTCGTTTTTAAAAGAGATCGACCATGAACACTACAATATCGTCACAGTCGAAGACCCGGTAGAATACAACGCGGAAGGGATCAATCAGATCCAGGTGAACGAGAAGGTAAACCTCACCTTCTCCGAAGCGCTTCGCTCGATCCTGCGCCAGGACCCCGATGTCATTATGGTGGGGGAGATGCGTGATAAAGAGACGGCGAAAATCGCCACGCAGGCGGCGATGACAGGCCACCTGCTGCTTTCCACTCTCCACACCAACAGTGCCGCATCGGCCGTTCCGCGCCTCATCGACATGGGTATCGATCCGTTTCTGGTCAGCTCCACTCTTATCGGTATCCTGGCCCAGCGCCTCGTTCGACTCCTTTGTCCGTACTGCAAGATTCCGTATCAGCCGACAGATGAAGATATTCGATACTTCGATCTGCCGCATCAAGTCACGCTGTATGGGCCCAAAGGATGCGAGAAATGTGGTGGAACAGGCTATATGGGGCGTCGAGCCATCGGCGAAATCATCATCGTGGGTGAAGCTTTCGCCGCACAGGTCAAAAGTGGCGCCGACGAGCAGGAGCTTAGACGTTATCTGATAGAGAAAAGTGATTTCAAGCCGATGTTCAAAGAACTAAGACGCATGGTGATCGCCGGTGAAACCAGTATTCCTGAAGCGGTGCGTATCGGAGTTAAGGGCTTATGACTTTTGTCTACAAAGGATACGACAAGAGTGGCAAGCGCATCAAAGGAACCATCGCTGCGCCCGATATCAACTCCGCCAAAGAGCAGCTTCACCACCGGAATATTCTAGTCGAGAGCGTCAGGCCCAAAAGAGCGTTGTTTCTCCGGCCAATCCCACCCGCACTGATCGCTACGCTGGGACGCAACCTCAGCCTCTATCTCAAAGCCGGAATTTCACTCAATCAGGGACTCCATCTCGTGGCCGATAACTTTCCCGAAAAAAGCAGACAGCGCGCTTTTTTGGAAGAGGTGGCGCGCTATATCGAAAGCGGGGGTTCTTTTTACGATGCTTTGAGCACTCAAAGCATCTATTCTATCCCTCCGTACTTTCTGCATACGATAAAGGTGGCTCAAAAAAGCGGCAATCTCGAGATGGTCCTGCTGGAACTTTCCGATTACGTTCAAGAGCAGGAAAAAATCAAGCGCGATGTCGTAAAAGCCTTTATATACCCATCTTTCATACTTTTCATAGCTATCGCGATGATCAATTTTATGCTCACCACGATCATCCCCAAGATCGTCGATATGTTCGAATCGACCAAGGGCGGACTGCCTGCATCCACGAAAATAACGCTGGCACTTTCGCACTTTTTTCAAGCTTATTCATGGCTGATGCTCACGATAGCGGTCATACTTGTTGCAGGATTGGTTTTAAGCTGGAAGCAGAACGAGAAGTTCGGGTACTACATGGACCGTCTGGTGCTTAAAATCCCTCTTTTTGGGGATATGATCGTATTTATGGAGCTGGGGCGTTTTGGACGGGTAATGGCGCTACTGATGCAAAGCGGAGTGCCTTTCGCACAAGCACTCAATTATGCCGCACAGACTATCGGAAACCGTTATCTTCAAAAATTGTTTGGTAAAATAGCCTCGCAAATCGTCGAGGGGAAAAGTTTCACACAGGCGGTCCGTGAGAATGTCAAAAACAGAGAAGTTCCCAATGATTTCATAAATGCCGTGGCATTGGGAGAGAAAAGCTCGCACCTGGCTTTTTCGCTTAAAAGTCTTGCCGAATTATACGCTCAGCAAAACCGCGACAGAATCGAAGTGATGCTGGCCCTACTGGAGCCTGTTTTAATGCTTGCAATCGGAGGAATTATCGGATTTCTGGTCATTTCAATGCTGCTTCCCATCTTTTCGATCAGCCTGGGAGAATAACGAGAATGCCATCATCATTCAAAAGGAGAGTCATGAACAATATTCAAATCAAAAAAACCCGCAAAGCCTTTACGCTTCTGGAGCTGATGATCGTCATCATCATTCTGGGGCTTTTGAGCGCTCTTGTGTTGCCAAACCTGATAGGCAAGGCCGAAAGCGCCAAGCGCAAGCTGGTCTGCATTCAGATGAAACAGATCGAAGAGGCGCTCAAATCGTTCAAGTTCGATAACGGCATGTATCCGACGACGGAAGAGGGACTCAAAGCCCTCATCGAGAATCCCGATCCGGAAAAATACACAAACTACGCACCCACCGGCTATCTCGAAAGCAAAACGCTTCCCAAAGATCCATGGAAACACCCCTATATCTACATAAACAATGGTAGCGAGTTCAACATCATAAGCCTTGGGGCCGACGGCAAAGAGGGAGGTGAAGGAGATGCCAAAGATATCACGCTGCAAGAGTGCAACCGCCATTGATTTGAAAAAGTTTCGCGAAAGGCAAATCGAAGGTTGAAAATCTATTATCGGTTCGCGCATTGCAATACCCATCGAGAGTGCACAAACAGGGCCTTTACGCTGATCGAGCTGCTTATCGTACTTCTGCTGATGGGTATCGTTTACGGTATAGCCTTCAATACCGTCATGCCGAAATCCCCTGCCCATGCAAAGAGCCGTAAAGAGCTTTCGCTGCGAACCATCGATGTCGTTTTCAAAACCTCTGAAAACTACAAAAAGAGCGCAATGACTCTTTACTGCAGTGAATCCAAAAAATGCCGCCTCACGGCCGAAGGGAAACTTGTTTCCTCTTTTTCGCTTCGCAAAACCGGCACGGCCTACCGTCTCAATCCCGACGAAACTCTTCAAAGCATCGACTATCCACATATCAAGATCGGCACCGACGAATTTCGCCCCTCTTTTGCGATCCACTGCCGCAAAGATGGATTTTTCGATCCCCAGATCATCCGCGCAGACGAACGGTGGCTCTACATTCATCCGTTCAAAAAGCCCCGCTTTTTCAAAGATCCGGTGGCACTGGTCGGCGAAATACGCCAGAACGACTACCTTCCAGACAGAGCCGGCTATGCACAATAAAAGCCCCGCTTTCACCCTGCTGGAAGTGTTGATCAGCATCATGCTTTTATTTACAATGGGCCTTGCCCTGTTGAAGTTCGACAGCTGGACCAAAAGAGAGATAAAGAGATACAGTGGCAAGGCGATTCTTCTTTACCGGTCGACACCGCTTCTGTATGCGAATCTTCATCGCATAGAAAAAAGAGATATCACACTCTATGACACAACTCGCTTTGCAAAACTCCGTGATGATGAAATTTTCTGGCTAAAGAACCTCGAAGCCAAAGCGGCGCTTGGAAAAGAGGAGAAAAAAACACTTTTTCAAAGCGGTGATTTAGATCTGACATACAAGCTCTTTCCAGTCCGAATACAACAGAATGGAGATTGGGTCAACTTCTTGAGGATAGAGCCGTGAAGAGAGGATTCACCCTTGTCGAAATGCTAATCTCCATTCTGCTTACGGCGATCGTTTTCACCTATCTATTCGCCACACTGGACGGTCTGAGAGCGAGTCATTCGCGATATGTAAAGTCAGTCAAAAAAGTTACGGCGAGCCAGACGATTTTTTCACTGCTGACAAAAGACATCACACAGATGCGAAGCCGTATGGCGATCACACACGAAGCCGGATACGACCGTTTCTCCTTCACGACGGAAAATTCCATATACGGCATCGCACGGCCATGGGTGCTTTACTATGTCAGCCGCATGGAAAACGCACTGATCCGCATAGAGGCGACCAAGCCCATAGACTTTTCCGGCAGCGACTATATCGGTGACGAGAACGGCACATACTTCTTTGCCGACAAGCTCGCGACCGAGTGCACCTCTTTTCGAATCGGCGACAATGGATCACATGCAGATTTTCTGCTCAAATGCAAGAATATCGCACCTCTGGTGATGGCACTCTACAAAGGCGACCAATGAGACGCGGGATCGTGCTTTTTATCACCCTTGGCATACTTCTGCTCCTAAGCTCCATCATATTTCTTTTTCTTCAACAAAGCGGCACACTGAAAAAGAGTGTCGGAAGCAATATCGATGTCGTCCAGGCGAATCTTCTTTTAAGCGATATGAGCGGGTTTTTGAAGCTCCAAAACTTCACACAAGATGATGTATTCTACGGAAGCGGTATTCCTGTCGCGTTGGATCTGGACCGGATATCAGGAACCATCGCACTCTCTTCGGCACAGAGTCGCATAGATATCAATGCACTGTTGGGAGAGGCAAAAAAGAGTCAAAAAGCGCTTCAGGCACTGCTGCAGTGGATGGACGATATCCATGTCAAAGATCCATCTTTACTGATGGCGTTGATGATGGATACGCTCGATAGCGATCTTTACGAGCGTGCACGCGGCAGTGAAATTCGCCTTCAGAAACCGTGGTTTCAAAATGGGACCATCGCCAACTCCAGGGCGATGGAGGAGATCGTATCCACCTATCGCACACTCTCTGGCGACAACGATCTCACTCTCCAAACGGTGGAAGAGACTTTTGGATACGAGGACCCCAGATTCGACCTCAATTACGCCACTATCGAACAGCTTCGGCTTCTCTACCCGGATTTTCCATCTGTGGTGATCGAAAAGATCGCATCCCACGAAACACGCTTTGCCAAGCCTGAGGATATAGCGATCGACGAGACGAGCCGATTACAGCTTCCCGTTCCCCATTTTGGCATTACCCCGACATTCAAAAGCGATACCCTTGCCATACATGTCAAATTCTCCACCACCCATGAATGCAGCGGCGCTATCGCTTTTTGGATGGGACTTAAAAATAAAAAAATCACGCATATTTCACTCTCCCCTGTAGTGTGCAAGTAAAATGGTATAATACGGGAAAAATTAAGGTTACAATGAGAGTTGCAATCGTTCGCCTTACCGCGATGGGAGACGTCATTCACACTCTATCCTACGCCCAGTTCATCAAAGACCAAATGCCGGATATCAATATTACATGGTTCGTGGAAGAGAAGTTCGCGGAAATTCTCTTCCACAATCCCCATATCGATTCCATCGTGCCTGTAAACATGCATGGGCTCAAGAAAAAGCCTTCGTTTTCCGCACTCGAAGTCTATTGTTACGTTACGGG
>JAMOOM010000013.1 GCA_027065515.1 Campylobacterales bacterium
GGGGCGGGTATTTTGAAAATAATGTCAAAAATGGGAATATCGACAGTGGCTTCCTATAGAAACTCTGCGCTTTTCGATGTTCTGGGGCTCTCTGTGGATGTCGTCGAAGACTGTTTCAGAAATTCTTATGCACTTGTTCCGGGGCTTGGTTATGACGATATCGAAAAAAGAATCGACAGATACCATAAAGAAGCGTTCGAAGTCGAACGTATGAAGAAACTGTTTCCGCTGAAGGTGGGAGGGTTTTACAAATATCTAGACGGACAGGAGTATCACGATTTCGCCCCCAGGACGATCATGCAGCTCAGAGAGGCTTCGATCACCGGTCAAAAGCGAGATTACGACAAGCTCAAAAACATCATAGAGAGTCGTGACAAAAAGATGATTCGCGACTTTTTTGAGATAAAAAGCGACAGAAAGCCTATTCCTATAGAAGAGGTAGAGCCTGCGGAAGCGATATTCAAGCGGTTTGCATCGGCGGCGATGAGCCTGGGGTCCATATCTCCCGAAGCTCACGAGAGTATCGCCGAAGCGATGAATCGCATTGGAGCGCAATCCAACAGTGGCGAGGGCGGCGAGGATGCCAGCCGTTTTGGAACGATCAAAAACTCCAAGATCAAGCAGGTGGCTTCGGGCCGCTTCGGTGTGACCCCTGCATATCTGCGAAGTGCGGAAGAGATTCAGATCAAAGTGGCGCAGGGTGCAAAGCCCGGTGAAGGAGGGCAGCTTCCAGGCCATAAAGTGACGGCACTGATTGCAAGATTGCGCCATACGATGCCGGGTGTAACCCTCATTTCTCCACCTCCTCACCACGATATCTATTCGATCGAGGACCTGGCACAGCTTATTTTCGATCTAAAGCAGGTCAATCCAGAGGCCACGATCACCGTCAAACTGGTCTCTACGGCTGGTGTTGGGACCATCGCCGCAGGTGTAGCCAAAGCGTATGCGGATAAGATCATCATTTCAGGTGGCGATGGCGGTACGGGTGCCGCGCCGTTGGGCTCGATCAAGTTCGCAGGCAATGCATGGGAGATCGGGCTTTCTGAAGCGCACAACGCGCTCAAGGCCAACCATCTGCGTCAAAATGTCCATCTGCAAACCGACGGCGGCTTGAAAACGGGAATGGATATCGTCAAAGCGGCACTGCTTGGCGCGGAGAGCTATGCGTTCGGTACGGGTGCGCTCGCGATGGTTGGATGTAGAATGCTTCGGATATGCCATCTCAACCGATGTTCCGTCGGAATCGCCACCCAGGAACCGATGCTGAGAGAACATTTCCAAGGCAATGTGGAGCGGCTTGTCAACTATTTCACTCTTCTGGCTGAAGATATACGATCCATAATGGCCGAGCTTGGATATGCTACACTCGAAGAGATCATAGGGCGCAGCGAACTGCTCGATGTCATAGATGACGAATTTGCCAAAAAATTCGATTTCAGTTCGATTCTGATGCGATTGGATGGCCCCAATACATGCCAAGTGCCATCCAACGAGCCGTTCGATAAAAATGAATTTGAAAAAGAGGTACTCAAAGAGGCTTCCGCTTCGATCCAGAATCCACAACAGAAAATGATGATCAAACGTGATATCTGTAATCTCAACAGAAGTTTCGGTGCGCGTATAAGCGGCGAGATCGCCAAATATTATGGCGATGCAGGATTGCCGGAAGATACGATCACTTTGCGGCTCCACGGTATTGCGGGCCAGTCTTTTGGCGCTTTCTTGATCGAAGGCGTAACGCTTCGGCTCAATGGCGTAGCCAACGACTATATAGGCAAGGGAATGAATGGTGGTAAAATCATCATCGCGCCGCCGAGCCAGGGGGAGAAATTTTCTGCGGGTGGAAACACCTGTCTTTACGGTGCAACGGGAGGAAAGCTCTTTGTCGCCGGAAACGTAGGCGAGCGTTTTGGGGTTAGAAACTCTGGCGCACTGGCTGTAGTCGAAGGAACGGGCGACCATGCCTGCGAGTATATGACAGGAGGAGTCGTCGTGATTTTGGGCAGTACCGGCGTTAACTTCGGTGCCGGAATGACAGGCGGAATCGCATTTGTGTATGATACGGAGCATACGTTCGTGGAAAATGTAAACCAGGAGCTGGTAGAGGCACATAGAATCGATACGGACGAGATGGATGAAGCCAGACATTACCTGAAGCGCCTGATAACGGAATATTACAATGAAACAGGCAGTCTCAAGGCCAAGTGCATTCTCGAAAATTTCCGTATGGAGATTCGCAACTTCTGGATGGTCAGGCCGAAAGAGTTGCGTAAAGCGCCGTTGAATCTGGAAGAGGGGGAGTAAGCTATGCAGAATTTTATATTCATCGAGAGAGTCGATCCTAAAAAACGAAATGTCGTGGAACGGCTGAAAGATTTCAGGGAGATTTATGAACTGTTTCAGCCGAACGAGGCGTCGAATCAGTCCGAGCGATGTATTCAGTGCGGCGACCCTTATTGTCATAGCAGATGCCCTCTGCACAACTACATTCCGCAGTGGCTCAAATCGGTAGCCGAAAAGGATCTGCAGCTCGCATTCAATCTCTCGAACGAACCATCCCCGTTTCCGGAGATAATGGGCCGCATATGTCCGCACGACAGGCTTTGTGAGGGTGCATGTACTCTCAATGAGGGCTATGGTGCCGTTACGATCGGCCCGATAGAGACATTTATCAACGAAGAGGGGTTCAAGGCCGGCTTGAAGCCTACGTTCGCTACGAAGAAAATAGGAAAAAAAGTGGCGATTGTGGGTTCGGGCCCGGCTGGGCTTTCCGCGGCGACATATCTGCTTCGAGCGGGTATAGATGTGGAGATATTCGAGCGCTCCGACCGTCCGGGAGGATTGATGACATATGGAATCCCGGGTTTCAAGCTCGACAAAAACGTAGTATTCCGCCGTGTCAAATGGATGGAAGAAGCAGGGCTCAAAATCCATTACGGGGTCGAAGTGGGCAAAAACAAACCGTTCGACGAATTGACCGAAAATTTCGATGCCGTCTTTATCGGAGTGGGTGCGACCAAACAGCGAAAGCCTGGAATACCAAATGAAAATGCTACCGGATGTTTGATGGCGATGGATCTTCTTGTCAATGTCCAGCGCAAACAGTTTGGCGACGAATATGACAGAAGTATCGACGTCAAAGATCGCAATGTCGTGGTAATCGGGGGCGGAGATACCGCGATGGATTGTGTCAGAACATCTCTTCGGGAAGAAGCCAGATCGGTTGTTTGCGCTTATCGCCGGGATGCACGCAATATGCCAGGATCGCGTAAAGAGTACAACAACGCCAAGGAAGAGGGGATCGAATTCATTTTCAATGCGGCGCCCAAACAGGTTCTTGTGAACGAAAAAGGAGAGGTGATTGGTGTAGAGATGCTCAAAACTTCACTTGGTGAAGCGGATGAGAGCGGGCGCCAAAGATTGAAGATCATCAAAGGAAGTGAATTTAGAGTGAGTGCGGATGTGGTTATTTTCGCACTCGGATTCGATCCTGTGCCTTTCGAATTTCTTTCGGCAAACGGCATTCAGACCAATGACTGGGGCGGTATTGTCATAGACGAGCATTACGAAACGACCACGAGAGGCGTCTATGCGGGCGGGGATTGCTCACGCGGCGCCGATCTTGTCGTCACTGCTGCATTTGATGGCAGGGAAGCTGCAAAATCGATTATCAAGAGGTTGACCCAAGAGATATGACCCCTTTTATACGCGCCGCTGCCGAAGCAGCCTTGTTGGTCCAAAAAAGACTCGAAAAAGGGTGGCATAGCGAGTATGCCAGTTGTGGTGCGCGTGGTGCCGGCGGCGATATCAGTACAGGTATAGATATTTTCGCCGAAGAGATATATATAGAAAAACTGTCCGCCTTTGGTCGTATCGACTCGGAAGAGTGCGGTATGGTCGGCGATGGCACCGATCTTGTCGTAATCGATCCGATAGATGGTAGTGAAAATGCAATTTCGGGTCTTCCATATTTCGGCTCCTCTATCGCCTTGCAGCGCGATGGAGATACTATAGAGGCATTTATCGTCAATCTGGCCAACGGGGATCTTTTTTACAAAAGCGACGAGGGTCTGATGATCGGCAAGCTGGGATCGTCGGACTTTTCGCCTGTCGTGCCGAGGGAGAGGGCTACGATCGGGATCTTCGAAAAAGCTTATGCCAATCCCGATCTTGCCCTGGCTCTACTGCATCAGAAGAGAAAATTTCGATCCCCGGGCGCAGTGGCTCTCTCTTTGGCCTACGCACATTATGTAGATTTCGTCATTTTCGCCGGCAAACGCCGGCATTACGATTTTGCCGCGGCACTGTGGATGTGCGAAGGGCTCAATATTGTAGAAGAAGAGGAGTTGCTTATCGTCGCCAAACATGCGCAAACGGCCAACAGCCTCAAACTTCTTGCGAACGCACACAAAGGATGAAAGATGAATTTTGGAAATATATTCAAAAGTATTCGCAAAGAGCACCCCAAACCCGCTGAAGCTCCGGCTCACTGGATAAAGTGCCCAAAATGCCATGC
>JAMOOM010000014.1 GCA_027065515.1 Campylobacterales bacterium
AAAAACCTTCGGCGGTAAGGCGAATACGGTTGCAATCTTCGCAAAAGTCGTGCTTATGAGGATCGATGATGCCAAATTTATATCCATCGTCCGTTATGTAATTGAAAGCGGGGCTACTTCCTTCACGTCCAACTTTTCTTATGACATATCTCTCTTTTATTTTTGAAAGAATCTCCTTGCCGCTTAGACCTTTAAGACCCGCTTTGGCGTGAACATTTTCCATATATTCTATATACCTGATCGTCATCCCGCGCGCTTTGGCATACTCCATCACATCGAGGATCTCATCCTCGTTGATTCCTTTGAGAGGCACCATATTCACCTTCACCCCAAATCCAACTTCGAGTGACTTTTCGACACCTGCGAGCACTTTGTCCAATACATCTTTCTGGGCGATTTTGGCGGCAACTTCCGGCTTGAGTGAATCGATCGAAATATTGATTCGTTTGAGTCCTGCATCTTTTAGCCTACTGGCAGTTTCTGCAAGCAGAAAACCGTTGGTCGTAAGGGCCAGATCGATATCCGGCTTGTAATCGTGGATCATCTTCACAAAACGGTCCAGATCTTCGCGCAAGAGTGGTTCTCCCCCGGTAATGCGTATCTTGTTCACACCCTCGTCGATCGCCACTTTTATAAAAACGAAAAGCTCTTCGAAACTGAGAAGATTTTCACGCGGCACCCATGAGAACGGTTTTTCGGGCATACAGTACTGACATCTGAAGTTACACCGCTCGGTTACGGATATTCTAAGATAATTGACCTTTCGGCCGTGTCCATCTATTAGCATCGTTACTCTTTAAGTATGAGGTTTTGGAAGTATGCTTATTTTACACAAATTGGTAAAAAAGGAGATTAAACGAGAGAGGTTCCCGCGCAGATTTAGCCTGCGCGGGCAAAAGATGTCTGCTTAGTGCAACTCTTTCCAGATGCTTTGCTTCCAAAGATATGCAAGGAATGCAAAGATAAACATATAAATCATGACGATTTTACCGACACTATCACGCTCTGCGTGTTTTCTGTCGCCAACTTCCGTCAGATATTCGAGGACCTTTTCGGCACTCTCTTTACTTACACCTACACGAGGCATAGCCGTTCCAGGCAACAGTGCTTGAGGATCCTCCATGAAGGTATTGATATAGTGTTCGCCACGAGATCTGATATACATGGAAAGATCAGGGGGCAGTTTGCCCAGATATTTGGTCAGCTTGTCTTGGTAATCGAGCACTTTCTCTTCAAATTTCAGTTCGTCGATTTTATATTTGAAGGTCGGACGTTCGCCAATCTGAGTCCATTTGTCGTAATGCATCGCATGACATCTACCGCAGGCGGCTTCATATGCCATTTTAGGCGTAACCTTTTCCGCTTTGGGAGCGATCGATTGCAGATATGCCACGATATCGGCGATCTCTTGATCTTTATCTCCACCGAGGCCGTAAAATGCCGTCATCGGGAAACTTCTGCCGGCTTTGGAGAATTTGTGCTCGACCATAAGCGCATGCTCTGGATTTGCGATCAGATCGGCCAGGAATTTGGCATCATAAACCGCACCCGCATCGCTCAGATCAGGAGGATTTACACCAAAGCTCGCTGCAGCGGCATTTGGATCCATAGGCGCTGGCATGCCTTGCGACTTGACGCCATGGCAGCCAATACATCCCGCATTCATGAATGTTTCCGCACCTTTGGCCGCATCGCCTTTTTTGGCAAGCGGCTTTAGGTCGTCATATTTGAAACCTTTACTCTCGATATGTGGATGCATGACGGAGTGGGCATACGGTTCAACTCCCCAATAGGTCAGCAGCGTAAAGAATACAACTACCGCTAAAATTTTCAATTCTTTCATTTCAGCCTCCTTACACTGCTTTTTCATTTTTGGTGATAAACGGCAAGGCAATCCACAGAATGATGAACAAAGATGCCGCTAACAAACCAATCGTACTATATATGCCCATCGGAGGCAATTTTCCCATAACTGTAAGCACAATCATATCTACAAGCAATACCCAGAACCATACTGCAAATTTGCCACGTCGGCTTGCCGGTGCCACATTCGGGCTTCTATCGAGGAATGGCAGCAGGAAGAAGATCACCTGTGCGAAACCGAATGCTATAAGGCCTGGATCTTTAGGGAACGGTCGAAGAATTTCATAACTCCAAAGGAAGTACCACTCAGGATAGATATGAGTTGGAGTTTTCAAGCCATCGGCCGGATCAAAGTTGATCGGATCCATCGCAAAATCGTAGTGCCAGAACACAAGATAGAAGAAGAAGATCAAAAAGACAGCTACGACAAACATATCTTTGGAGAGAAAGTCAGGCTGGAAGCGGATAACTTTTGCCTCTTTTTTCTTTCCTGAAAGATATTTTTTGGCCTCTTCTTCAAAATCGATCTCTTCACCATCTTGGTTGTTGACGTGAGGGATACGGAGTGTACCGAAGTGCAGACCGATCAGAGCCATGATAATAAGCGGCATCAAGAACACATGAAGCATAAAGAATCGGTTCAGGAATGCCTGTCCAGGTACGTAATCGCCTCTGATCCACTCTACGAGACCATTGAGCTCCAAAGATCCAAGACTGAAGAGGTTGGTGATAACCATACCGGCCCAGTAACTCATCTGTCCCCAAGGAAGCATATATCCACTGAAAGCTTCCGCAGAGAAGCTCACAAAAAGAAGCATTCCCGAAATCCAGATAAGTTCGCGACCCTTTTTATAGGAGCCGTAATATATACCCGTAAACATATGGATATATATGATGAGAAAGACGACCGATGCAGCGACTGCATGCACATGGCGCCAGAGCCACCCAAACTCGACCTCTTGCATGATCGTGTAGTTTACACTGTCAAACGCCAGGTTAACGTTTGGCTGATAATAACAGAGAAGAAATATACCGGAAACCACGAGAATACCGAACGTAACGGCCAGGACCATTCCCATAGCCCAAAGAAAGTTGATATTCTTCGGAATCCAGTACTCTTCGGCCAGAACACGGCGAAGAGTTTTGATCGCAAGACGCTGATCGAGCCACTCCTCAAGGCTGTGTGCTTTTTCAAAATGTGCCATCTATCTGCTCCTTTAGGCGATAACGCCAGCTTCTTTCATTTTTTTATACTCAGGTCCCTCTTCACCGAGAATGAGGGTCGTTCCTTCGATTTTGAACGGCGGTATCACCATCGGGCTTGGTGGCGGTGGCAGCGTATTGATACCGCTGACATCGAACTCTCCACCGTGACATGCACACTTGAAATCGTGCTTGTCGGGACGATATGCCGGAATACATCCAAGGTGCGTACACAGGCCGATACAGACCAGAAAGTGATCTTTGCCGACGACTACGTCACGCGCCGACTCCTCTTTTGTCTGTTTTGCCACAATTTCTGGAGTTTTCTTGAGAATGAAAATGGGCTTGCCGCGCCATTTTTCAATATTTAGAACATTGGGTTCCGCAGCGGAAAGATCCACTTTCGTAAATCCCGCAGCTTTTACGCTCGGAAGGGGGTCCCACGACTTCTTGGCTGCATAAAGCGCTCCAAGACCGCCCAGGGCTGCCCAACCGCCAAAGACTTTACCCATAAAGTCACGTCGGCCATTGTCTGCCATAGCTGATCCTTTGAAATAGATTTTAAATCAGCCCATTATAGAGCTATGAAGGTTAATTTTTTATAAATATCGACTGATATTATCTTTAATATTAGACGATTTCGAATAAGATACGGAGCAATAAGAGCAATAAGGGTCAGGGCTTGAATTTTGCATTCTTGACGATCTTACCCTTACTGAAACCCTTCCAGATCCGCAAAATTCAAGCCCTCGTACAATAACGATCGATTCGCATGCCGGTGGTTGGCTACCATATTCGCCACAGAGTTTCAGATGCCAAGTCGGATCGGATTTCACGAGGTAAAGTCATGCGCAACCGTTTGCGGATCACATAGGCATATCGTAGATGACTGTGCCAACGAACTATCGCAAAACACTTTTCATGAGTGTACTGGTCGCCATCTGAGACAATGCGCAAATGAAGGCCTTCTGTAAACGGCTCAGGCAGCCCGGCAAGCCATCCTTCTGTTTAAGCGCCGTTTTATCACTCCCGTTCTATATTGATTACAGACCCGAATCGCCTAAAAAGCAAAGGGGGAATGCCATGGCGAAAATATTTCTGTATGCCGGAATCTCTCTTCTGCTTCTTGCCGGAACGACCTGGGCAGAGGAGTATATCCTCTCCAAACAACCCCATATTCACATGGAACTCGCGGAAGGAGTCTACGATCTGTGGTCCGAAAACGAAAAAGAGATCGTGGATATCCAGAC
>JAMOOM010000015.1 GCA_027065515.1 Campylobacterales bacterium
CTGGATGCCGACGGGGATCCGGAAAACGGCATCAGGATCGACAAAAAGGTGATCGACACTCTCAAAAAGCGAGGGATCGTGAAGATTCCGGAAAGCGAAACGGAGCTGAAAGAGACGATCGAAAAAGTGGCCAAAGATGTGCCCTCTCTTAAACTTTCGACCGTCTCCTTTTCCAAAGCTGCGGCCCACCTCAAAGAGTCCTATGCCAAATATGTCGATCTGGGCCAGCGAGACATCAAACTCACCGACGAGGACGCGTTCAACCAGATAGCCTCCGGACCGGTACTCTACAGTATTCCCGTACTTGCTGGCGAACTCTCCTATGACAAATATATCCTCACCCCGCTGACGGATGCCGAGTTCAATGCCCTCTCGGAAGAGGAGAAATACAAAATCGCCATCAAACTCTACGGAACGCTCTTTTACGGGGTGGACTACGATACACTCATCGAAGCTGTCGATTCCGGAACGTTCATCTCCGATACACAGGAGCTTTTCGATCGGCCCAATCCCCCTTCGGAGATCGCGGCCGTCGAAGAGAAGATGAAATACTACGACGCATATGGATGGGGAGATAACAAGGTGGTCGCCTCGATGCTGGCGAGACTCTACGAGATGAAACCGGGCCGCGCCTATATCAACCGGTGGGCCGCCTACATTCTGAGCCAGACGATCCTCTTCTCTCCCGCCTACGAACTCGATACGGTCTACACGGTGGACGCGATCGACGTCTACGGCGATCTGGTACGGGATTTCGACGCGGGATTCAGCATGCAGTGGGTGACGTTCACCCATATGATGACCGACGAGAACTGGCGCCGTTTCCGAAGCCCCGAAGATAACGGCCGCGAGATGCTCGAAATCTACACGATGGATTTCGAAGATTCCCACGTACCGCTGGCGGCCAAGGCTTTGCAAAACTGGAAACTCGACCGCCGCTCCAATACGCTGGTCATGACGCTCGACGAAAATGTCGAACCGATTACCGATCTCTTCCCGGGTCAGGTGATCAAGAACGGAACCGATTTCTACAGCGCACTAGTGTTGCAGCCGACTTTCGTACCGACCGTCACGCGGCGTCTGGTGGATATATATTTTCCCAACTACTCCGACGCCAGGAAGCAGATCGTCGTCGATCGGTTGATACGAAGCCATCCGATGACCTGGACGGGAATTTTGAAGCAGATCGTCTTCTCGAAAGAGTATCTACTCCACTCGGCCAAAACCCGCTCGTTCGAAGAGTCCTTCTATCAGATCGCCAAAGCCCTGAAATGGCTGCCCAAAAGCAGGTCGTTTTACTATCTGGCCCGAAACCTCGACAGTATGCACCAATCGACGATGCGCTACAAACTGGGCCGCAAAGTGGAAGTACCCATGGATTCCCAGTCCTTCGCATGGTTCCATAAAACGATCCGCGAAAACGTAATGACCAACTACGAAAGAAACGCCTCACTGGAAAGCAGTGACGACGGATGGCCCTATTACGAACTCTTCGGGGAGCTCCCTGCCGATCTGATCAGTCCTACGGAGCTTGGCAAAGATGGCAGACGGCTGCACGAGTGGGCACCCAACGAACGCAGACGTGCCGAATATATCGTCGATGCGCTCTTCGTCTCCATCGCCGGACGCCATGCTGCCGACGAGGAGAGGAATTTCCTGGTGGATTTGATCGACGACGAGAAACATTACAGCGACACTTTCGACAATCCGAGCTGGCTGGATATATACGGCAACAAAAAAGAGATCGACAACCTCAAAGAGCGCGGAGAGTTCGCGATGCTGGTACTCGACTATCTTTCGAGACTCGACAGTATCTACGAATTCGACGCAGTGAAATAGGAGAACGACCATGAAACGAACCGATTTTAACGAAGCACATTTCAACCGAAGACATTTTCTCAAAGGGTTGGGGGCGCTGGGGATCTCCTCCATACTGCCGCTCTCTTTGCGGAGTGCCGATCTCGATTACGACAGTATCGAATTCGACACCTCGACCTACGAGAACAACAACGCTCAGACGATCGTAATTTTCCTCTATGGCGGCCCTTCGCAGCTGGCCGGAAACATGACCAATATCGAAGAGATCAGCGAAAAAAGCCAGAACCCATATCCACTTGGAAACGAGCGCTATATCAAGCTGACTCAGGACAGATTCTGGGGCAATGCCGGCGGCTATGCCATGCAGCGAATGCTCGATGCAGGCGACATGAACATCTTCAGGACCTGTTACCGAACCGTCGACGACCTTAAAGCCCACGGCGAGTGTACTTCCCAGGCCCAGCGGGGCAAGGACACCGAAGGAGGTGCGGGTGTTATCGCAAATCTCGCATCGATCCTCTACCACAAAGGGGCCATCACCGAACCCTCCGGCAGCGACGACGTTGGCAAGACGATCCCCTTCGTGACGATGGAGGGGGAATCGACCTTCTTCAGCGAGGACGATCTGAATCTCAACGCTTTTTTGAAACCAGTGGCTTTCGGGAGTGGATCGGACAATCCCTACAAGCGTGGCGGATACGCCTCCTGGTACGAAAACATAATTCTCGACCATGAAACCAACAGTACCATCGGAAAGATATTCGATACGATAGCGCAGAAATACAACCGTGACGGCAAAGTCAAAGAGTCTTTCGAACGGCGTGTCATCCTGGAGAAATTCGCCGACGACATCCACAACATCACGCTGCCCGACGGAATCGAATATCCGTCGGACAACGTTTTCGCCCAGCGTCTGCAGACCGCCATGAATCTGCTGATCCACAACGAACATACGAAAGTGGTGAGCATGGGAAGTCCGGGGCTGGGAGGCTGGGACGACCACTCCAACGCCATCGACCGCTACACGGCGCGCATGACGCAGCTGATGGAGGCGATCGAATCGGCGATGGCCCATATGAAAGCGGCGGGAAAGAGCAACATCAACATCGTCGTTTTCGGTGAATTTGGCCGGAACGTCAACTACAACAACTCCCTTGGGTGGGACCACGGCAACCTGCAGAATGTCTACTGGTTCGGCGGAAGCGACTACATGAACCGTCTGGGTATCGTGGGGGAGACGGAAGTGGAAGGAAAAGGAGGGCGTATCTATCAAAGGCCGAAAGGTTTCGAAACCGCGAACACCTCCTACCATTTCCAGGCTTTCAGTATCGCCGCCACGATCTATAGAATGTACGGCATCAAAAATCCGGAGATCCTGACCAATGGCAACGCGCCGATCCGGGATCTTCTTGCCTGAAAACGGTAATTTTCAGCAGTGCAGCGATCAGCCGTTTGGGATACACGAAAAGCTCCAAGGCGTCCGAATGTCCCCGAAAAGCAACCAGATCAAAAAATGGGAAAAAGTGGATCCGGGCTGACCGTTTTTTGCCTTTTTGGAGTGCCGTTTGCACAGTTTTCAGGGGCAACCTGGTGTATACTTTTATAAAAATAGAAAGTGGGCTTTTGGATGATTGAAAAAAATAGACTTCCTCAGGTTGCCAAGCCGGAAATGAACGCCATGCACGACGAAGAGGCCGATATCGTCAACATGCTACTGTCAGCCGTTGACAACGGTGACGACAAAACAGTGACGCAGGCTCTGGAAGCTCTGCTGGCACATATGCAAAAACACTTCGATTTCGAGGAGGATATGCTCAGAAACCGGGGATTTGGTATGTTTGACATCCATCGGAACGATCACTCCCGTATCATGGGCGAAACACGCATGGCCTATATGAACTGGCGCAACTTCCGCGACCGCGAAGCCCTGCGCGATTTCATAGAGGATGATTTCATCGAGTGGCTGAATCTGCATATACAGGCTATGGACAGTGTGGCGGCAGATTTTCTGATGCTGCATGGAGAAAAGAGATGACGATCCTCTTCGCCCCCAGCGAGAGCAAGCGTCCGGGAGGGGGCCTGCCGCCCATTTCCGAGAGCGCCTTCTTTCTTCCGCAGCTCTACACCAGGCGCGTCGAAGCCCTCAAACGATACGACTCGTTTGTCGATGCCGCAAATACGGAGGCGCTGAAAAAGCTTTTCGGCATCAAGGATGAAAAACTGTTCACACGCTACCGCGCCGATCGCTTCGATGCGCCTACGATGAAAGCGATACGCCGCTACAACGGAGTGGCATACGACTATCTGGACTACGATACCCTGCCTACGGATGCACAAAATTATATCGATGACAACCTCGTTGTCTTTTCCAATCTATTCGGTCCCGTCCGCGCCAAAGACCGCCTTCCCGATTACAAGCTCAAACAGGGCGAAACCATCGATGGCTTCGCGCCGGAGAAGTTTTACAAAGAACATTTCGGCGACGCA
>JAMOOM010000016.1 GCA_027065515.1 Campylobacterales bacterium
CTGTCGTGAATGCAGCGCTCATGGGCTCATGGGCCCTTACTCTTTTTGGAAGTTACTTTTCTGTGTTGACTCTTATCGTCACCTCGGTTATCTATGCGGCGGCTATAAAATATATGACAGGATCTCTTCTGCTTTTTGCGAGGATCGAAGATCCCATCTGGGCTGTATGGTTGGCCTTTTATACCTACCTTGTAATCTATATGGGCTTTTTATGGTTTGGAGAAGTACAAACCGCAGAAAAGTACCGGATCGAAGACGAGGACGAATAGCGATGCCAAAGGGAGCCGAAAATAGCGGAAATTTGGAGATTACATTGGAGTGGGTTCGAAGGTTCCTAAGAGCATGGGATCCATTGGATCTTATGGAGATAGAGAGTGTGCCGGAGGACGAATACGACATGTATGCGCCGACGATAGCGCGGCTTTTGTCTCAAGGATGTGACGAGCGCAGGCTGGCGGAGCATCTGGGACGATTACGGACAGTGATGTTCGAGCTGGATCCCGATCCGGAAGATGACCGGATATTGGCGCAAATTTTACTGCGCCACAGGTTGTCGTAATATTGTCATGGTGACGGTTGGGCAGCTTCAATATAGGTTGACACCCTCTTCGCCGGCCCAGCGAAGAAGGTTTTTGAAGCGGCTCTCGTCAAATCTGGATGTGGCCAGTATGCGGACATTTCCGAAGCGGGATCGGCTAAGGACCGTGTGCATGTACTCTTTGGTTCTGGAATCCGGGTTCTCTTCTTTGTTCAGGTTGAGCAAAATCGCCCTGGCGGTACGGCCGAAGTAATCCATCACGGTATCGTACTGATAGAGAAACTTCCGGGCGTTGAAGCTGCTTTGTGTATATTTGCATTCGACAGTGCCGATGCGGTTTTTTTCGATAAAGAGTATATCGAACTCGTTTTTCACAGGTTGCCGAAGCTTTTCTTTGAAGGAGAAGTCGATACGGCATCCCATGCGGACCTCATCGAACCCCATCTCCTGGCAAAGACCGAAGATATACTCTTCAAACAAAGATCCGGCAAGACGGTTTTTTGCATATTGATCGACGATACGCCCGTCTCTTATGATTTTAAGCCGCTTTAGGGCCTGGACGATTCCACTATCGTCTTCCGTAATGCTTTTCTCGTGCATAAGCTTCATGCGTATCCGCGAGAACTCCTGTTCTCTCGAAAATAGGTAGCGGACCGCATCTTGCTCCTCTTCGGAAAAATCGGCTTTTTCCCTGGAGGTTTCAATGGTGTATCCGAGCATGGAGCAGTAGGTGTTCAGGTCCATCGGATCGGCTTCGAAATGGCGCAGCGAGTCGTTTTCGAAAAGAGAGAGGCGGTTGTCGTAGGCGTCGTAGGTAAGAATCGCAGCGATATCGGCAAAAGCCTTGGAAGCTGCCAGTATCGTGGAGGCGGTGGCGTCGGCGGCCAGTATCGTCACAGGAGTATCGTCCGAGGCGTAGCGCTCCCGCAGTCTGACGTACGAGGCGGGATCGCACTCTTTGAAAGGGAGCGATTTGATTTCCTGCCAGTGAAGCCGCTCTCTTTTGGCGTAACGGCGAAGTTTATTGGCGTAACGGTCGATCCGTTTTTTCTCTTCTCCCCGATGCCCGCCAAGTAAAATCAACTCCCGAATCTTATGACGGAAAGTGTAGAGCGCCCCGAGAGTCTGGGTGAGATCCTCTGGCGGTAGCAAAATCATACGCATACAATATCCTCTGAAAAAGTCGTTATATTTTACCACAACGCGTGAAAACTACAGGGGCGCCATGCTTTTTGCCCACTGCGAGCGTCTCTCTTTTTCAAGAAGGCGCAAGATAGGGCTTACATGTTTTTTGGATTTGAAGGCGGTATATCGATGTGTCTGTTTTGACCTTTACTCGACGCTACAAGGAGCCAACGACTCCTGCAACAAGCAGTTCCGCGCCCCTGTTTTTCAGCCCTTCGTTCGCCAGACCCCCCTGGCGAAGTTTCGGCTTCGACAGCTGGGCCGGCCGCACAAGGGTTTGGCGGATGGCGCGTATCTTTTACGGGCGCACCAGATCCTTGAAGCGTGGATCGGAGACGATCTCGTGGATCAGCTTCTGTACCGCGAGGACGAAAGAGCGCTGCATCTCGCTGCAGGCAGAGGTCGCCAGGTAGCTCGAGTCGTAATCGTAGCGGACCGTCTTGTGTATCTGTTTGCCGTTGGAGCTTTTGAGCGTTACCTTGAACTCCCAGTAAGCATTGCCAAACATGGTGCTGCCATAGATATCGTCGAGGTTCATCTCCAGCCGTACCGGCGCGTTGGGGTCGAAAAGTCCGGCGATGACAAGCTCCTTCTTGAAAGCGCGCCGGATATATTCGGCGAAAGTCTCTCCCGATGCCGTTCCCACCGGTGTGGAGAGTCGGCACATCAGGGTCGATTCGTTTCGTCCCGAATCGGTGAAATCCCCCAGGGCGATTTTGCTCCCTTTGAGGCTTTGGAGTATCAGGATATTCTCGGCCGATGGGGTATATTCGTGGACTTTGTTGGCACAGCCGCCCATCATCAAGGCGGTGGTGACCGCAAGCGCCGCGATAGTCGTTCGTTTCATTGGTTCTTCTCCTCTATGTTTTTTGAGGAGATAATTGTGACGCTTTTGGACGAACGGTGCAGTTCGCCATGGCATAAATGGCTAAGATGCTCGACCGCCATCCTCCATTCGTTTTAGATAGCTTTGCAGCTCGCTCAGAAGTTTTTCGCGGTAACGGTGGGGTTCGAGCACTTCGATGTCGGGAAGCCACGCTTTGACGAGGTTGTCGATGTCTTCGTCGTGGGTGACACGAAAGAGGATTTTCATGGAGCCGTCGATCTCTTCATCGAGGATACGCTGGGTCTTTATCAGGGGGCGGAGGCGAAAATAGTGAGCGATTTTGGGTGAAACTTTCACGATCACGTCGAATGTGCTTCCCTCTTCGTACCAGGGGCTGTGCACCTTCTCTTCGATGGTTTTCTCGATCGCTTTTTCGTCGAGATGGAAACTTTCGTGGGAGTGTTGGATCTTCTCGATATCCGCAAGCATCCAGATGTCGAGTTTGCGGCACTGAAGATCTCTTCCGAAAAGATACCATATCCCTTCGAAGTTTATGATTTTGTAGGGTTCGATCTCGGTTTCGTCGCCTTCCTTGTCGATAGCGTAAACGACACGCCGTTTTTCGATAGCCTCCAGCAGCCGCTTGTTGCGCCAACTCTCCAGATCGAAATCCTCGATCCCCTCTCCCTTGACGATCATTGGAGTCTCTCCGTACTTTTGACGCAGCGTCTTTTTGATGATCTCTTCGCCGATTTCGCGAAGATGCTCGCTCGCCTCCAGTGGCTTGAGAGAGAACAGCAGTACCACCATCTCTTCATGGTCCAGTTCGGACTCGTGAAGCGTGAAGCCCCGCTTGAACCGGTAGGAGCCGCGGATGGCGCCTTTTTCGATCGGAAAATGCTCCTGAAGAAACCGGATGTCCTTTTGGATCGTCCTGATGGAGACCTCGAATTCTTCGGATAGATTCTTGGTGAACACCACGCCGTTCGTCGCGAGTCTGCGCAGAACGATATTGAGCCGCCTGAGGGTTTCGGAGTATTTGTTGGATCGCTGCATACTTCATCTTTTTCTCTATTTTGCCGTGTATCGCATCAGTAATCTTATCCAAAGTAGTGCATGGTTGTGCTGAAATCGAAGATAGTATGGGCGGGGCTTGACACTTGACTTTTGCACTCTGGCTAAATGTGCGCTCAATCCCTGCCACCCTTTTTTTGATTTACTCGACCCCCGGGTAGGGGGTCTATATTTCTTCGACGATATGGTTACACAAGGGGTCCTAAGTCTCTAAATTACTCGACCCCCGGGTAGGGGGGTCTATGGAATCACCATCTAGCAACCATATCGTATTGATTATGGGGTCTCTAAATTACTCGACCCCCGGGTAGGGGGTCTATTCTGTCGTTGACAGCGTCGCGTAAAGGCGGTGCAGCATGACGTCTCTAAATTACTCGACCCCCGGGTAGGGGGTCTATCAAAAAAACTATTGGGTAGTGCGGGTAAACCACGTCTCTAAATTACTCGACCCCCGGGTAGGGGGTCTATGATAGCAAGCGCAGCAAGCGAAATATATGTCGAAGATAGTCTCTAAATTACTCGACCCCCGGGTAGGGGGTCTATAGCCTTCATTACGAAGGTTTGCGGCATGAGGACCGCGGGTAGGGGGTAGCTGGACAGTCGCAAGTGAGGGATCTTGCGAAAAAGTTGGAGAATCTCCTCTTCTTTTCGTTTCGCAACTGCCTCATTTTGACACGCT
>JAMOOM010000017.1 GCA_027065515.1 Campylobacterales bacterium
GCGCGGTGGAAAACGCTTCAAGGTGCTGAAACTCAAAACGATGAAACCTGTGGATAAAATCGACACCACGGTGACTACCGCGCACGATGCGAGAATCACCCGAAGCGGTCGTTTTTTGAGAAAGAGTAAAATAGATGAACTTCCTCAACTTTGGAATGTGCTCACAGGCGACATGAGCCTGGTTGGCCCCAGGCCGGATGTGCCTGGTTTTGCCGACAGGCTCGAGGGAGAAGATCGCATAGTACTATCCGTAAGACCCGGTATCACGGGTCCAGCGACTATCAAGTACAAAAACGAAGAGGATATTTTGGCACAGCAAAAAGATCCCGAACGCTACAACCGTGAAGTGATCTGGCCCGACAAGGTGCGCATCAACAAAGCCTATATTCGAAACTGGCGTTTTTTCGAAGATATGAAAATCATTCTCCAGACGATCAAAGGCGGATAATGGCTGAAAAAATCTTTCTCTCCCCCCCGCATATGGGGGGCAATGAACTAAAATATATCCAAGAAGTTTTCGACAGCAACTACATTGCCCCACTTGGGGCGTTTGTGGATCGCTTCGAAAAAGATATCTGTCATTTCACCGGCGCAGCCAGCGCGGCGGCACTATCCAGCGCAACGGCGGCGATTCATCTGGCGCTTCGTCTATCGGAAGTCAAGGCCGGTGACAAGGTGCTGGCATCGACTCTGACGTTCATTGGATCGGTGGCTCCGATTCTTTACCAGGGCGCCAAGCCGGTTTTCGTCGATAGCGACGAGAGCTGGAACGCCGATCCCGGCCTTGTCGAAGAGGCTATCGAAAAAGAGCGCCCCAAGGCTTTCGTGCTCACCCATCTCTATGGCCAGAGTGCGAAAATCGATCGGATTGCCGAGATTTGCAAAGCATACGACGTGGCGCTGATCGAGGATGCCGCCGAGAGCCTGGGGGCTACGTTCAAAGAGAAGCATACGGGAACGTTCGGCGATTTCGGCGCATACTCTTTCAACGGCAATAAAATCATCACGACAAGCGGCGGCGGTATGCTCGTAAGCGATGACAAGACGGCTATCTCCCACGCCAAAAAGCTCGCCACGCAGGCCAGAGAGCCGGCTCTATGGTACGAACACGAAGAGCTTGGTTACAACTACCGTATGAGCAATGTGCTGGCCGCTATCGGAGTGGGACAGATGGAGGTGCTCCCTTCGCATATCGAAAAGAAGCGGGAGATATTTTCGTGGTACGAAGAGCTCCTGGGGGATATCGAAGAGATCGAATTTATGCCGGAAATCGAACACTCCAGGGGAAATCGCTGGCTGACGACATTGACGTTCGCATGCACCAATCCTGCGAAAGTGATGGCCACGCTGCAAGAGCGCAATATAGAGTCTCGCCCGGTATGGAAGCCGATGCACCTTCAGCCTCTGTTCAAAGAGGCTCTGTGCTACGGCAAAGATGTAAGTGAAGATCTGTTCGCCCGCGGTATCTGCCTGCCCAGCGGTACGGCAATGAGCAAAGAAGATGTAGAGCAAGTCGCTTCGATGGTGAGGAGCGCACTGTGCTGATACGCCCCACTTTCAGGCGGCGTATAGCCTTTTTTATCGCATCCGATCTGTTTTTGAGTGCGCTTACTCTATATTTGGCCTATGCGTTGAGGTTCAACTTCTCGATCCCGGAGCATTTTCTGGATCACTTTTGGCGCGTCTATGCCGTGCTCATGGCGTGCAAGATAGGCGCTTTCACTTTTTTTAAAATCTATTTCATATCATGGCGGTATTTCGGACTCAAAGACGCCAAGCGGCTTTTGGCGGCGCATTTGGCGGCTTACGGGCTTTTTATGCTCATATTCCTCATCTTTTCATCATGGTTCAACCCCATGCCCAGGAGCGCCATTGTAATAGATTTCGTGCTATCTTTGCTCTTTATCGGCGCGTTGCGCATATCAAAGCGCCTGTATCTAGAATCTTCCGGTATGTCGGGATATAAAAAGACATTGATTATCGGCGCCACGTCAAAAGCGGTGAGAATGATAAAAAGCGCTCTTTCAGGAGATATTCCATATTTTCCGGTGGCTGTAGCGGATGCCGATCCCAACCAGTGGGGCACCTATATGGAAAACGTCAAAATCCATCCTTTCGAAGATATCGAATCTCTGATTGAAAAAGAGGGCATAGAGGCGGTACTCATCGCCAAAACATTTCCCTCAAAAGAGCTCGATCAGCTGGTGGAAAGGGTAAAGAGCTCGGGTATCAAAGAGCTCAAAATGGTCTCGCTTCTATCCGATCGGCATGAGCAGCTCAAAGATATCGCCATCGAAGATCTGCTGGCAAGAGAACCGAAAGATCTCGATATCGAAGCGATCGAAGAGTTTTTGCATGGCAAAAAAGTGCTCGTCACCGGCGCAGGTGGAAGTATCGGCAGCGAAATATGCAAAGAGGTGCTCGAATTTGGCGCGTCGCGACTGATCATGGTGGACAGCAGCGAATACAATCTCTATCAGATATCGGAAAAAGTCGATCCACAAAAATCGGTCGCCAAGCTCGTCTCTGTGACAGACAGGGAAAAACTGGCGAAACTTTTTAAAGAGTATCGTCCGGATATCGTCATCCATGCCGCGGCGTACAAGCATGTGCCACTATGCGAATCGAACATCGAAAACGCTATAGAGAACAATCTCGTCGGGGTCATGAACGTGATCGATCTTTCGATCGATTACGGTGTGCATAAGGTGGTCAATATTTCCACCGACAAAGCCGTGCGCCCCACCAATGTCATGGGAGCTACAAAACGAATAGGCGAGCTGTACGCCCAGAATGTAGCCAGTGGAAAAACGGAGATCGTTTCGGTGCGTTTTGGAAATGTTCTGGGCTCCAGTGGCAGCGTGGTGCCGAAATTCAAAGAGCAGATCCGGTTAGGCGGCCCTGTCACAGTCACCCACCCCGAAATCACCCGCTACTTCATGCTGATTCCGGAGGCCTGCCAGCTGGTGCTGCAAGCGGCTGCGATGGCAAAAGGGGGTGAGCTTTTCATTCTGGATATGGGAGAACCCGTAAAAATCGTAGATCTAGCCAAAAAGATGATTCTGCTTTATGGAAAAGAGGAGGAGATCGAGATAGAGTTCACGGGACTGAGGCCCGGAGAGAAACTATACGAGGAGCTTCTGATCGACGATGCGGAGTGTAAAACCAAATACGAATCGATCTATGTGGCCAAATCGACCCTCTATCCGATAGATAAACTGAAAAAAGATATCGAAGCGGCGCTGAAGGTCGATGACAAACTCTCCGTTTTGAAAAAAATCGTGCCGGAATTTAAAATTTCCGGCCGATCGAAGAGTGGGTGTGATTAGCACTCGGTCTTGAGCACTGCACCGTTGGCGGCGTTGGAGACGAGCAGGCTGTAGCGTTTGAGCCATTTGCCTGGGATCTCTTTTTTCTTGGGTTTCCACTCTTTTTTGCGTTTTTCAAGCTCTTCGTCGCTCAAATCTACGCGCAGAATGTGAGCATCCACATCGAGCTCGATGATATCGCCGTCTTTCAAAAGCCCGATAATTCCTCCTTCGGCAGCTTCCGGACTGACATGGCCTATCGAAGCTCCACGGGTAGCGCCGCTGAAGCGCCCATCGGTGATCAACGCCACCTTGTCGCCAAGCCCCATTCCCATGATCAGGCTGGTGGGTGCCAGCATCTCCTGCATTCCCGGGCCTCCTTTGGGCCCTTCGTAACGGATGACGACTACATCGCCCGCTTTCACCTTGTCGCCCATGATACCCGCAATCGCTTCGGGTTGGCTGTCGAAACAGACGGCGGGGCCGCTGAATTTTCGCATATGCTCATCGATACCGGCGCTTTTGACTACCGCCCCCTCTTTTGCCAGATTGCCATAAAGTATCGAGAGGCCGCCCACTTGAGAGTAGGGGTTGTCGATGGTATGGATGATGCTTGTATCTTTGATCTGTGCGTCTTTGATGCGCTCGCCCAGTGTTTCGCCTGTGACGGTCAGCGCATCGAGCTTGAGCACGTCGCCGCGCTTGCTGATCTCTTTCATGACGGCATTGACGCCGCCAGCTTTGTTGATATCTTCCATATGGACGGTCGACAACGAAGGCGAGATCTTTGCGATATTGGCCACTTTGTCGCTCAATTCGTTTATTTTGTGAAGATCGAAATCGACCTCCGCCTCTTTGGCGATCGCCATCATATGAAGAACGGTATTGGTGCTTCCTCCC
>JAMOOM010000018.1 GCA_027065515.1 Campylobacterales bacterium
GAAAAACTCATCATGCGCGTCTCTCCTTCACGAAAAAAGACAATCTCCGTCGATCCCCCGCCGATATCCGCCAGTACGAAGCTATCGCTTCCGATCCCCAGCTTTTCGAGCCTGGCTTTTACCGCCAGTTGCGTATATCCTGCCTCTTGCTCACCCGTAAGCACGCGAAATTTCAAACCACTCTTTTTTTCGATCACATCCAAAACTTCAGCTCCATTGGAGGCTCGGCGGATCGCCTCTGTGGCTACAGCCGTAACCGGCTTGGAAAAATCCAACACCTCCCTGGCCTCTTTTGCCGCTTGAACGATACGCGCGATTGCATCTTCACCGATACACCCGCTTTCTGACAATCCATCGGCGGTACGGACAATCTTTTCATATTCCGCAATACGCTCCAGGCTATTACAATCCATATCGACAGCACGAAACGTATTTGAGCCAAGGTCTATCGCTATCATACGATTCTATCCGGAAGAGCCCGCCAATCAATACTTATTATATCGACTGCCTCTCCGTTCCGATAGCTCTCTTGCAAACCACCTGTTTTCAAAAGAGGCCATATTTCGTCATCGACTCCGAAAATATCCACATAAGCGCGTATTCCATCCAGCAACTTGGAACGATCTTCTTTGGCAGCTCTTTCAATCTGCGCTATATAAGCCTGCTTGAACAACGAGACTATCTTGAAACGTTTTTGAGGGAGCTTGACAAAAGGTGCAAGAAGCTCTCTTATCGATTCAGTATCGCCTTGGGCTGCATAAAGCTCAGCTTTCTTTACCGCTTTTTTCCATGAGTTTTCGAGATCCTGCACTATTTTTGTCTCTTCCAAATATGGATGTCGCTCGAGCATCTGATAGATCGCTGCATAGTCCTTCTGTGCAAAATAACGCATCGCCGAAGCATATAGATTGGCCTTTTCTCTCAGTTCGCGCGCCATCTCTTTGTGGCCCGGAAACTCCTGCAGCTTAGAAGCTATGCGGACAGCTTCCGCGTAATGTCCCGTTGCTAGTTCCTCTTGGGCTTTTTGTTCCAGTGCATCGGCGATTCTCTGTATTTTTTTATATTCACCCAACTGCATGATTGCCGGATGACGCTTGGCCAAGTCCATAGCACCCTTGAAATCTTTTTTTGCTATCAGCTTTATAAAAAGGCGATATATCTCCCGATCGGTGAGCAATGTCTGGATCAAGACACCTTTGGACGAGATACCGCGAAAAGGCTTGAGTAGTTCAAGCGCCATCTCTTCCCCCCTGTTTTGCAAAATAAGCTTCTTCGCTTTTGCAAAAACCCTGTTCCACTCCTCCTCTATCAATGCATAATAGTGGCTCTCCTGAAAAATTGGATACAGTGCTGCAAGAGAATAGGCGAGCTGATACCGCTTCGCTTCGACAGCGCTTCTAAAACGCTGAAACTCTTCAAAGCCGTTTAAAAGCTGCTGTATCAGCAGGCGTTTCGATTTTTCGACATTAAATGGTTCCAGTAGTGTTTTTGCACTTTCTTTGTCGCCGGCTTCCATTCGCTCTATCGCCTTTTTAAAGGCATCGTTCCAAAGGGATTCGAGCTTGATATACGCATCACTGTAGTGCAGCAGAGGATTCTCTTTTGCCAATTCGTAGGCGCTGGCCAAATCACCCTTCTCGATCATCTCCTCCATTATGCTACTCTCTTTGAAGGGTGCATTGAAAGAGACTTCACCCGAGTCGAGGCCCACAGCCAAATGATTTCCGGAATCGATATAGCACAATCGTCGCACACTCTTGCCGAAAGAGAAATAACGCTGGCTGACCAACGTATAGGCGCCTAGATCGTAAAGCGACACTGCCCCGGTCTTGTCGGAAGCGAAAAGAAACCGATCATCGGGAGTGGTCGCAAGATCCGTAACGGTATCGAACATCTTTTTAAGACGCTTGATGGGTTTTGAATTGAAGTAGTCCCAAACCACTATCTGTCCATCTTTGTCACCAACTACAAGTCGGTGTCCTTCGATGAATTTCAAAACCGTGATAGCGCTACCGTGACCACTCAACCGAAACCATTGAGAAAGGGAAGAGATGTTGGTGACCAATACCCGTCTGTCGAAGCCGCCCGTGGCGATCCATTGACCATTGGAACTGAAATCGATAGCGGTGACAAAATCGGAATGATGAGGCAAGGAGGCCACCATTCTACCAGTCATCAGGCTCCATATGAAAGTTTTACCATCCTGTCCGCCGGTTGCCAAATATTCATGACTATCCGAAATTTTTAGTGACTCGACTTCACCTTCATGCCGCCTGAATCGAAAAAGAAGATGTTTTTCGACGGCATCATAGACAACGGCGCCATCTTTTGGAACAATCATCGCAGCATATTTGCCATCAAAAGAGAGATCACAACACATAGTTGCAGGATCACAAGGCTGAATAGAAGTTTTGAAGCCACCGACAAGCTCGATCGGATCAGTCGAAAAGAAACGTACCGTATAATTATTATCTACGATCGCGACCCGATCCCCCTCGAGCCCCTTGATCGCGACGATTGGGTGATGTAGCTGCAGGCGTTTTTCGACAATCATGAATAAGACTCAATGCTCTTCCGTATAACGAAAACCATGTTCATGCAGCGCCTTTTTTATCTCTTCTTGGTGTTCTTTGCCTTTCGTCTCGAGCCCTATAGAGACATAGGCATCTCCGAATTTCAGATCGAGCGAAGTACGATCGTAACCGATGTGGACGATATTCGCCTGCGCCTCTTTTACGATTTCGGTTAGCTCCATCAGGCTTCCGGGCTTGTCGATAAGCGTAACCACCAGTTTCATTTTTCGATAGGATTTCAGCAAACCCTTTTCGATAATGACCGAAAGCATTGTGACATCGATATTTCCACCACTCAAAACAGCCACTACCCTGGCCTTTTCAGGAAGGCTCAATTTATGGTGGATCAATGCCGCCACGCCCACGGCGCCAGCCCCTTCCACCACCAGTTTCTGCTTCTCGAGAAGATACAAAATGGCGTTCGCTATCTCTTCATCGTCTACAAGCAATATATCATCGACATATTGCAAAATATATTCCAAAGTGACAGGAGAAGTGTCGCGCACGGCGATGCCATCGGCGATAGTTCGCACACCGGTGGTATCGATCGCTTTTTTTGCATCGAATGAAAGCTTCATGGCAGGCGCTCCCGCCGCAGCTACACCGATCACCTTTGTTTTGGGCGATATCGCCTTTGTGGCCAACGCAATGCCGCTGATCAGGCCGCCGCCGCCAACCGGCACCAAAATGGCATCGGGAGCTTCGCACTTTTCGAAAATTTCGAGTGCAATCGTCCCCTGCCCGGCGATCAC
This sequence comes from Campylobacterales bacterium, assembly GCA_027065515.1. Classification (GTDB taxonomy): domain Bacteria; phylum Campylobacterota; class Campylobacteria; order Campylobacterales; family Hydrogenimonadaceae; genus Hydrogenimonas. The sequence goes on from JAMOOM010000018.1 coordinate 3,326, forward strand.
GTCCCCGTCGGCAAACGGATGAACGAACACCTTCTTCTCTTTTTTTGCATATTCCACCGCGTAAGCGTAGGCTTCATCGTAATTGGCTCCCTCAAGAAGCACTTCGGCTCCATACGATTTGACGCCATTGACTTTCGTAAGCGGCGTAGTTTCAGGCATGACGATCGTAGCTGGAATACCAAAATATTTAGCAGAAAGAGCCACCCCTTGGGCATGGTTTCCGGCACTGGCCGCTACGACGCCTCTTTTTCTCTCCTCTTCGGAGAGCTTGGCTATCTTGTTGAAAGCGCCGCGCACCTTGAAAGATCCCGTCGTCTGAAGATTCTCTTTTTTCAGATAGACTTCATACCCACTCTCTTCGGAGAGCTTCGGCGCGTAGGAGAAAGGGGTATCGACGGCTACTTTTTCGACCCGTCTTCTGGCGGCTTCGATATCTTCAAGCCGTGTCATACGAAATTTCTGTGATCGACCATGGCACAGCGGCTCTGCACCACCTTCATGCCCGCTTTTTCAGCCTCCTGAGCCGCCTCGTTGTTGACGATACCAGCCTGCATCCATACGACTTTCACATCGCCACGCTCCTTGCATGCTTGAACGATAGGATTTACAGCCGCCGGCTTCCTGAAAATATCGACCATATCGACACTGCCGGGAATTTCTGCCAACGAACGGTAAACCTTTTCGCCCAATATCTCCTCCTCTTTGGGATATACCGGAATTATTTTGTAGCCAACCTCTTGCAGATACTTCGCCACGCGATGGCTATCCTTGGAAGGGTTGGGAGAGAGGCCGATAACGGCGATCGTCTCGACCTCTTCGAATATCTCTTTAATCTCTTCGGGATTGGCGTTGATAGCAGGAATTTCACACTCCATAAAA
>JAMOOM010000019.1 GCA_027065515.1 Campylobacterales bacterium
TATAGCCATTTTGGATGTGCGTACACCTGAAGAGTATCGCCTCGATGGGCATCTGGCCAACGCGATGTTGATTCCGGTGCAACAGCTTGGAGAACAGCTCGATAAACTTGAGAGAGTGCGCGACAAGAAGCTGATTGTTTACTGCAGAAGCGGCTCCAGAAGCGCAATGGCCTCCAGGATATTGGCAAACCATGGATTTCACCCCATCAACGTCAGAGGTGGAATAAACGCTTGGAAAAAAGAGGGGTTTTCGCTGGAGAAATGAGGCTTTTTGAGAAGCGGTTGAAAGTTTCGCTGCGTTATAATTAAACATGAGGAGTCTTTCGTGGTTATAGAGAGCAGATCGAGAATCGTAAAACACCTTGTCAATCGCCTTAGAGACACGAGTGTCGATGCCGCAGTTTTTAGAGGATTGCTCCGCGAGTGCGCGCGTATGCTTTTGGTCGAAGCAGTCGACACTCTTCCTGTTGCGGAAAAGAGGATCGATACATGGCAGGGTGGTTTCACCGGAGAGTTCATCGACGAGGGCAATATCGTCTGTGTCGCCATTCTTCGTGCCGCACTGCCGATGCAGGAGGGTGTAATGGCTGCTCTCGATGGCGTAGAAGGCGGTTTTCTGGCGATGAAACGCGACGAAGAGAGTTTCAAAAGCCGACTCTACTACGACCGCATCCCCGATATAGAAGATAAAACGGTCATTCTTGTCGATCCGATGGTGGCCACGGGAGGATCTTTGCACGATGCATTGACGCTTTTGAGACAAAGAGCTCCTGCGCGGATCGTATCCCTCAATGTTATCGGCGCCAAAGAAGGGGTCGAGCGTATAGAAAGAGCGTTTCCGGATGTCGATGTGCATATAGCTCAGATCGATCCGAAACTCAACAAAGATGCCTATATCATTCCAGGACTCGGCGATGCGGGAGATCGAGCCTACAACACTGTTTAAAAAAATCAAAGGAGATATTGCATAATGGGATTGTTTGGCAATTGCGAAAAAGAGAATCGAAGGATCGAAGAGCTCGAGGCAAAGATCGGCCGTCTCGAGGGTGAGTTGGCTGCAGCCCGAAACGAGTTGGAAGAAGCGCGCAGGCAAAATATGGGAAGTACAAATGCCGAGACTACCGAAATAAAAGATGAAGTCATCAATATGCTGATAAATTCTTATGAAAGCGGTATTCGTTTCACCAGAGCCATAATGGAGAGCAACGACGAGATGCTGGCGGAAGCGGAGGAGCTGAACGCTCAAACCTCCCAAAGAATCGAAAATGTCGAAAAAGAGCGCGATGGCGTGAACGCTACGGTCGATGAGATAGACCAAGAGACCAACAATCTAGAAAACGGAGCCGGCGCACTTACCGAAAGCGTACACTCGATCGGCGAGATTATCGGACTGATCAAGGATATCAGCGATCAGACGAATCTGCTGGCGCTCAATGCGGCGATAGAAGCGGCCAGAGCCGGAGAGCACGGCAGGGGATTTGCCGTCGTGGCGGACGAGGTGAGGAAGCTGGCCGAGCGCACTCAAAAAGCGACACAGGAGGTCGAGATAAATATCGGACAGCTCAAGCAGAACACTTCGGATATCATGGATGTGACGGAGCGGTTCAGAGACAGCGGCAAATCTATCCAGGATAAACTGACCGCATTCTTCAGCGAGCTCGAGCATGTAATCGACAATTCGCGCCGAATCAAGAACATTACAGATGACGTGAGAAACGAGATGGGAATAGGTATCGGCAAAATGGATCATATTCTATTCAAGCTTCTCGCCTATAAAGCGTTTATACGAGGAGAGAGGCCGGAACTTGTCGATGAAAATGGCTGCCGGTTCGGAAAATGGTTCGAAAAGAACAGATCCAAAATCAAAGATGACCCGAAAACGATCGAAGATGTATCGCGTTACCACGCTACCGTGCATCAGGGCGTCAAAGAGGCCGTACACGAGTGGCTCGACGAGAAGGCGTATCGTGATGCGATCGAGCGTATGAAAGAGGTCGAAAACGCAAGTGAAGTGGGATTTGAAGAGCTGTATCACAGCTTCGTCGCACACAGGCATAGATAGTATCAAAGCGGGAGATAGATTTTGTCGATCATCTCTTGGTATTCAGCGGCGGCGTCGCTGTCGATCGTGATGCCTCCGCCGCTTTTGTAGATCATGCCGTTTTCGGTACGCTCTATAAAACGGATCATTACCGCGCTATCTACGCTTTGGCCGTCGAATACCCCAAACACCCCTGTAAAAAAGCCCCTTTCGTGAGACTCTACGCTGTTTATAATCTCGCATGTCCTCTTTTTGGGCGTTCCTGTTATGGATCCGGCCGGAAGCATTCTGTCCAAAATCTCTCCCAGCTTCGTTG
>JAMOOM010000020.1 GCA_027065515.1 Campylobacterales bacterium
AAGGTGACGGCTGCGGCCCGCTTTACCGATTACGATGTTCGCAAACTCTTCGTTTCCGACTGTGCCGATAGTGGCCATGCACTCTCCGAGAATCTTACGCATCTCCGAGCTTGGCATACGAACAATGACATATTTGCCTTCGCGACCCATGATCTGCGCATAGCCTCCGGCGCTTCGCACCAGCTGTGCACCCTTGCCCACTTTGAGCTCCAGGTTGTGCACCAGCGTACCCACCGGGATGTTTTTCAGCTTCATCGCGTTGCCCGGTTTGATATCCAGACCAGCTTCTGCAGCCATAACCTTGTCTCCGACTTTCAGACCGCTTGGCTGAATGATGTATCGTTTTTCACCGTCGGCGTAATTGATAAGACAGATACGGCAGTTTCTGTACGGATCGTACTCGACTGTCGCGACTGTGCCTTCGATACCGAACTTGTTTCGCTTGAAATCGATAATACGGTACAGCTTTTTCGCGCCTGCCTCTTTATGGCGAGACGTGATACGTCCGTGGTGGTTTCTACCCGCTTTTGCGGGAATCTTTTTGAGCAGCTTGCGAACCGTCGGTTTGCTTGTGATGTCACTGCTCTCGACGCCTGTCATATAGCGTCGGCTGGGTGTGTACGGTTTGTATGATTTGATTGCCATTGTATTCCCCTTACGCGCTCAAGCTCTCGATGTTCGCGCCTTCAGGCAGCTTCACATAGAACTTTTTGAAATCCGGGCGCTTCCCCTCTTTGCCGCGGAAACGTTTCACCTTGCCGCTCTGGCGAAGAGAGTTGACCTTCTCCGGGTTCACGCCGAAATACTCTTTGAAGATCGCTTTGAGCTGATTCTTCGTAACTTTCGGAGATGTTTGAACCACGATGACGCCGTCTTCTTGAAGGCCCAGTGTCTTTTCGGTATAAAGTATCGATTTGATATCTGTAATATCTGCCATCTCAGCTCTCTTTCGTCAGATTTTCCCAAACCGCTTTCTCGATGACGACTGCGTGGTACGCAGCTGCGAGATAGCCGTTGAGTTCGTTCTCTTCGATCAAATAACAGTTCGGAAGATTTCTAAATGCCAAATAGGTTTTATCGTCGATCAACGATTTGACCCACAGAGCATCACGTTCGCCAAGCTTGTTCATCAGCGCAGCCGCATCTTTCGTCTTGCCGCTGGCAACTTCGATACTGTCCACGATGTAGAGCTTGCCGTTGGCCGCTTTCTCAGCCAGGGCGTGCATCATTGCCAGACGCTTCTGCTTTTTGTTGACCTTCTGGTCGTAGTTGCGGTTGGCTTTCGGACCGAAAGCTACGCCGCCACCTACAAAGAGCGGAGAGCGAATAGAGCCGGCACGGGCGCCGCCACGACCTTTTTGCGCCCACGGCTTCTTGCCTCCACCGCTGACTGCGGAGCGGTTTTTACTGTGTGCCGTATTGGAGCGCAGAGCCGCCTGGTAGGACTTGACATATAAATATAGGTTGTGCGGACTGGCTTCGAGGAAGCTGGCTGGAACTTCCGCTTCGCCTGCGCGCTCGAGATTTTCGTTTAAAACTACTGCTGTACTCATTTAGAAATCCTTACACGACCCATTGCACCGTTCGCACCCGGAACCGCACCCTTGACAACAAGGATCTTGTTCTCAGGATCGAACGATACGATCTCGTTTTTGACTGTCACTTTTTTATTGCCGTATTGACCTGGCATCTTCTGTCCAGGCTGAACACGGCCAGGCCATTCACAGTTACCGATAGAGCCGGGGGCTCTGTGAAATCTCGAACCGTGACTGGCAGGTCCGCCTGCAAAATTCCAGCGCTTCATGACACCGGAAAATCCGCGCCCTTTGCTATTGAAAGAGACTTTCACCTTTTTGGCTTCGGTAAGCGGTGTGAGATCGATATCGCCAGTTTCGCTGTTGGCTACCTTCAGCGTCGCGAAGCGGTTGTACTCCGGGCTGAGTCCATACTTTTTCTGCTGGCCCTCGATCGCTTTATTGCGTTTTTTACCGCTTGGATATGCCACTACGGCGCGGCCATCTTCGGTAATTTCGCAAACCTTGAGATCCTTCACTTTCAAAAGCGTGACAGGGATACTCGGTACACTGATCGTTCGGCTCATGCCGATTTTTTCTACGATGAATTCCATCCGTTACCCCTTGTTACCCATAGATCGTACTTCGACGTCCACTTCGGGTGCCAGATCGAGTTTCATCAACGAATCAACCGTATCAGGCGTGGCGGAAACGATGTCGATCATCCGTCCGTGCATTCTGATTTCGAATTGTTCGCGTGAATCTTTGTTAACGTGAGGTGATCTGAGCACTGTATAGCGTCGGATTTTTGTAGGCATAGGAATCGGGCCACGAATTTCGGCACCCGTTCTCTTGACTGCTTCTACGATTGCAGCAACTGACCGGTCAAGCACACGATGATCGTACGCTTTGAGTTTAAGTCGAATTTTTTCCATAGGTTTTCCCTTAAAAGAACTTGTTGGCATATGGATTCGCATCCACCAACGCTTTTTGGAGCCAAGATTATACATAAAACATTCGCCAAAATCAACGTATTTTCGTGCTTTTGATCTCTTTTACGTGAATTTCATTTCCTTTTGAAAAGGAAACTATTACTATCTTTCATTTTTTGCTACAATTCAAAATAATTTTACTAGAAACAGGTTTTTTCATGGACAACAATATCAGCGCACCGACCTCATCGAATCTATTCACCGATCTGCCCTATCTTCAGCTGGGAGGAGGATTCGTTATCGGGCTTGCCGTAGGATACGCTCTAAAAAAGAGTTTCAAAATCCTGATTCTTCTTCTGGGCCTTACGCTGATCGGACTCTTTACGCTCGAACACTACCATCTCATCACGATCAACGATTCCGGGATAGAGGAGACGGTATCGGCTGGCACGGACACTTTCAAAAATATAGCCCTCTTTCTCAAAGAGCGGCTCGTCAGCGCCGGATTTGCAGGCGGAGGCTCCGCGGTGGGCGGGCTTCTGGTAGGTTTGAAAATCGGCTGAAGCCACGTGCACCAGCTCGAAGCCCTCTATGAAAGCACGCCAAAGGCGGTTGGCTTCATAGAGCGAAAAATCGATATCCCCTCCCACACTCTCAATCTATACGGCCCTCCTCGCTGCGGAAAGACATGGGTGGTACTCGACTATGCCGCGACGATCCCGAAAAAGAAGAGGCTCTACATCGATTTTTCCGACCTTCGAATCGACAAAACCACACTTGCTAAGTCTTTGCAGGGCTTTATCGACCGCCATGGGATAGAAACGGTGATTTTGGATAGCTACGACAAATCGGTACCGATACCCAACTGCCGCCAAACCGTGATAGTAACACAGGCCCCTTTTACCGAAAACCCTTTTATGCCGCTGCTGGAGCTTGCGCCTCTCGATTTCGAAGAGTACCTGGCATTCGAGAAGAGGCATACGCATCCTGAGCACTCCTTTTCTCTCTACCTGAGAACCGGATCGCTCCCTTCGATGGCCGGTACGCATGAATCGCTACTGACGCGCCGACTCCATTCGCTGGTGCGGTCGATCTTTCCTGCAAAGAGTGATCGGGCCATTTTCCGCCAGATGGCAAGACACCTGGGCAAACCGCTCACGCCGCATCAGCTCTACACCGCTCTCAAAAAGAGAACCAAAATCTCCAAAGACAGGCTCTACGCCACGCTCGAGGATTTAAAAGAGCGCCGTATGGTCGCATGGGTGGAGAAGTTTGGCCAGCCAAGAGCCGCGAAACGGCTTTTGATCTACGATTTTGCAATGCCCGCGTCTATGTTTTTCGAAAAATCCCTGATGGGGCAGCTCTATTCGATCGCGGCATGGAGATTTGTCGGTGCCCAAAGGGAGATATTCTATCACGATGCGCTGGATCTTTACGATCCCGCACAGCACCACGGATATATAATCTCGCCATTTTCAAACGCAGAAAGCGCCGCGGCCAAGATCGCCGACAGGATAGAGGCGCTCGATAGCCTCAAAGTGAAAAGGCTGACGATTCTCACCGTATCCAACGCCTTCGAATTTGACTTCGATGCATTGCATATCCAGGCCATCCCTTTTTACGAATGGCTGGTGGAAGATGCGATACAATAAAACCATAAAAAAC
>JAMOOM010000021.1 GCA_027065515.1 Campylobacterales bacterium
CAGTGGTTTTTGATTTTGTGTGAGTAGACTAAAGAAGTAGATTTGAAGTACGTTCGATATTTACTCGCTCCGTAGAGCATGTAAAGAGAGACCGAGTCTCTTTTGGTTGCCCGGATTATAGCTGAAGTTTCTTTTTTTGTAAAGGGAGATTCCGGTTTTTGCCACTTTTTTGATAAACTGGCTTTTAAAAAAGTGGTAAAAAAGAATCTTCCCAAAGTCGGTTTCGTCACTATGAACGAAGTCCATTACGAAGAGGTCGAGCTCATCAGTGAACTGTTCAAAGCGATCGAAGCGGATACCGAAGCTCGAAGTGCTACCGAAATCTTCGAAAAACTCCCCGAACATATGCTGGAACACTTCAGCTACGAAGAGTCGATGCTGAAAAACCGTGACTTCGGAATGTATGACATCCATCACAACGACCACACCGCATCATGGATGAAACCCGTATGGCCTATATGAACTGGCATAATTTCAATGCGTGGCTGGACCTCCACATCCAGGCGACGGACAGCATCGCCGCCGATTTTCTGTTGCGGCAGTGAACAAAGGCGATCGATCGGCTGGAGTGCGTCGGGTCCCTCTCCCTATCCTTCAAGGTATCGAGGAACACAATCTCCGTCCGCTCGAATCGTGTGAAACCCGGGTGCCGATCCGGAAATTCGGCGAAGTTTCGGGAAACGATGACTCCGACGTGACGTGGCCGCAGTCACTTAGAAGCAGTGTCAGCAGGGCGAATAATCTCACCACTCTATCCTTTTTGTAAAAATCTCGGCCCCTTTCGCTGACGAGGAAAACATCATACAGCGCTATTAACCAAAAAATGGCGAAAATATCGCAAAAAGCGTCGCTGTCATGGTTTCATTAATCCCGATGTAAGCTGATTCGTATTAACATTTCACGAATTTTATTCAAAAGGGTTAACATCTCTTCGTCACATCGTATTTGGCGACAACAATCATAAATTTAGGAGTATACATATGAAAAAGAGTCTTATATCCTCCCTCTGTCTCGGCGGCTGTCTGCTGATCGTGACTGGATGCGGAAGCGCGACCCAGCCCTCTATGCCCGTGTCCCAGACACACCCCTCCTCCATCCGTCTGCACGATGGTCGTGCCATCGCGTACGCCTATATGAAAGAGGGAACACGGTTGGTCAAAATTTCGACCTCCAAAGAGGCGCCGAAAGAGGGTGTCGAAATCGTGAAAATCACGGAGTACGGCTTCTATCCGGACTACACTATTCCGAAAAAGGGTAGTCAAGGCTGCATCTACAGTGCCGTGATCGACGACAAAAAAAGAGGCAGAAAATACCGATACTGCCACAGTTTCTACACCGAATCGACCATGAGCGGAAAAGCGTTCGATCTGCTTGGAAACGCGCTCATCACAATCGGAACGGCAGGACTCAACGCCGCGACCGGTACGGTCAGCCGTGTAATGGAGTTTAACCGCCAGAAATTCCTCGAAGAGGTCGAAAAAAACGATCTTCCCGAATATCGCGACGCGATAGTGCAGCTTCGGCAACTGGCCCAAAAACGCGCTATGGAGAACAACCGTATCTACGACGAACTCTACAGACGCTATACCGACTATGCCAAAACCATCGTCGTCGAACAAAAGACCGTCGACAAGAGCGGTCTTCTTCCAGACGGTGCAAAAATCGAAGTGGATTTCACCATCATTCCGGACCGCCCTTCCCGTCGGCGATTCGGCTACGACACGACGATCGAGGCGACTCCTGCCGATTTTTCGAAAAAGATCGAAGCACAAAAAGAGCGTATCCTCTCGAAATCGGCCGAAGATGCCAAAAACTATCGTATCGAGCTGGATCGGGAGTTGGAGAACTACCGTTTCACGACTCCGAAGGATATCAACCACTCCTACAACGATCATATAACGTTCCACGTCTCCGTCGAAGCGCCCGAGATTATCTCCCGCACCCCGGAGAAACCGGCGAAAGTGACGCTTACCTCCATCGTCAGAAGTGCCGACCTGATCTACATGCTGCCCAGACACACACAGTTGAAAGATTCGAACATAGAAACCGACTTCGTCCCATCGAACACTTTCGGTTTCGTCGAGGCGATCGCTGCCAACAAGACGAAAAGCTTCGTCACACTCAAGACACTCACCATCTATTATCACAACAAAGTCTACACCCTCGCCAATCTCAACCGCGAGATCGCCCCCGAATCTGTCACGCTGCCCGGCAACAGCCACTACCAGCTCCTCCCTGGAAACTGGAGAGACGTCGCGACCTTCGAAAATATGACGCTACCGAAAGTCGAACGCATTTCGATCGATTACGGCTACGCCCTCAAGTACAGAATAGAGAAGACCAATCTCGACCGCTCAATCTACCGAACCGACACCTATCGGCTCTACGATATCTACAAATCCTATATGTAACGGAAGCGTCCGCCCAGGCACATACCAGGGCGGCGTTCTCCTCCCTCCCCATAAGAATGATTAATTCGCTAAAATTACCAAAACCTTTCGAGGAGTTTCAGTGACGATCCTTTTTGCGCCCAGCGAAGGAAAAAAGAGCGGTGGGCCGCTTCCGCCCATCGATAAAAGTGCCTTCTGTTTTCCCGAACTTTACCCTCGCCGGATCGAAGTGGTCGAACGGTACGACTCGTTTGTCAAAACCGCCCCGATTGAAGCCCTGCAAAAACTCTTCGACATCAAAGATATAAGCGCGATCGAACACTACCGTGCCAACATCTTCGAACGACCGACGATGAGAGTCGTGGAGCGCTACGATGGCGTCGCCTACGACTACCTGGATTATACAAACCTCCCCGGAAGAGCAAAAATTTACATCGATGAACATCTGATCATATTTTCCAATCTCTTCGGCCCCGTCTGCGCCAAAGACCGCATCCCCGAGTACAAACTGAAACAGGGTGAGCCTATCGACGACTTCGCACTAGAGAGGTTTTACAAAGAGTGTTTCGGCAAGCTTCTCGACGACTATCTCGAAACATACGGCCCTGTCGTCGACCTTCACGCAGGATTTCACGAAAAGTTTTACAAGATTCCGATGCCCTATATCACGATAAAATTTCTGAAAAACGGCAAAACGGTCAGCCACTGGGCCAAGGCCTACCGGGGCATCGTCTTGAAAAATATGGCACGATACGGCATTATGGACGAGAAGAGCCTGCTGGCGATGGATATAGAAAATCTTTCCGTCCCGTCGTCGAAATCAGAGAGGCAAAAAACAGAAAAGAGATCATATACGAGATAACGGCATGAATATTCAGGAAAACAGCGAATACTCCATCGATTTTTGCATGACAGACCATCAATGCAGCTATCTGCCTGACAAAAAGACACGCATGTTCTACCGCTATATGCGTCATGCCAATATGCACCTGGTTACCGAGCTTATCCGAAGAGGATGGCGACGTTTCGGATGCTACTTTTTCCATCCTATCTGCGCCGGCTGCAACGAATGCAAAAGCTTGCGCATCGATGCAGGGCGATTTATACTCTCCAGATCCCAAAAACGGGTGATGAAAAAAAACCGCGATACGAGCATCTATATAAAGAAACCCAGCATGACGCAAGAGCACCTCGCATTGTACGACAAATACCATGCCTGGAAGAGAGAGAAAGATGGCTGGAAGCATACACCCACCAACCCCCAACTCTATTATGAAAACTTTGTAGATGGCGCCCATGAGTTCGGAAGAGAGATTCTGTATTTTATAGACGACAAACTGGTTGGCGTAGATCTCATCGATATATGCGAAGATGGCATCAGCTCCATCTATTTTTATTACGACCCTGACTACGTCAAATATTCGCTGGGTACATACTCGTTGCTGATGCAACTGGAGCTTGTCAAACGGATGGGGCTTGAATGGATATATTTAGGATACTGGGTACGAGGATGCAAAGCGTTTGAATACAAAATGAATTTCAAACCGATAGAGGTACTGGAAGGGTTTCCTCCTCTTGAAGAAGAGCCAAGATGGGAGCCGC
>JAMOOM010000022.1 GCA_027065515.1 Campylobacterales bacterium
CCAGAAAAACTTCGTTCCGGATCTTTTGCGGTTGAAGCGTATTTTGATCAACTCGTCTCAGCAATGCGGTCGCAGCAGCCTGATGGAGCTGGAGATCGTAGATTTCGTGCAAAATTACATGAAAATGTATCCTTTAAGTACCATTCTTGACTTTGGTGGCACTTCATTGGTGGAAGCTTGTGAAATTTCATCCATTCTTGTAGGGTGTGAAGGGGGTTTTAGCGATGAGGAAAGGAATCTTTTCAAAGAGAGAGATATATACGCTTTAAACACGCCTTTGATTTTGAGAAGCGAAACGGCAGCGACGACGATCGCTGCTAAATCCCTCGGTCTTTAGAGGTGCTAAATTATGTCGAGGTAACCCAAAAGTATTAAAAATATAATCACATTCAAGAAGAGAAATTATAGTAGATTTTGGCCTGTGGGCAAATGCACAACAATGCATCCGCCCACGAGGTATTTAAAACACTTCACGGGAAGTGTAGTCCAAGAAGTTTCTAGAAGATATACCAGTAGACGTCCCGATTTTCCGGTGGTGACGGGTAGTCGTCGTTTGCTTGTATATCACCGCTATCATATGCACCGTCGTCATATTTTTCATCCAGAGTCTTGATTATATCCGAAGGCATATTGTCAATAAAGATATAATTCCCGTTTTTATTGCCGTGCGTCCCACTAAATGGTCGATAACGTCCTCCAAAGGGGCTCCGTTTGGCGACAAGCGATTCATCATGTAGGCCCGGATCGCCGGAAATCAGTCCTGCACCGATCATCTCCTGCCAGAAGCAGGCCCGCTCGTCATCATTGGTAAATAATCCATTTCCGTTTCCTCCGGTGCAGTCTGTCGCACCCAGTTCGTCCACTCTATCTTGCGGATCATCTCCGGGGAGAGCGTTATATTTGTCCTGATAGGCGTATGTTGCTGCTACGATACCGTCCATATCGCTTTTTACTCTTTTGATTTTGGCGTTTTCGATCATCGCCTTGCCCTTCAGGACTCCTCCGAGCAACAATCCTATAATCACCAGAACGATCGAAAGCTCCACCAGTGTGAAACCTTTTCGCATTTTACCCACGGTAACTCCTTTTAATTTTGGTTTTTCGTTAAATATATCGGCGTTTTTTAAAAACCGTTTAGCTCTGTTTCGATTTTTTATTTGATATTCGAGAGCATATCGTACAATGGACCCATGATGCTTATCATTACCAGGGCCATGAAGCCTCCGACCACGATCAGGATGACCGGCTCTATGATCTTTCCGATGTTTTCGGCATAGTATTCGACTTTTTCGTAATAGTGGACCGAAATCGTGTCCAGTTGCCTGTCCAGCGATCCGGACTCCTCTCCCATGGCCAGCATACGGATGACAAAAGGGGTCATGGTGCCTGTGGCTTTTAGGCTTTCGGAGAGTTGGTGCCCTTTTTGGATGTTTTGATACGCCCAATCGAGTGCCCGTCTGAAAACTTCGTTCGAGATATTTTTTCTCATCGAATCGAGATTTTCTATAATTGGAATGCCCGACTCGATCCCGATTCTCAGGTATTCTGAAATGAATGCGATATTGAATCCTTTGACGATCTGGGAGATTATGGGTATTTTCATCACCACTCGGTCGACATGGAAGCGGAACCGCGAAGATTTTCGATAAGCGGCGATTGTCAAAACAGTCACCACGACGATTCCTGCGATCAGATACAAAATATTCTGTTGCAGAAAATCGGATACAGCCATTACCGCCAAGGTGATTGGGGGCAGCTTTATGTCCATCTCTTTGAAAAGCTGCGTCATCTGCGGCAAAACGTATATCATCCATACGAGCAAGGCGGAAAATACGGCGAAGAATGCAAAAGATGGATAAATAAGAGCCTGTTTGGCTTTTCTTTTCAAAGATGTCGTTTTTTTCAAAAATTCGGCTGCGCGCTCGAGTGTCATTTCCAGTTGCCCCGTCCTCTCTCCGATGCGTATCAGGTTGAGCACCACATCGCCGATAGAGCGACGGTATGGCTCCAGAGACGATTCCAGCGAATTACCCTCGTTGATCTTTTTCGCTATATGTTTGAGCATCGCTTTGTAGCGTTTGTCGGATGTGTCTTCCGCTAGATCCATGATTCCACGGTGCAGAGGAAGGCCGGATTTTACGACAAGATGTATATTTTCCAAAAGCTCTATGACATTGTCGGCGGATACCTTTTTTGAGCCCCCGGCCAGGAGTTTTCCAATGGCGGAGGGAAGTGTGATTATTTTTTGGGGAACCAGCTCTTCGAGCGAAAGATCGTTTAAAAGAGTCTCGAAGTTTTCCGCTTCAAAAATGGAAAAAAACGGTTTATTGTCCGCTGTTTTGGCGTAGACGAAAAAATATGTCACGAAACGACCCTGTAAACCTCTTCGATCGTCGTGACTCCTTCAAGCACTTTTCTAAAGCCGTCTTCTTTCATCAGATGCATCCCCTTGCTTATGGCTTTTTGTTGAATACCAAGAACCGATTCGCCGGATGTGATCATCTCTTCGATATCTTTGTCGACCTCGAGAATCTCGATAATCGCTTCTCTACCGGCATATCCGGTATATCTGCAATGTTCGCATCCTACAGCTTCATATATTTTTATCTTATCTTTGTTTTTCAGCATATATTCGGGAATTCCGAGCGCAACGAGGTCCGTTTTTGGAACCTCTACGGGGTGTTTGCAGTAGCGGCAAAGTTTTCTGACCAGACGCTGTGCCAGAATCGCCAAAAGTCCGGACCCCACCAGATAGGGTGGAACCTGCAGGTCTATCAGCCTGGGAATGGCTCCGACGGCGTCGTTGGTATGCAGCGTCGTCAAAACGAGGTGCCCTGTGATCGAAGCGCGTATTGCCAGTTCCGCCGTTTGCGGATCGCGTATTTCGCCGACGAGCATGACATCTGGATCCTGGCGCATGAAAGCCCTGATGGCCGCATCAAAAGTGTATCCGGCCTTGTCGTTGACCTGCGTCTGTTTGATAAATGCGAATTTGTATTCGATCGGGTCTTCGATCGTCAGGATATTCTTTTTAAGTGAATCCACTTTTCTCAGGGCGGAATAAAGAGTTGTCGTTTTACCGCTTCCTGTCGGTCCTGTGACGAGGATGATGCCATATGGTTTGGAGAAGTAGTACTCTATCTTCTTTACGTTCTCTTCGGAAAACCCGAGGCGGTGGAGACTGAAAAGCGATCCGCTTTTTCCAAGTAGACGCATAACGATGTTTTCACCGTGGTTCGTAGGAAGTGTAGATACGCGAAGGTCGAACTCCTCTGTCAAAAAAGTGTAGGCAAACCCGCCGTCTTGGGGTTTTCTCTGCTCTGCGATATCGAGGTTGCTGGCGATTTTTATTTTGGCAACGAGCTGATGATGGATCGATACGGGAAGAGCGTAGTAGTGCTTCAATACACCGTCGAGGCGATAGAATATATGCAGTGTTGCGGCCTGCGGTGTAATATGGATATCGGTGGCTTTGTCTTTGATCGCATTGTTGAGGACCATGTTCAGTAGCGTTTCTATGTCGACCGCGCGTCCCGCTTTGATATCCTCTGTAATCGCAGCGATTTTTTTCTCGATCGGATTTTCGAGTTGATAGTAGTATATCTGGGCATAATGTATGATTTTTTGTTTATCGGCAACTCGATATTCGATCGGCTTTCCAGCCGTCTTTTGAAGAAAATCCGTCAACATCAGGTCGTTTACGTCCTGTGTCGCCACGATCAGTTTCCCATCCCTTGTTTCAAGCGGGAGTACGATCTTGGAGAGTGCGATTTCCTCAGGTATCGATTCCAACGCCTCTTTTTCTGGAACGACCGTATCGAGGTCGATATATTCCACATGATACTGCATCGCCAGCACTTCCGCAACTTCGCTGCTACTTACGAAATCGAGCTCCTGCAGGATCTCTCCGAAAAATTTTTTTTCTACTTTCTGGACGGCCAGTGCCACTTCAATCTGTTCATCGTTGATATATCCGGCTTCTTCGAGCAGTTTTCCTATCGGTTTGTTGTTAGCCATTTCTAAATCTCCTTTATCAGCTATGGCCATGGCCAGCCGCCACCACCACCGCCGCTGCCGCCACCGCCACCGCCACCGCCCGAAGTTTCGTTGCTATCCACGGTAAGAACAAGTGTCCTCTTCGCGCTGCGCCCCGTGCCGTCGACAACCTCGAACGTCAATGGATAGTTTCCGGCGGTATCGGCATCCAGGGTGCCCGAAATCGTATCGTCACTGAACGAAAGAGAGTCGGGTAACGTTCCGGAGGTCAACGAAAAAGAGTAGTTTCCATCTCCGCCCGTCGCTGCTATCGTTGCATCATAGGAACCCCCTTCGGTTGCCCTTGGCAATTCGGTGTTCGCGATTTCGGGAAAATCGGGCTCCACTACGATCGAATACTCTTTTTTCGCGATATTGTCGTTGCCGTCGTGAGCGTAAAAACGTGATTTGAATACAGTCTGCAGGCTCGCTCCGACTCTGCCTTCAAGGGTAGCAGAGGTGCACTGGTTCCAGTTTGCGGCACCATTTTTGGTTCCGTCGCCTTGCAGGCAGCCGGAACTTGCATCCAGGGTGCCGTCGCACGAGACTGTAATTCCGGCGGGCAGCGACCCCTCCCAGCACCACTCGACATCATCTTCCGTATCACTATCGCTGCCATCGGCATAAGGCACTCCGCCTTCAAAAGAGACAGAAGCGTTGTATTCATGGTTTTCGTAGGCTTTGGGAAGTGAGAGCGGTATGATACCCATCTGTGCATTTTTGCACCCTGTCGCTATGCGAAGCTGCTGCAGTGTTACCCATTCGGCCAGGTCGTCGTAAGGTTCCTGTCTTGAAACCGAATCTCCCTGTGCGCTCTGGTTGTCGTCGATATTCGGCTTGCCCGGTTTGTAGATTTTGACTTCGTTTGTATCGCGTGCTGTCTGCATATTGTAATTCTCTCCGCCGCTGACGATGACGAACGCCACATCGCTGACGTTTTCATCGCCCCCGATCACAAGCTGCGTGGAGCGGTAGTAGCATATATCGTCATTCATCAGAGCCGAATCTGCCGTATATAAAAGAGGCTTGCCCCAGCTGTCGCTGTTTTGTTTTACCAAAGATGAAAATTCGCTGCTGTTTGGCAGATAGCCGTGTGTCTGGGCAAAACCCACAACTGCCTCTTTCGCTGCCGCAAGAGTCTGTTTTGTCTCTGTCACTTTCGCACGTTTGCTTACAATCTGCATCGTTTTGAATCCACCGCCCACCAGCAGGCCCACAATGATGAGGACGATCGCCAGCTCGATCAGTGTAAACGCTCTTCTTTTTTTCATTTTATTCTCCCAAGCTGCCGCAATCTTAGCTGCGCGTACTTTTGCAGATTTTTTTTCGCAAACGGTATTCGCAAAATATGCTCGTATATGCGCACCGCCTCTTTTTTATGGCCCCTCATATCCAAAATCCTGGCGTATGCATAAGCCACGTAGGGATCTGCGGGGTTGATGGTATATCCGGCACTATACCATCGAAACGCCTCTTGCAGTCTGTTGTCTCTTTCGAAAAAGAGACCCAGCACCAGCATAAGCCGGCCGCTTCTGTCGAGTCTGGCAAAAGGGATTATATGCTCGATCTCGTTTTTGCGCAAGCCATGCAAGGCGCCAAGCGTGTATGCGTAAAGCAGCGCATCCAGATTGTGGCTCTTTTTCATAAGCCTCTTTGCGTTTGTCCAGCTACCCTGAAGTCCATAGAGGTAAAATAGATTCGTCAAAACTTTCCCGTTTTTCGGGGCTGCCCTGCTGGCCAAAAATTCATAAATCGTGACAGCGTGTGAAATATCTCCTTTTTTAAAGGCGTTGTCCGCTTCGATTTCGAGCTTTATCTTTTTTGCTCTATCGAGTGTGTAACCGTTGTCGCTTTCTTTCGAGTGTGGCGTCATTTCGGAATACTTCTTTTTTGTCGACCTGGATTTGACAAATGCATCATGAAAATAGTTTTTTCTAATTAAAGAGACTGTTTTTCCGAGGCTCTTGCCGGAGGCGGCTTTTCCATACTCTCCGACATAAAAATCGCCGAGCCTGGAGATGGTCGTATCTTTGGCGAGAGGTTCGGGTAGTTTTTGGACCAGCGCTTTGGCTCTCGGCAGATTTTTGACGCTAAAAAGCTGTATCGTATATAGTTTTTGGGTTTTGGTCACCGAAAGCATTGGTGTCTGCGCATAAAGCAGCATTGAAAATCCCAAAAAAAGAGCGAGATATTTTTTCATTGCCCAACCACATTTATTTTCAAAAGAATGACCATTTCCCGTTTTTCGAAACTCTTTTGCTCGTTTCTGAAAAGCGCTCCGATCCCCGGAATTTTATCTACGAAGGGAACACTTTCGATATTCTTTTTTTCAGTGGTGTCTATGAGACCTCCGATTACGACGATTTCGTTGTCGTTTGAAAATACCGTGGTTCCCACCTCTTTCATGTTTATTATGGGAGCTCTTGCGACCGTATTGCCATCCTCGTCCTTGTAGTCCACTATCTTCTCTATCGAAGAGTTGATCGGAACGATATTGAGCATGACTTTGCCATCGGGCATAATTACAGGTGTGACTCCAAGGGTTATCCCATCCAGAATATCACGTCTGTTATATGTGATCTGGGGAACCGCGACCGTGTTCGAGCCTCCGCTCGAGACAGCCGTATATTCGACCTCTTTCTCCCAAAATGGCACCATTTTTCCGGAAGATAGCAGTGCGGATTGGCCGTTTAGCACTTTGATTCTTGGATTTGAAAGGGTTTCGACATTGCCTGCATTGTGCAAAACGGAAAGGATCGCATTCCAGTTGTCGCTGGTGTAGTGAATGACTCCCGCAACGGCTCCTTGCGGACCGAGTGTCGAAGAGAGCGTAAGTTTCCCGTTGTTCGACAGGTTGTTCAATACTCTTTGCCACTGGATGCCGTATTGATGGTTTTGGTTCAGCTCCACTTCAAGAATCTTGGCTTCGATAAGAATCTGCTTGCTGGTGCGTTCCATCACCGATTCGACAAGCGACGCTACTTCGTCAACCCTTCTTTTGGAGTCGTGTACCGTCAAAACGCCGCTGTATCGGTTTAGTGTATAGCGCCCCTCCTTGCTCAAAATCTTTTGAACATTATCCTCGAGCTGTGCATAAAAATCGTTGGCTTCTTCGGGATTGTTGTATTTCAATGACCGCTTGCCCAAAACCGAAGTCTCTCCGGAGCTGCCACCGCCGGAGCTGGAGCCCGAAGAGTCCGACTGTGCGGAACCCAGAATATCCCCTCCCAGTTCCGTAGAGGATGAGGTTTGCATATGCACATATGGCACTATGAATGTTTCCGTCTTCATCCTTTTGACGTAAAGAATCGAACCTTTGATTTCGTAATAGCAGCCGGATATATCCATTACCGCATCGAGCGCTTCTTTTAATGAGGCGTTTTTCAGCGCCAATGTGGTCTGCATTTTGGCCGGGACACCATTGTCTATGACAAGGTTCAACCCCGCGCTTTTGCCGATCAGATAAAGAAGCTTGGATAGCGGTGCGCTTTCGCCCGTGAGTGTAATGGTCCGATCGGAGAGCGGATCGAGAGACTGATATGCCGGAGGCAGAATAAGCGGTGGCGGAGGCGAAGTGTGGCTTTCATTTGCCATTGCAATCTGCTTTTTTATATCCCGTGACGCATTGTGCGGTGCGGTAACCTTTCTCTGGTGCTGACTACATCCTGAAAAAAGAAGAAAAATCAATATTATCTGAACAATTTGAGCCATTTGACTATATTTCCTTTTTTGAGTTCTACGCTATCTGTCGTTATTTTTGCGATTATAAATCCATCGACCTTTTCTCCGATTTTATAAATCCGATCGTCTATCATCGCGTATCCGCTTCCTGGAATTACCATCTGAAGAGTGAAAGAATGCTTTTTCGTTTTGGGTGGGCGGATCTGTTTTGGAGCCTTTGGCAGATAAAGATAGTGATCTATCAGCCATTTCGATTTGGCAGGTCTAGATTTCACTTTGTTGGAGATTTCATCGAACAATTTTTTGTTTTTGGATATTTCCATATAGATTCTGGTCTTTTGCTCGAAATCTACATTTCTGTAAAGTTGGTATTTTGGCAAAAAGAGGTCGAAATATCCGACGAAATAATCTCCTGCCGCCCATACCGCAGTGGCAATAGCCAGCGGGGTGGCCAGCAGTGCCCACTCTTTAGCGCGCAGATGCATTTCGATCCTTTTTTGCAAAAAGCCGGTAAAGCCGCAATTTTCCTTCGACACTCTTTTCATTCACTCCAAATGTGAAAAAACCTATCATGCCGTTTTCAAACTTATGGTTCAACAGGCGATACAGCCTCTTTTTGTGCTGTCGAGGTGTTTCGAATCTGTAATCCATCTGGGCATTTTCTTTGTCGAAATATATGAATCTCTCCAGCTTTAGACCAAAAGGCTCCCTGTAGGTGTCGAAATATTTCAACATTTGAAGATCGTATGTATCTGCAGATCCGATCTTTTCCATATCGGGAAAGATCTCTTTTTCCAAAAAAGCATTAATCTCTTTTATCTTTTTGAGTTTTCGTATATCGATGAGATGTCGGCGGTTGATCTTTTGTATTTCAAGACTCTTGTCGTCGAGCCACGCAGAGAGCGGAAGGAAGAGTGCTCCTATGAAAAAAAGAAGAAGTGCGGCGATGAACTGTCTCACCGATGCCTCCTTCTTCTTCTGCTGACGCGAGCGTTGCCGCGCCCTTTCTCGCCCAAATCTATTTTCATGGAAAAATGGCCAGTGCTATAGTTTGTGGCAGAGGCGAAATGCAGTTTTTCATTCTTTTTTTTAAGATCCTGTACTATCTGGTCGAATGATTTTTCGAAAAGATAAAGATCGGTTAGGTTTTTGAAATCTTTTTCAAAAAGGAGTGTAGCCAGGACATCGTTTGCCTCCGTCCGCTTCCACTCGCTCTTTTTGGGCGGAAGCAGCGCGATCAGTTTATGCAGAGTGAAGTAGTCGTCTGTAGGATGGTGGCTCATGACTTTTGTGTACGTATCGATATACTCTTTGCCGTGAAGAAGTATTGGAACGGGATAGGTTTCGATCCGGTCGATCATACCTTGGAGTCTTTTTTGGGTTATCCTGTACGATTTGGCGGATTCTTGGAAATCGAGCGCCGATGCAGCAAGGAGGAATGAAGCGTAAAAGAAAAAAATGGCGCCGCATATAACGAGTATGTTCGATAGTGCATGATACTCTTTTGCCCGTAAAATTTGCGGTGGAAGAAAGTTTTTCTCTTTTGTCAGATCCAGGGCGCCAGAGAGAAAAATATACTCATATCGCTCATCTTCGGTGAAACCTGTCTCCGTCGGCACAAGAATGGTCGAAACCGGCAACATGGAAAGCGCGGACAATCTTTGCGCAGACTCCACCCATTCGGCTATTTCACCCGCGAGGATCATTTGAGAATATTCATATTCTCGTTTATATTGCTGGATATAGAGTGCGGTTTTTTCCACTTCGGAAATAACTATATCCTTTTTGGACTCCGTGGATATGGGTATCGTACGCTGAAAAACGATTCTGCTTTCCGCAATGGCGAGAACGATAATTTTTTTTTCGTCGGCATAGACGGCTATAGCGTTATCCGAAACGGAGCGTTGGATATAATTTGCAAAAGCGTACTCTTCGAATGTAACAAAGGAGAGAATATGAAGTCTTTTTAAAGATTTCGTGATTTTTGAAAAATATGGGTCTTTTATCAGAAAAACTCTATAGATCGACTCTTTCTTCTCTTTGTCTGTAGAAAGCGGCGTAAAGGTAAAAGTGTCGCTTGCGATATCTGGATGCTCTTTATCCAGTTTTTGGCGAATGAGTTGGCGAATCATCTCTTCGGACGTGATGAGCGAAGAGAGCGCTATATCAAGCTCCACTTTCGATTCCGAGGGCAGAACCAGGCTGATGGATTTTTGCTCGTTCAGGTATTGCACCGCATCTTCGATCGTATCGAACCGCTTCGTTTCGGCGCATACCCCCTTAGATTTGAATTTTGCAGCATAGAAGGCTCTCTCTTTGACGTGCAAAACACTCAAAGAAGCGGTGCCTGGAAATGTCAATGCAATCATTCCACCCTTTTTCCAATCTCATCTCACTCGATAAATCGGCCAATTTTTGTAAAATTTTAATTTGAGCAATTATACCTGTTTTTTAGAAACGATTTTTAAAAAAGAGGCTATAAGATTTATAAGGCGGCAATCGGATCTTGCAATCTGTGGAATTCTGAAGTATAATTACATCCTCCCCCTATGTAGCAGCGGTATTCGTAAATTATCGAGCCGCTGTTGTATATGACGCCAAATCAATACACAAGGAACAAGCAATGAAAAAGGGAATTCATCCGGAATATGTCGAATGCAGCGTTACATGCGCCTGCGGGAACCACTTTACCGTGCTTTCAAACAAGCCTGAAATGCGTATAGACATCTGCAACATGTGCCATCCGTTCTTTACTGGATCTGAAAAAATCGTCGATGCCGCCGGCCGCGTCGAGAAATTCAAAAGCAAATACAAGCTCGGCAAATAACCGACCCGGTTTTGCTGACACTTCTTCCCACCCCGATCGGCAATATCGAAGATATATCTCTTCGTGCCATTCGGGTTTTGGGTGCAGCCGACGTTATTCTTTGCGAAGATACGCGCGTCGCGAAAAAACTTCTCCGTCTTCTTTCCGAGCGGCATGGGCTCGTTCACCACGTTACCGAGTTTTATTCTCTTCACAGTCACAACGAATCCGAATTTATCCTGAATCTGACTCCCGATTTTTTCGATCGCAATGTCGTTTATATGAGTGATGCGGGCATGCCGTGCATCAGCGATCCAGGCGCACTTCTGGTCGAGTGGTGCCAGCTGCATGAAGTTGCATATACGGTGCTCCCGGGCCCCAGTGCCTTCGCGACAGCCTACGCTGCCAGCGGTTTTTTGCAAAGCCACTTCACTTTTTACGGATTTCTTCCCCATAAAGGAAGAGAGAGAGAAAGCGCGCTAGAGCAGCTGCTTTTGGAGCGCTGGCCCGTCATTTTGTACGAAGCTCCACACAGATTGGAAAAACTCCTGAACGAACTGCAAAAAATAGCCGCAGAGCGCACTGTTTTCGCGGCAAAAGAGATCACCAAGCGTCATGAGCGTTTCTTCAAAGGAACGCCAGAAGAGCTCAAAGCCCAGATAATCGGGCCTTTGCTCAAAGGTGAATGGGTGCTCGTCATATCCGCGGGTGAACGAATGGGTGAAAGCTCCCCCATTACTCAAAAAGAGATAGAAACGCTCGATCTGCCTCCCAGGCAAAAAGCCAAGCTCCTTGCAAAGGCCAGCGGCAGGAGCGTTAAAGAGTGCTACGAAGATTTGGTGAAAAAGGAGTAAACCCGCCTTTTGTGTTAGAGGTCTCCTTAATCAAACTTTCGATATTATCCCCTTATGATAGTTTATGGAAAACAGATTTGCCATCAGTTGATGGCGCGCCACCCCGAAATGATCGAACGGTTCATTCTCGCCAAAGAGTTGGACAGAAAAGAGTTCGCAAAAGTCCGGCAGATCGGCAAGCCGATCGAAAGAGTCGATGCCAAAAAGGCTCAAGCACTTGCGCGTGGGGGTAACCATCAGGGTTGGCTTTGCGATATAAGGCCCTATCGGTATGCCGATTTTTCGGCGCTTAAAGAGGGTGATTTCATTGTCGTGCTGGCAGGGCTTACCGATGTGGGCAATATCGGTGCGATCATTCGAACCGCTTATGCTCTGGGCGCTGACGGAGTGGTCGTCAGCGGCGTCAGGCAGCTTGCAAGCGAGGCGGTTGTGCGCGCCAGCGCGGGGGCGATGTTCGATCTGCCTATAGCTATTGTGCCCAATATTCTCGATGTGCTAAACGAGCTTAAACAGAACGGTTTCACACTTTATGGCGCGGCGATGGAGGGCGAATCTCTCAAGGATGTAGAAGTTTCTGCCAGGCGGGCACTGGTGCTTGGCAGCGAAGGGAGCGGGATTCCCAAGCGGGCGCTGGATAAGATGGACCATATAGTGACGATTGAAATGGCTCGTCCGTTCGACTCACTCAATGTCAGTGCCGCCGCCGCTATATTGATCGACAAAATGGCCAAGACAAAAGGTTGATGATGCTTGAAAAGATAGTGGAGCAATACGGTGTCGAAGAGGTTGTCGCCAAAACCAAAATCTCCAAAAAGAATCTCGAAAAACTGATGAAGGGCGATTTTTCCGGTATGACCAGGCCGCAGGCATACGGTTTTTTGAAAATTTTGCAAAGAGAGTTTGGCGAGAGCGAGTTCGATGATCTCAAATCACAGCTCGATGCATGGTTTTTACAGGCGGAGTCTGAGCGCAACCAAGAAATTTTCATAGCATCGGAAACTCCCAAAGAGATCAAAGCGAAGCGATGGATCGTTATAGCGCTCGGCCTGGTCGTAGTTTTGACGGCTTTTTATCTGGCGCAAAAGGAGTTCGTAGGTCCTCCGGAACAAGCCCAGCAAGCTATGGAAAAATCGGATGTTTTGGAAACTTTGCCTGTAAAATCCATAGAAAAAGAGAGCAGCCAGGTCGAAACAGAAGCGCCAAAGAAAGAGGGGTCCGTTCCACCTCCCCTTGACGCCGGCGATTCGCTTGAATCCAGTGCCGCTCGGATGCAGAATGTCGTGGAAGAAAATACCTCGCAACCGTATGTGCCTCTCGAGAATGCTGTGATCACGCCCCATGTGAAGCTTTGGCTTGGCGTCATAGATTTGAAAACCAAAAAAAGAAGCGCCAAAGTCACAGACTCTCCATACGAGATCGACTCCAAAGGAAAAAGAGTCATCGTAACGGGTCACGGGCGCTTTGAGATCAGTGATGCATTTGGCAATCTTTTCAAGTTCAACGACGCAAAGAAGCACTATTTTCTCATAGATGACGGAATGGTAAAAGAGATCGATTTTTCCGAATTCAAGCGACTTACCGGAGGAAAGGGGTGGTAAGAACACTATTTTTCCTGCTCGCTCTTTTGGCTTCAGCCTTCTGCGATACTCTTGAAGAAAGGGTCGCCTCGTTGATGGACGCCAGGGAGTATCGCGCCCACCAGAAGCTGATCGGGCTTTTGTTCGAAAATGAGCGGGAGTACAAAAAGGGTTCGAGCTACGATATGGTAAAGGTGGCCAGGACACTCGAAGAGAACGGGTTGTTGAAGCTTTCGCTGCCGCAGGCTCAAAGAGTGGCGCTCACTTTTGAATACAGCGGAGAGAACCCGCTCTTTTTTATGAAGATAATGAATGATACGCTAAGAAATATCGGTCTCTCTTTCGTGTTGACGACACATGCGGCTTTGGGCAGTGACGGTTTCAACTGGCAGGTCTCCTTTGTGTCGAAACGGGTGCCTAGCCCGGTCATTTTGGCCCAAAGGCTGCAAAAACGTGGAGCCTCGATCGAGGAGATCGTGCGTGAAGATGCCGCCCATTGGCGCTATCGCATCGATATGAGTGGGGCCAAAATCGCGGCGATACCCATTCTTGCAGGAGAGGTCAAAAAGATCGTGCGGCCGGTGCGTACCGTGTGGCTGGATATATCGCATATCAAGCGCCTTATCGTTTCCGAATTGCCCGGAAGCCACTGGTTTCCCGATCTGGTCGTTTATGATAAAATGCTACGCATTTTATCGATAAAGCAGAGTGACGAGCGGGTGCGATACGTCACGTTGGCGCTCCCCTCTGAAGCGGTATATGCAAAAATTGGGGATAGATTTACTCTAGAAAATATTAGAAGCGGCCTTAGAGTGGCCGCCAAAGGTGAAAGATAAAAGATGTTCGACGAAATAGAATTTGAAAAACTCAAAAGACTGCCCAAGTATATCTTTGCCGAAGTGAACGATCTGAAGATGGCAGCGCGCCGTGCAGGTGAGGATGTCATCGATTTCAGCATGGGAAATCCCGACGGCCCGCCCAGCGAAAAGATTATCGAAAAGCTTGTGGAGTCTGCCAAAAAACCCAAAACGCACGGCTATTCGGCAAGCAAGGGGATATATAAACTTCGTCTCGCGATCTGCAACTGGTACGAGCGGCGATACGGTGTGGCGCTCGATCCGGAGACCGAAGCTGTAGCGACGATGGGAAGCAAAGAGGGTTATGTTCATCTTGTCCAGGCGATAACCAATCCAGGTGATACCGCAGTGGTGCCCGATCCCACATATCCCATCCACTCCTATGCGTTCATGCTTGCCGGCGGTGCGGTGCGAAAGATGGAGCTGGTATTCAACTCTTCATACGAGGTGGACGAGAATCTCTTTTTTCTCAATCTGAAAAAGGCTTTGACCGAGTCGGTTCCCCGTCCGAAATATGTAGTGGTCAACTTCCCGCACAACCCAACCACCGCGACAGTGACTCCTATGTTTTACGAGAGACTTGTCGATATGGCCAAAAAAGAGAGGTTTTACATCATAAGTGATATAGCCTATGCCGATATCACGTTCGATGGCTACAAAACTCCATCCATCTTGAGCGTAGAGGGCGCAAAGGATGTGGCGGTAGAGAGCTACACACTCTCCAAAAGTTACAACATGGCCGGATGGCGCGTAGGATTTATCGTCGGAAACAGAAAACTTGTCGGAGCGGTGCAAAAGATCAAGAGCTGGCTGGACTACGGTATGTTCACGCCGATTCAAGTGGCCGCGACGATCGCGCTGGACGAGCTGGAGCCGGAAGTCGAAAAAACGATCGATAAATACCGCAAGAGAAGAGATGTACTGATAGATGCGTTCTCGAAAGCGGGATGGCCGATAGAAAAACCGAAAGCTACGATGTTCGTTTGGGCGAAATTGCCAAAAGAGGCGCTTCATCTTGGCAGCCTCGAATTTTCCAAAAAGCTTTTGACCGAAGCGAAAGTCGCCGTAAGCCCCGGAATAGGATTCGGCGAATACGGAGACCACTATGTCCGCATAGCTTTGATCGAAAACGAAAAGCGGATCAGGCAGGCAGCCCGCAATATCAAAAAGTATCTCAATACGTCGAAAGAGGAGGCGTAGCAAAGATGCAGCTTTTCGTTAAAGCGCCACAGGCGCGCCGGGCACGCTGCCGAAGCGGACACAGCGTCAGCGTAGAAGAGGGGGCTTTGCCCGCTGTTCGTGAAAAATCCGATCGAAAGCGGATCAGGCAGGCAGCCCGCAATATCAAAAAGTATCTCAATACGTCGAAAGAGGATGATAAATGATCAATGTAGGAATTATCGGTGTCGGAACGGTTGGTGAAAGTGTCGCCAAAATTCTTCACGACAACCGTGACATAATCAGCGCCAGGGCCGGTAAGGAGATTGTCGTCAAAAAAGGGGTGGTTCGGGATCTGAAAAAAGCCAGAAGTGTGGATATTCCGTTGACCGACAATGTGGATGAAGTGCTCGAAGACCCATCTATAGATATCGTGGTTGAATTGATGGGTGGAGTCGAAGCCCCCTATGCGGTGGTCAAAAAAGCCCTTAAGAGCGGCAAAGCGGTTGTCACGGCCAACAAGGCTCTGCTCGCATACCACCGATATGAACTCCAGGATATCGCCAAAGATATACCTTTCGAGTTCGAAGCGAGCGTCGCGGGCGGTATTCCGATCATAAAAGCTTTGAAAGATGGCCTTAGCGCCAACCATATCGAGTCGATAAAAGGCATTATCAACGGTACGGCCAATTATATATTGACAAAGATGATGCAAGATGGCGTCGATTTTGAGCCTATACTCGAAGAGGCGCAGGAGCTTGGGTATGCCGAAGCAGATCCTACGTTCGATATCGGCGGATTCGATGCGGCTCACAAGCTGTTGATTTTAGCCTCAATCGCTTATGGAATCGATGCGAAACCGGAAGATATTCTAATCGAAGGGATCGAAAAGATCACGCAAGAAGATATCGTATTCGCCAAAGAGTTCGGATATACGATCAAGCTTTTGGGTATCGCCAAGAAAGTGGGCGATTTTGTGGAGCTTCGCGTTCACCCGGCCCTGGTTTCCAAAGAGAAGATGATCTCCAAAGTAGATGGAGTGATGAATGGAATCAGTGTCGTGGGCGATAAAGTCGGAGAAACGATGTATTACGGCCCAGGCGCAGGCGGGGACGCTACAGCCAGTGCGGTGATAAGCGATATCATAGCGATCGCGCGCAATGGCAAATCTTCGCCGATGCTGGGCTTCAAGCGCCCACTCGAGAGCGGATTGAAGCTTTTGGAAAGAGAGTCGGTAGTGAGCAGGTATTATCTGCGTCTTTTGGTTGCCGACAGGCCAGGTGTGCTGGCCAAAGTGAGCCAGGCTATGGGAGAGGAGAACATCTCGATCGAGACGATGCTTCAAAAACCTCGCAGCGATGAATCGGCATCTTTGCTGCTTGCCACCCATCTTTGCGAAGAGCGGGCGATGCAGGCGGCTTTGAGGCGACTTTTTGATCTTGAGAGCGTCAAAGAGCATCCGGTGATGATCAGAATAGAGGATTGATCCAAGGAGCGAAATCATGCAGTTTACCGAGATAGAGAGCGTTTGCACCTATTGTGGTGTCGGATGCGATATCGTAGCGCACGTCAAAGACAACACCATTCATAAAATTACCGCCGACAAAGATGGCGTGGTCAGCCAGGGTAAACTCTGCATAAAAGGCAAATACGGTTATGAATTTGTCACCTCCAGGGAGCGGATACGAAAGCCTCGTATCGCCCGCCGTTTTCTTCAGGCAAATCCCCATATAGAAAAAGCGATTTCACCATCTTTGAACTCATTGGACGATGAGTGGTTCACGACCGATCTTCCAAGCGCCATAAAGGCTGCCTCCATGAAGCTGAAGCAGACCAGGCAGATATATGGCGATGAAAGTTTCTGTGCCATTGGCGGTGCCAGGACGAGCTGCGAAAGTGCATATCTTTTTCAAAAATTCACACGCGAAGCCATGGGCTCGCCCCATGTGGACAACTGCGCCAGGGTCTGTCACTCTCCAAGCCTCAAAGGCATGCGTGCCACGATCGGAGAAGGGGCCGCTACAAATCCATACAACGACATCTACGAAAGCGAATTTATTCTTATTATCGGTTCGAACACGACCGAAGCGCACCCTATCGTAGCCAACCGTATCATCGATGCAGCCCGCATGAACGACAATGTGGCCGTGATCGACGTGCGGGAGATCAAGATGATGAAATATGCCAAACACAGGGCCGTCATTCCTTACGAGGCCAACCTTTTGGTGCTGAATATGATGGCGCATGTCATACTGAAAGAGGAGCTGTTCAATAAAAAGTTCGTTCAAAACCGTACATCCGGCTTCGAGGATTATCGTAAAAAGATTCTCGAGGATCCCTATGCGGATCCCGATTTTTTCAAAAATATCGCAGGATACGAGCACCTGGCCACGCTGATTCCCACGATCGCAAGAGAGTACGCTCTGAAAAAATCGATGATATTCTGGGGGCTTGGAGTCACCGAGCATATAGATGGCAGCTATGCCGTGATGGCGATTACCCATCTTGCGCTATTGACCGGCAATATCGGCAAAACCGGAGCCGGGTTGATGCCTCTGAGGGGGCAGAACAATGTGCAGGGCGCTTGCGATATGGGATGCCTCCCATATTACGCCCCGGATTATCAGGAGCCGGAAAAGATCGGATCGATGACACCTCAGCTAATCGATGCGATGATCGATGGAAAGATAAAGGCGCTTTTGAATATGGGGGAGGATATCGCCCATATCCATCCCAATCAAAACAAGATCGAAAAGGCGCTGAGGCAGCTGGATTTCATCATGGTCCAGGAGCTGTTCATGACCGAAATTGCCCAAAGAGCCGATATCGTCATAGGCGTGAAGTCCGCATACGAGAAAGAGGGCGTTTATGTCAATGCGATGCGGCGGCTGCATCTTTCGCAACCACTGGTAGAGAGCGATCTTCCCGATGACTGGGAGGTGCTCAAGATGCTCGAAAACGAGATGAGAGGAGATTACTCTTACGAGTCTAGCGAAGATATCTGGAACGAAGTGCGTGAAGTGGCGCACCAAAGATTCAGCGGAGCCAGCTATCTGCGCCTTAAGCGCCATAGAAAGCGGGGGCTGCAGTGGCCTGTCTATATCGAGGATACGCCGGTATTGCATCTGCTGGATTTCAGAACCGATGACGGTCTGGGGCGTTTTGTGTATCGGCAATGGAAGCTGCGGGGTATGGTCGAGGAGCTAAGAAGCGGCGGGATCGAAGAGGGATACTATCTTACGACCGGCCGCACCTTGCCCCAGTACAACAACGCTGCACAGACGATACAAAGCGAAAAGCTCGCTAAGCGCTACGAAGAGGATATTCTGTATGCAAGCGAAGAGGACGAGGCCCGTCTGGGCGGAAGCGAAAAAGTGGTGCTAAAGAGCGCATACGGAAATAGCGCGCCATTGCGGCTGAAGTTCAGTGAAAAAATCATGCCCGGTACCCTTTTTGTCACCTTTCATCATGCAAAATCGCGCATCAACTACCTTTTCGGCGACGAGAGTGATGAATTGGTTCTTACAGCAGCATTCAAATCCGTAAAAGTCGATATTCAGCCCGTATGAGTCGCTCGAAGGGGGATATAGCCGAAGAGAAGGCTGCCGAGTGGCTCAGATCCCAAGGCTGCAGGATTATCGGAAGAAATGTCTATTCGAGATTTGGCGAGATAGATATCGTGGCTTCAAGGGAGGGAGTTTTGCATTTCGTAGAGGTTAAAAGCGGCCAAACCTTTGAGCCGGTCTACAACATTACACCCACTAAGCTCTCGAGGCTTTTGCGCACGATCGAAAGCTATCTCAAGAAAGAGGGGTTCGATATGCCATGGCAGGTGGACGCTTTTATCGTGAAAGGGGATTCTTTTGAATGGATCGAAAATATCACGATGTAATGGGGTGCGACAAAAAAATTTAAAGTTTTACCGGGTATAATCAACACATCACTTTCTCAAGGAGAACCAAGTATGGCTAAATATATAGAACTCAACAGCAGCAATTTCGATGAAACGGTCAAAGAGGGCGTAACGCTCGTAGATTTCTGGGCGCCATGGTGTGGACCGTGCCGTATGATCGCACCCGTTATAGAAGAGTTGGCCGAAGAGTATGAAGGAAAAGCCAAAATCGCGAAGGTAAATACCGACGAGGAGCAGGATCTAGCAGTCAAATACGGTATCCGCTCCATCCCGAGTATCCTCTTTTTTAAAGATGGACAGGTCGTGGATCAGATGGTGGGCGCTGCTTCCAAGCAGGCATTCGAAGAAAAACTCAACGCGCTTCTTAGCTAAACCCTGAAGCCGTCACAAAAAAGGAGCGGGAAACCTCTTACTTCCCTCTCCTATATCTTCGCCTCCTTTTTCGGTGCAGCGATGATCGCTGCAGCTTTCGCCTACTACAACTACAAATATTCCCAATACAGGTTTATCAATTTCAAAGAGACGATACTCTATACTAAATCCAAAATATTCGAACCGAAAGCCGAGCGTTATATCGTGGTGGCTTACAGTTCACATATGGGAGATATCGAAGACAAACTCGAACCGTTGGCGCGAAAAAACGAAGTGTTGGCGATCGATCTGTATCAAAACAGACGCCGAAAAGAGGGCAATATCATTTATCTTACAGCAGGAACGAATACACTACTGAAGATTATCCATCGGTTTCATATTCGCGAAGTGCCAAGTTATTTCATGATCAAAAAACAAAACGACAATGGCCTTTATAAACAAGACAGCAAGATTTATCTGCTGGAAACGGAAAAATAGGCCCAAAAAGGAGAGAAAATGCTCGATCTTGCAATTA
The DNA here is from genome assembly GCA_027065515.1 of Campylobacterales bacterium. GTDB lineage: Bacteria > Campylobacterota > Campylobacteria > Campylobacterales > Hydrogenimonadaceae > Hydrogenimonas. Next base: position 19,768 of record JAMOOM010000022.1, read on the forward strand.
TTGGTGGGGGTCCTGCGGGACTTACGGCCGGACTCTATGCTACTCGTGGCGGTCTTGAAAATGTGGTGATGTATGAAAAAGGGATGCCCGGCGGAGCCATCACTCTAAGCAGCGAAGTGGAGAACTATCCGGGAATCACCGAAACTGTTTCCGGCATGGAGCTGATGGAAAAGTGGCCCGAGCAGTGCATGCGTTTTGGCCTCAGGCACGAGATGGCGGAAGTCTCGCGCGTAAGCAGGCCGGAGGGATTGTGCTTCAAGATTCAACTGAGC
>JAMOOM010000023.1 GCA_027065515.1 Campylobacterales bacterium
TCGTCCACGCCGATCGTGTTGAATTCAAAAGGGACCCCGCCCGCTTCACGGATCGCCTCTTTTACGATACGTCCATACTCCTGGAGAAAGAAGTGCCCCGGAATGATATCGATGTAGCTGTTTGCTACACCGATGAACGGTTTGTCGAAATCTTCGTCTTTTAGGCCGGTAGCTCTTAGGAGGCTTCGGTGGGGCGCTCGCTCGAACCCCTTTTTGATGATATCGCTTCGCATAACATTCCTTCATGAAAAATTTGCCAAATTGTACCGAAAAACCGCTTTGTAATGGCGAAAACCGGGTATGGGGAGCCGATAAACTCTTTACATCATATCTTTTTTGGGCTATAATGCTACTCCAAAAAAAATGCGGGAGTAGCTCAGTGGTAGAGCACGACCTTGCCAAGGTCGGGGTCGCGGGTTCGACCCCCGTCTCCCGCTCCATATTTTTGATATCTAAAATTTGTAATCGTTTCAAAAAACAACCGAACAAATTCACTGCCCGGATGGCGGAATCGGTAGACGCAAGGGACTTAAAATCCCTCGAACATTTGTTCGTGCCGGTTCAAGTCCGGCTCCGGGCACCATATTTAAGATATGGCGACATAGCCAAGTGGTAAGGCACGGGCCTGCAAAGCCCTGATCCCCGGTTCGAATCCGGGTGTCGCCTCCAGTTTTCTGTAGTTTTTTCTTCTTTCGGGGGATGGCTGAGTGGTCGAAAGCGGCGGTCTTGAAAACCGTTGAGGGTCACACCTCCCAGGGTTCGAATCCCTGTCCCCCGGCCACGCTTCATTTTGAATCATGCATTTTCCTTTTGTAAAATGTTTTCTTCAAGATGAAAGCGGTTTTTAGAGAGGTGGCCGAGTGGTCGAAGGCGCACGCCTGGAACGCGTGTGTGGCGCAAGCCACCGAGGGTTCGAATCCCTTCCTCTCTGCCATTTGTATGATATAATGACACAAGCGTTCAGTCCGTCAAGGCGGGTTGAACGCTCCCCTTTAGACCTGTGCAACGGCTTGGCAGGACACCGGGTCAGGACGGGAACGTAGCAGCCCACCCTGTCTCGCCGTGTGCCGCAGGGATCTGGAGGGGAGTCTTTCTCTTTCTCCTTTTTGTAAAATCAATCACAAACTCTTGACAACATTCACCAAACCGGTCACCCTTCTACTCACTACTCACTACTCACTACTCACTACTCACTACTCACTACTCACTACTCACTACTCACTACTCACTACTCACTACTCACTACTCACTACTCA
>JAMOOM010000024.1 GCA_027065515.1 Campylobacterales bacterium
TGACAACATTCACCAAACCGGTCACCCTTCTACTCACTACTCACTACTCACTACTCACTACTCACTACTCACTACTCACTACTCACTACTCACTACTCACTACTCACTACTCACTACTCACTACTCATATAAGTATATGCCGAATATACAGATAAGATAAAGAATATAATTGAAAAAACTTGACAATAATAATATCAACTTGCTATAATTGCACAAATAAACAAAAAGGAGGTAATCATGTTGGTAACACAATTTGATCCATTTGCAGAAATCCGCGAGCTCGAAAAGAGATTGCTCGGAGCTACCAGCGTCCCGGCTGAAGGTGGGAAAGAGGTCGTCAACGCATTCGTTCCTACGGTAAACACCAGAGAAGATAAAGATGCCTATGTGGTGGAAGTGGATCTTCCAGGTGTGAAAAAAGAGGATATCAAAGTAAATATCGATCCCGAAAAACGCACATTGACAATCTCCGGTGAACGAAAGTTCAAAGAAGAGGTCAAAAAAGACGATTACTACAAAATCGAATCGAGCTATGGTAAATTTATGCGCACATTCGCTCTTCCTGAAAACGTAGATGCCGACAACATCGACGCCAAAACGGAAGATGGCGTATTGACCATCACTATTCCCAAAGTGAAAAAAGAGGAAAAAGAGGTCAAAGAGATTCCTGTAAAATAAGCTAAGAGGCCATTTGGCCCCTTAGCTCCTTCGTTTTGAACGACTCCTTCAATATACTTCAAGTCCTCCTATGATATAAATCCTCCTATAGGGTTTTAGAGCCCCTTTTTATCAAAAGCAGGAGATTTCCATGAGCGATATTTTAAAAATAGGCAAATACGAATTTACCAGCCGTCTTATTGTGGGCAGCGGCAAATATCCAGACTTTCAAACGACCAAAGACGCTACGCTTGCCAGCGGATCGGAGATGATTACCGTGGCGGTGCGCCGGGTCAACATCACCAATCCTGATGAAGAGAACCTGATGGATTATTTCAAAGGCACCAATGTAAAATTCCTCCCCAACAGCGCCGGTTGCACGACTGCCGAAGATGCGATTACGCTCTTTCGCCTCACCAGGGAGGCGACGGGTATCGATCTTATCAAGCTCGAAGTGATCGGAGATACTCAAAAAACACTCTATCCGGATGTGATTGAAACGATCGAGGCGTGCGAAGTGTTGGCAAAAGATGGTTTTACTGTCATGGCATACACGAATGACGATCCGATCATTGCCAAACGGCTGGAAGAGGCGGGTGCGGCAGCGGTTATGCCTCTGGCGGCGCCGATCGGCAGCGGCCTTGGAGTGCAAAACAGGTACAACGTGGTGTTCGTGAAAGATGCCGTGAACGTACCGGTCGTGGTGGATGCAGGAATCGGACAGGCGAGCGATGCCGCCGCCGCTATGGAGCTTGGTGCCGACGCGGTTTTGACCAATACCGCAATAGCGCAGGCTAAAGAGCCGATCGTTATGGCCGAAGCGATGAAACACGCCGTGATCGCGGGCCGTATGAGCTATCTGGCAGGCCGGATTCCCAAGCGCCCCTACGCTACGGCATCGAGTCCCGTTGACGGCATGATCCAGTTCTGATCACTCTTTGAGACGGCGTTGCACAAAAATGTTTCGCGCAACGCCGGCCATTAACCTATTTTTAAAATCCCGGTCAAATTCAGCATCATGAAAACCAGTGCGGTAGGCGCTATATAACGGACGCTGAAGTACCATACCGTAAACACCCTCTCCCCCATCTCCTTTTTCAATACGGCAGCGACACGCTCTTTTGGCAGCACATACCCTACAAATATGGCTATGAGAAGGCCACCCAAAGGAAGCAGAATCGAATCGGTGGAATACTCCAAAATGTCGAACAGCGGTTTGTCGGCGATGCTAAAAAATCCGCCCCATGCCTTGGTGTAGCTCAGCAGAGCCCCGATTCCTACGAGATAGTATCCGATGCCGGCGATCAGCACCGCTTTGAATCGGGTCGTATCGAACCTGTCGATCAGATACTGCACGACAGGCTCCACCAGCGAAACGGCCGATGTAAGTCCCGCAAAAGAGAGCGCGAGAAAAAACAGAAGAGCCAGCGCGGTGCCAAGCGTACCGAAGTTCGAGAGTACGACAGGCAGCGATATGAAGACAAGACCTGGCCCCTGCGCCGCAGGCGCTCCTTCGTGAAAAAGGAATGTATAGATCACAAGGCCCGCAACCAGCGCGATGAGAGTGTCCATAAAGGTGACGATAAAGGCTGTTTTAGTGATGCTGGCATGCTTTGGCAAGGATGCGGCGTAGGTCATGATGGCGCCCATTCCCAGTGATAGGGTAAAAAAGGAGTGGCCGATGGCGCGCACGATAGCTTCGGAGTTTATCTTGTCCCACTTCGGTTCGAACATGAAAGCGAACGCTTTGGAGAAGCCGTCGAGATTCATGGCATAGATCAAAAGACCGAACAGAATCAGCATCAAGGCGGGCATCAGGATGAGGTTGATCTTCTCGATCCCCCCTTTGATGCCCCGGTAAACGATATAGGTCACGATAATGGTGGCGACGGTGTGCCAGAATATCTGAATGCCAGCCTCATTGCCTACGAGATTGTCAAATGTCGC
>JAMOOM010000025.1 GCA_027065515.1 Campylobacterales bacterium
CGCTTATAAAGATTTTCAATCAGTTGGAGGGTATCTTTTCCATCGGTAGGGTATTCTACGATACAATCTTCAACCGGCCAGATTCCCAAAGCCTGCGCTATCGTTTCGTGAACCTTGAGTGCACCGTTCCAGTCGCATCCAGGAAGTAGAGCGATAACGTTATCCTCGATATGAAAGAGCCTGTCGCTGGTGCGAAGAAGGGGCATGGCCATCTCTTTGAGCATCGTTTCATCAAGATCCGGATATGGTATAAGAAGCAGCGAGAAGTTGTTTTCGTAGCCTTCCACTCTCAATCTTTCAATCAGTGTCGTCTGGTATTCCACCAAGGCTTCCAGAAGTTTTTTATCTTTGAGTATTTTTTTTGGCATTGTGTAGCTTGTTCCTTTGTTGATATAATTGTGCTGTATACTACAATTATAAATCGTCTCAATGGCTAAGATGTTTAGAGGTGTATCAAAAGGAGGATGTATGCCAAAGAAAGGATTTTTGGCCCTGTTTTATGTTTTTTTCATGACTTTTGGCCTTTTTGCAGAGGGTATGAAGATGGAGAGCCCCGATATTTCCGGAAAACTCTATTTGTCTCAGGTGTATGATCGTTATGGGTGCCATGGGAAAAACATATCCCCCGAACTTCACTGGTATGGTGAGCCAAAAGGGACAAGAAGCTTCGCTGTAACGATGTTCGATCCCGACGCGCCGACAGGGTATGGATGGTGGCATTGGATTGTATGTAACATCCCCGCCGATATTCACGGTTTGCCCCGAGGTGCGGGCTTGAATAGGGCCAAAGCACTCCCGAAAGGAGCCGTGCAGTGCAAAAACGATTATGGAGAGACAGGGTATGGCGGACCTTGCCCTCCAAAAGGGGACAGACCACATCGGTATATCGTTACCGTTTATGCTTTGGATGTTGCGCATCTTCCTGTCAGGCCCGATATGCCTCCATCTTTAGTCTATTCTATGATTGAAAAGCACACCATCGCCAAAGCATCTCTAACAGCACGGTATGGACGATGATATGAAAATATATATACTTGCTGCGATAGTATTGATTCTTTATGGATTTCTCATTTATCAGGGTTACAAAAGAGATCACGATTTGCAACGCCTCGCTATCGGGGTAGGGCTGGTTTTGATGGCCTCTTTTTTTACGGGATTTTCCCGCACGATGATCGTTTATAAACCGATAATGATCGCGCATATCGCATTGACGCTTCTATGCTGGTACGCTGTGGCGCGGTATATACTTCTGCGAATCTTCAACCCCTGGCAACTATTTTCTCCACTGGCGACGATCGGGCTTTTTTTCCTGGTCGCATGGTATTTCAAAGAGGCGTAGATGGATAAAAAACCTGAAGCTATCGCGGCATTGGACGTGGGACTCAAGCGTATCGGTATCGCTATCACACTCGATGGCTGCACCATCCTGCCCCAATCTGCCGTTTTACGCAAAAATCGCAACCAGGCGGCGCGGGATATAGACGCTTTTTTGAAAGAGTGGCAAATAGCCCGTCTGGTTGTCGGACTCCCCAAAGGCGGCAGCAGCGAAGAGGAGATGGAGCGAAGAATACGCCATTTTGTAAATCTGCTATCGTTCGAGGGGGATGTGGAGTTTGTAGATGAATCGGGCAGTAGCGTAGAAGCGGCCGAGAGGATGCGCGGGGTAACCAGACAGCGTAAAGACGGCAGGCTCGACTCGATAGCGGCCCAACTGATTCTCGAGCGTTATTTGGGGTTTTAGCTGCAAACCCTCAATACTCTTTATGTTCGAACATATCCGGGTCGAAAACCACCACTTTGTTTCGACCGCTCTCTTTCGCTTTGTAAAGGGCTACATCCGCATACTTGATCGCCTCACGCATCGTTTTGGCTTGCTCCGGCATGAAGGCTACACCGATCGAAACTGTCTTTTTGATATTTTCTCCCTGTAGGTGCACCGTCTTTTCCGAGAACTCTTTTCGTATCCTCTCTGCAACCTTCACTGCACCGTCTTTGGTGGAATTGTGCAAGAGTACCACAAACTCTTCTCCCCCGTACCGGGCTGCGATATCCCCTTTTCGAATATTCTCAAGAATCGTCCGAGAGAGCAGTTTGATGAATTTGTCGCCCACATCGTGTCCGTATGTATCGTTGACCTTTTTGAAAAAGTCAATATCGAGCATCAATGCCGCATAGCGCGTCTCGCTTCTGTCGCTCTGTCGGTTGATCGTATCGATAAACTCTTCAAGAAACTTTCTGTTGTAAAGGCCCGTCAGCCCATCTTTCAGTGACTTTTCGCGGAGTTTTTCCATCAGCAGTTTTCCCTGGATAACCGGTTTTGCATTTTCGAGGTAATACTCCAGCGAAGCGGACCTCTTTTGAAATACCGAAACATCGCCTGAATTGTCGCTTAGCAGCATGATGACGAGTGCAAAATCATCTGTTATTGCATAGGGAATACAGAAATAGTTGGAAAAATCCCCTTCGTAAGCGGTACAAAGATTGGGGAATTGCTCCGATTCGACAATATCCATTGTCCGGAAAGCTCTGCATTCGGTGGCATTGGTCATCGAGGATGCACTGCAGGGGATAGCTTCGACTGTTTTGCAAACCACCTCTCTCGTATTGCCGCTTTTGCGGACGGCAAATATCACATAGTATTGCGCTCCCATGACTTTTTCGACGATTCGTCCAAGTCGTTCATATATGAGAGCCATGGATTCATCGAGCTCTATCGTCTTTTTGAAATGGTGTATATCGGCAAGCATTTGGATCGTTTCTGCCGATTTTTCCAAAGGATCGCTGCATTCTGGTTCACCGCTTTTGACTAGGGCGGCCAGTTTTTTGTCGATAATGCCGACAGTCTTTTCGAATTTTTCGATCAATTGATTGTAGAGTTCGGCTATCGAGCGAATATCAGGAGCGGTAACCGCAGTATGGATTTTGTGTGAAAAATCTCCCCGCCTGGCATGTATCAAAGAGTCACGCAGGTCGTTGAAAAATTCAAGATACGGCTTGAAATTCATTCGAACCGCAATCATTGCAATCAGAATGAACACTATCGTGATACCCGCAATTTTCAAAATCGTCATGATGCCTTGTTGTCTGACATCGCTGATATCGAGCTCCAGACTGATGGCTCCAAGTGTTTCGCCCGCTTTCACCTGATGACATGAAAGGCAGTTTGGCTCGCCGTAAGGGTTGGCTTTATATGGAATGGTGACTCTTATAAGAGCTTTTTCTGCGTTTTCACGCAGCTTGCTGAAAGACTTTCCGCTGCTAAGCACTTTTTTGTCTATCTCGTCTTGCGGCAATTCGTTTTCCAATCCTTTTCCATATTGCCTGTTTACACTTTCACCGCGTACGATCCAGAGTTTTTCGATCCCTTTCGTTTCAGATATTTTTCTTAGGAAATAGGCCCGTTTGTCCATGATATTGTTGATCATATGTGCTGTAAGGCCGTCACGTACGATCTGCGCGATATTTTCGGAGTGCTTGATCGATCTTTCAAAAGAGAAGTCTCTGAAATTGTAAACTGTATTGACCATGATGGCCAGAGTCAAAAGGCTCAAAAGAGTTGTTATGAAGATAAACAATCTGCGGTAGGTACTCATCGTATATTCCTTGTATAAGCCGCCTCGACCTGCATCAAAGCTCCTTGAAAAGAGCGACTACAGGGGCGTGATCGCTGGGGGTTGGAGTGCGTCTTCGTCTGGTCCACAGATCGATATCTATAGATTCGATATTTTGGCAAAGAGATTCGCTGGCCAATATATAATCGATTCTCATCCCTTCGTTTCTCCAGATGGCGGCATTGCGGTAATCCCACCAGGTGAAAGCTTTTTCGTTTGGATGGACTTTTCTGAAGCAGTCGGTCAACCCTACCGAAAGAAGCTGCTTGAGCTTCTCTCTTTCGCTAGGCAAAAATCCTACCGCGCCTTCGAATGCCTCTTTGTCGTAGAGGTCTTTTTCTTCGAGTGCTACATTGAAATCGCCAAGCAGCACCACTTTTTTATCGTTTTTCAAAAGGGTTTTGGTGTATGCCGTAAGAGCGTCGTAAAATCTCATTTTATAAAGATACGGGTCGCTTCCTTCGAGGCCTCCCCTTGGAACGTAACAGTTGAGTATCACGGTCTCTTTGATTGTGGCTTGAATGAGCCTGCTATCCCTGTCGAGATACTCATTGTCGAATCCGGTTTTGATGTCGTGGAGCGGAAGCTTGGAACAGATAGCTACGCCATTGAGTCTTTTTTGGCCGTTGATAGCGCACCGATATCCCATCGATTCGAAAACATCGGCAGGAAACCGCTCCTCTTCACACTTTATCTCCTGAAAGCATAGAATGTCTATGTTTCGCTTCTCTTTCAGCCATCGTTCGATCAATGCGACGCGGCTTCGTATGGAGTTGACGTTGAAGGTGCATAGAGATATGGCCATCTGCTCTCAATCTTTCAATATATCGTTCATCCGTTTTGTATCGGGATTTTCATTTGGATCGTGTTTTGGTTTGCGTATCTCGATTGCCAGTGTAGTCAGCAATCCTATCGCGATTAGAACTATAGCTATGAACTTCCACCAAAATTCTGCCGGCATCACTCCCTCTTTCAAATCGTTTTATAATATCAGCATGGCATCGCCATAGCTGTAGAAACGATAGTGCTCTTTTATGGCTTCATTATACACTTTTTTTGTCATATCCATCCCCAAAAAGGAGGTTACGAGCATAATGAGTGTCGATTTGGGCAGATGGAAATTCGTTATCAGATGATCTACCCGCTTGGGTGGATTGCCAGGATGTAAAAACAGGTCGCACTCTCCAAAACGTCGGTTTGTGCGAACATAATATTCGATCGTGCGCGTTACCGTGGTGCCGATAGCCAAAATTTCGCGATCTGAATCGATAACGGATGCGGTTTCGGAGGGAATATCGTAATATTCGCTGTGCATAGGATGATCTGTGATGATTTCGGCTTCGACCGGCTTGAATGTGCCGGCTCCTACATGCAGCGTGATAGGATAGGCGTCGTGGCGCTCTTTTATCTGTCCAAAAAGGGTATCGCTGAAGTGCAAAGATGCCGTAGGCGCGGCTACGGCTCCCTCTTTGCGGGCGAATACGGGCTGATAGTCGATGGTATCGGTCTTTGACTCTTTACGGCGTATATACGGCGGCAGCGGCATATGCCCGATTTTATCGAGATATGGAAGCAGTGTTTCGAAAACCAGCGTATTTTTGTTCGAATCCTTGAAGATTACCACGCGGCTTCCATCCTCTTTCAGCTCCACGACTTCAGCTTCGAGGCCCTCTTCGAAATATAGAGTCGATCCTTTCTTGACGCGTCCTTTGATGAATACGCTGTAAAAAGTGGCATCGAGTTGTCTGTTTATGAGAAGCTCCACTTTTCCGCCGCTGCTTTTGTGCCCAAAGAGGCGAGCTTTGATCACTTTGGTATCGTTGTATATGATGGCGGAGCTTTTGGGGATGAAATCTTGAATATTTCGTATGTGGGAGTGGGTGACACTCCCCTTGGTTCTGTCGATCACCATCAGCCGGGCATCCTCTTTCGGGACGGCCGGCTTCGTCGCGATCAGTTCGGCAGGAAGAGCGTAGTCGTAACTTTCACTCCTTAGCCACTCTTCGGTTTCGTTTTTCGGCATCGTTTATTCAGCCGTTTCCTGCTCTTCGTTTTCTTCTTGTGGCTTGTACGGGTTTACCATCTTGGCGATCAGGATGGATACTCCATAGAGCAAAATCAAAGGGATGGCCATCAGAAGCTGCGTCACGATATCGGGTGGCGTAAGCAGCGCGGCGAGTACGAAGATGAGAATAATGGCGTATTTGAAGAAACTTTTGAGTGTCTGATCGTCCACCAGGCCAAGAAGAGCCAAAAAGAATGTGAGCACAGGCAGTTCGAACGCGATTCCGAAACCGATCATGATTTTAGTAAAAAATCCTACATATTCATTGATCTTCGGCGCCACGGTGACGATCTGTTCCGCAAAGTTGACCAAAAAGGCAAAACCGTAGGGGACTACAACGTAATAGGCGAAAAGAGCCCCCATGAAAAACATTCCGGATGCGAATATCACGAAGGGCCAGACATATTTTCTTTCATGCTCGTAAAGGCCCGGGGCGATGAATAGCCAGAATTGATAAAGTATAAAAGGCAGCGCCATCAAAAATCCGGCAAACAGTGAAACTTTTACGGCTGTGAAGAAGACTTCCGGCACCCCGGTTGCAATCATCATGGAGGTTTCCGGCAGTACCTTTTTCAGTGGCTTCGTCATCCAGTTGAGGATTGGTTCATAGAAATAGAACGCGATGAAGAAACATACGATCAGCGCACCCATGGAGTAGGCGAGTCGTTTTCTGAGTTCCGCTATGTGTGGCTTGAGTTCGTCAAACATCTGTCTGGTTTTCCTTCTTTTTCAGAATATCTTCTTCTGCAAGATCCGATGGGGGAGAGTAGATCGAGCGTCCGGGCCGGGATCTTTTTTTGGGAAATGTGATCGTCTCTCTCTTCGGCTCCACCTTCTGTTTGATCTCATCGACTTCCGTTTCAAGATTCTCTTCAGATTTTTTGACCTCTTCGACCGTGTCGGTCAAATCGTCCAGGCTTGTCAGGTCTGCCGAAGCCACTTTTCCCAGCTGCTCCGTAGCCTCGTCGAGCTGTTTTTTGTATTTGAAGGCCTCTTCTTTCAACTCGCTGACTTTCAGCTCGTCTTCGAGCGAGCTTTTTGCGTCGTTTATGGTGCGCTTGATGCTTTTGAAAAATTTGGCGATCTGTACCATCGTATCGGGTAGCTTATCGGGTCCCAAAAACAGGATGGCGATAACGACTATAAAAAATATTTCACTCAAACCCATGCCGAACATGGTGCATCCTTAATATTTATTTTTTGCCCAATATGCTACCCAAAAAGTGATTAGCCGAGCATAAAAAGAGCAATTTCGTCACTCAAAAGATAATCCGGGTTGTAAAAGCCTCCTTCTCTTGTGCGGAGCTTCCCCTCCTTGGCCAGCAGATACGCTCTTTGCAGCATTTGCGCAGGAAGTATCTTTTCGTCCACCCCTACGTCGCTTCTTAGTCCCAGAAATATCTTCTCTTCCAGAATCTCTTCATCGGTAAGGGTTTCGATCTTTTTGAAATGTGGATTTTCGATATATTCTTCCAGTATCCCGTGAGGATAGTGGCGCTCTTTTTCGATGCGTCCTACGGCGCCACTGCCGATGCCAAGATATGGACGATACTCCCAATACCCTACGTTGTGCCTGCATGGATCTCCGAAATTCGAGATTTCATATTGTTCGAGTCCGGCATCTTTTGCGCTTTGTATCACGCGTCGTGACTGCTCGATCGACTCTTTTTTGACATTTGGGCTCTTTTCGAAAGGAGTTCCCTCTTCGATGATCAGCTCATAGGCGCTTAGATGGGTAATGGGAAGTTTATGCGCCATAGCGATTTCGGCTTCGACTCTTTTGGGGGTGTCAAGTGAAGTGGCGTAGATAAGGTCGACCGAAATTCGCTCGAAACCTGCGTTTTTGGCATTTTCAACGGCATCTATCGCATCTTTGGCGCGATGAGCCCTTCCCAGGAGTTTGAGTTTGTCGTCGAAAAAACTCTGCACCCCGAAGCTTATGCGGTTTACGCCGAGGGCTTTCATGCCGCACAGCCATGAAGATGTGGCGCTGTTGGGGTTGGCTTCGGTGGTGATCTCCGCCCCCTTTTGCAGATAGGGCCACAACTCTTTGAAGATAGGTTCGTACAATGCAGGATCGATCGTGGACGGGGTGCCTCCGCCGATGAAAACGGAGAGTATATCACCGGGCCCGATTTCGAAACGTCCCAGATCCGCTTGCAGTTGGAGCTTCAGCGCTTCCATGTAGGCACTTTTGAGCTCGAACTTGTCCACGTAGGAGTTGAAGCTGCAATAGTGACATTTGCTGTCACAGAAGGGGATATGAATATACAGTAGCGTCATTCTCAGTGGACCTTAATCGATTTTTTATTATAATAATACCAAAAAAGATGCTAACCGATGAGCGATCAACCGAATAAAAAGAAAAAGTACAGACCTAACGTCTCAGCGATCATTCTCTCATCGAAATATCCGGAAAAGGTGGAAATTTTCATCGCTTCCAGAACCGACGTGAAAGATGCGTGGCAGTTTCCGCAAGGAGGCATAGACAAAGGTGAAACGCCTAAAGAAGCGTTATTGCGCGAGCTCAAAGAGGAGATTGGAACCAACGATATCGAGATATTGGGTGAATTTCCGGAATGGGTCAGTTACGACTTTCCCGAGATAATCGCCAAAAAGATGTATCCGTTCGATGGCCAGCGGCAGAAATATTTCCTGGTGCGCCTGAAGCCCGGAGCGAAGATCGATCTGGAGACTCATGAGCCGGAATTTTCCCGTTACACATTTGTTCCGTTTAAAGATATTTTCAACTATGTGACATATTTCAAGCGCCCCATCTATAAACGGGTGCTTGAATATTTCAGAAAAAAAGGATACCTCTGATATGCTGATCGTACAAAAATATGGTGGCACCAGTGTCGGCGACCTTGACCGTATCGCCAATGTGGCAAAACGCGTGGCAAGAGCTCGCGACGAGGGGCACGATGTCATCGTCGTGGTCTCCGCCATGAGTGGAGAGACCAATAAATTGATCGAATATGCCCACTTTTTCTCAAAAACTCCCGACCGCGAAGCGATGGATCTGCTGCTGAGTTCCGGAGAGAGAGTTACGAGTGCGCTTTTGTCGATAGCCTTGAACGAGATGGGATATCCGGCAAGAGCCATGACGGGCCGGATGGCCGGTATAGTGACGGACAAGACCCATACTTCCGCGCGTATCGAGCATATCGACCCCGAACCTATGAGAGACGAGATAGAGGCGGGCAGGGTTGTAGTGGTGGCCGGTTTTCAAGGAATCAACCAGGATGGCCATGTGACGACGCTCGGGCGCGGCGGGAGCGATTTGACGGCCGTGGCGATAGCGGGAGCGATGAAGGCCGATCTGTGTGAAATTTATACCGATGTCGATGGGGTCTATACGACCGATCCGCGCATCGAGCCCAAAGCGAAGAAGATGGAGGCGATCAGTTACGACGAGATGCTGGAGCTGGCCTCTTTGGGTGCGAAAGTCTTGCAGAACAGGTCTGTGGAGTTGGCCAAAAAGATGGGCGTCAACCTCGTCACGAGAAGCAGCTTCAACGACAATCCAGGTACATTGATCACAAAGGAAGAGAATATTATGGAAAAACCACTCGTCAGCGGAATCGCACTCGATAAAAACCAATCCCGTGTAAGCCTCAAGGGGGTCGAAGATCGTCCAGGCATCGCCAGTGAAATTTTCAACGCTCTTGCCGAAGAGGCGGTAAATGTCGATATGATCGTTCAGACGATCGGCGCCGACGGCAAGACGGAGATCGACTTTACCGTACCCCAAAGCGAGCTGGAACGTGTCAAACGGGTTATGGAACGTTTCAGAGGAAGCATCGAAGATATCGAATACAAAGAGAATGTCGCGAAAGTTTCGATCGTCGGGGTAGGTATGAAAAGTCACAGTGGCGTGGCCGCCAAAGCTTTCAGCACGATGGCCAAAGAGAATATAAATATAGAGATGATCAGCACCAGCGAAATCAAAGTTTCCATGGTGATCGATGAAAAATATGCAGAACTGGCCGTGCGCTCTTTGCATGAAGCGTACGAGCTGGACAGGTAGAAAAATGTGCAACGGGGGGCGGGGCTCGAGTGACGGAAAGCCAGAAGATGAAGGAGTGAGGCGATATTTCCTTGCCGGTCTTTCATTGGAGCGTGCCTGGTGAAGGATCTGCTGACCTGGACGCTCGAGGCGATTCGAAGCGACGATACGATGATGAGCTGGCTCGAAGAGCGACGATATGAATGGGCTCCGATCGTAGGCAACGCCATCGCCAAGATTTTGGAGGGCCAGAGTGTCATTCTTTTGACGGATACCCAGAACAGCTGGTTTGAAAAGTATGTGATTCAGCACGTCAACCGTCCCGGTATCAATCGCCCTTTGCTCCCCTTTTTCTCCTTCGATGCACTGTATCCGTTTGCCGAAACGATTCGCAGCGATCAGGATATCGATCTGCTTTTCGATATGTTTTCTCTAAGCTATCCGCAGGGATTTTTCTTCTGGTATATCGGTAAAGCCGACCACGCCAATGCGCGAATAGCGTTGCGTAACGAAGAGTCGCTTCTTTGGGTAATGGATGAGGAGATAACGAACAGCTTCACCATGCGCTCCTACGATGAGATGATCGACATAAAGCTGCTCCAGCTTTTCAGGCTTTTTGACAAAACGCTCAATGCGGCGCTTTTTGCCGAGATCGACATGGGAGCCTGACAAGGGTGCTCTCCGCTGCATCTAAAATCGTGCTGACCGAGCGATTCGACGAAGCGTTTGCACGGCTCAAATCTGAATTTGCCGATGCAAGTTTTTTTAGAGTAGAAGCCGACGATTTTCTTATCGAGCATGCCAAAGAAGCGATTGCGCATGCCTACCTCACGAGCGAAAAAGAGAAGATTATCGTATTGATAGCCAAAAGATTCACTCCTATTGCGCAGAGTAAACTCCTCAAAATTCTGGAAGAACCTCCATCGAAAACCCGTTTCATTCTTATGACCCCGACAAAATCGGGGCTTCTTCCCACGATTCGCTCGCGCCTTCCTGTAGAGTCCGAGCTCGTTGCCACGGAGGCCGAAACTTCGGGACTCGATTTGAAAAGTTTCGATCTTTCGCACCTTTTCGAGTTTTTGCAGGCCAATCGCCGCACAGATGCCAAAAAGGCCAAAAAACTTTGTGAAGTGCTTGCCAAAGAGGCGATAAAAAGCGGAAATTTCAGACTCGATGAATCTTTGCTCGAAACTTTCGAAGAGAGCATAAAGCTTTTGGATATGGGGTCGCCTCCAAATTTCGTATTGACAAGGCTTGGTTTGAAACTTTTGAGGAGAAAGATGTGAAAATATTTCGCATCGATACGCCGGCTGAAAAAGAGAAGCTTCTTGAAAGGCTCGAGTGCGACAAGAGTGGCGTGGCGATCATGTCCAAAAAGATGCAGACACTGCTTTTCGTCATCGAGGATATGCCATCAGGAGCGGCCAATATCCTGAAACAGGACGCTTTGGCGCTTGGGGCCGACCTTGCCGTTCCCGCAGGTGTGGTAAGCTGCAAAAAGAGCCGTTACGATGCGATACTGATGGGTACCCCCCGTCAGCTGGCGCGATTGGCGAAAAAGGAGATGGCGCAGCCTTTCGGCCTGAAGGAGATCGGGCGCAGCCTCAAAGATTTTTTAAAAGAGAAAAGATTCGAAACGAAGATCATGGGCGTCGTAAATGCAAACGACGACAGCTTCTATCCCGGCAGCCGCTACAAAGAAGATGCGGCGGTTGAAAGAATCGTGCGCATGGTGGAAGAGGGCGCGGCGATCGTCGATGTGGGAGGTGTCTCCTCGAGACCCGGAAGCGAGCCTGTGGATGCGGAGGAGGAGTTGGCGCGAATCACTCCGATCGTAAAGACGATCTATCGAGAAAATCTCACCTCAAAAGCGCGTTTCAGCATAGACTCCTATACTCCCGAAGTGGTCTCTTTTGCGCTGGAGCATGGCTTTTCGATCGTCAATGACATTACCGGTATGGCAAATATATCTTTGGGGGAAATGGCGGTAAAGTATGGCGCATCCTATGTGATAATGCATATGAAAGGCACCCCTGAAACGATGCAGAAAAACCCTCGATACGACAATGTGGTTATTGAGGTGGATCGATTTTTCAAAGAGCGATTGGAGCGTGCCGAAGAGATTGGACTAGGAAGCGATAAAGTGATTCTGGATGTAGGGATCGGCTTTGGAAAGAGGCTGCAGGATAATCTGGTACTCTTGAAGCATATGCGCCATTTTACCCATTTCGGATGCGAAATGCTTATAGGTGCCAGCAGAAAATCGTTGATCGACGCGATCGATCCGGCACCCGTGGAAGCGCGACTGCCAGGAACTTTGGCGATTCATCTCGAAGCGCTTGATAGAGGTGCTTCGATCGTAAGGTGTCATGACGTGGCGGAACATCGCCAGGCTATCGCTGTTTTCGAAGCGATAGAGTCTTCGGAGATACCCTAAAGTGATAAAAGGATTTATAATGAAAAAAAGTCTGTTATGGATATTGATCTTTTCGATGCTGCTTGTCACAAGCGGATGTGCACGACAAAACCCTGAAAATCTTCCGCAAAACGTTGCGAAAAAATTTTGGGATGCGATGGCGGCAGGCGATATGAAAGAGGCGAAAGCTCTTACGATCCGCTCTGAGATCGAGGCCAAAAAGCCTCTTGGTATCCATGTCGTGCGCGTCGATACGGGTTTGGCCAAGGTGGTGCGAGGCAGGGCTTTTGTTCCCACCGTCATCTATTTTCATCTGCCTGTAAAAAAGATTTCCGAGCAGGAGTGCAATGCCACAATGGATACCGAGCTGCTCAAAGTGGATGGAGTCTGGCTCGTCGACGATGTAGTGACGATGAAAAACTACGACAATGCAGTAAAAAAGGGCGTAGCCGATTGTAGCGCCAGACTTTTGGAAAAATCGATCGAAAAAGGGTTGAAAGAGTACGAAGAGTTGCAAAAAAGTTTGCAGGAAAATTTCAAGATGTACAAGAAAACTTTCAAAAATAGTTTCGAAAAACTCCAGAAGGCGCTGCAAAAGAGTGTTCAAGAGCTCCAAAAAGAGCTGCAAGAGAGTGATGAAAACGTCACTCTACCGCCACCGCAGAAAGGCCAGAGGATATGATCGAAACGAAAGAAGAGTACGAAAAGGCGGTCGAAACCCTTAAAAAGTGGGCATATGCCTACTATGTCGAGGATAATCCGATGGTCACCGACGAGGTGTACGATAAACTCTACCGAGAGGTGGAAGCCTACGAAAAAGAGCATCCGGAAGATGTGGATCCCACATCCCCTACGCAGCGTGTAGGCGCTCCGCTGAAAGAGGGTTTCAAAAAGGCCAGACACTTGAGCCGTATGTGGAGTATGGAAGATGTATTCGATGCCCGGGAGTTTGAAACGTGGATGGAAAGGATAGAGAAAAATTTTCCCGACGAGCGCTATTACGTGGAGCCGAAATTCGATGGCGCCAGCCTCAACCTCATATATGAAAACGGTCTTTTGAAACAGGCGATCACGCGCGGAGATGGTGTAGAGGGTGAAGATGTGACGAACAATGCGCGTACGATCCAGTCGATCAGGCTCGAGATCGACCACAAAGATCTCATCGAGATACGCGGCGAAGTCCTGATGACGAAAAAAGAGTTCGAGCGAATCAATAAAGAGCGGATCGAAAAAGGGGAAGAGCCTTTTGCCAATCCCCGCAATGCCGCGGCAGGCAGTCTTCGTCAGCTCGATCCGCGTATCACCGCCAAACGAAATCTTCTGTTTCAGCCCTGGGGGGTGGGGGTGCACAATCTCGCTTATGAGTATCTGAGCGAGATTATGGACTATATTTACAATCTAGGCTTCAGAAAACCGCCGATTCGCAAGGTGTGTAAAACTACAGAAGAGATCGAAAAGATATACGACGAGCTGAAAAATATGCGCGAGTCGCTCGATGTTATGCTCGATGGTATGGTTGTAAAGGTTGACAGGTTGGCTGCGCAGAGAGCGTTGGGATATACCGTCAAATTTCCCCGCTGGATGGTCGCTTATAAATTCCCGGCCGTGGAGAAGCAGACGCGGATCAAGGATGTAGTGCTGCAGGTAGGTCGCACGGGTGTCGTTACACCTGTGGCGGTGCTCGAGCCTGTGGAGATAGAGGGTGTGGTCGTAGAGAGGGCCACACTGAACAATTTCGACTATATCGAAAAGATGGATGTGCGAATCGGCGACATGGTGACGCTGATAAGAAGCGGCGATGTAATTCCAAAGATCATAAAAGTGCTCAAGCAGTACCGCACTGGCAAAGAGAAGAGAATAGAGAGGCCGACCCATTGTCCTGTATGCGGCAGTGAACTTCTGGATGAAGGAAAGTTGATCAAATGCCAAAATATCAACTGCCCCGCCCGCGTAGTCAACTCGATTATCTATTTCGCTTCCAAGCAGTGCCTGAATATCGACGGTCTGGGCGAAAAGATCGTGGAGCAGCTATACAATGCAGGGTTGATAAAAGAGGTGGAGGATATCTACCATCTGAAAAAAGAGGATCTTTTGAAGCTTGAAGGGTTCAAGGAGAAAAAGGCGCAAAATCTTCTGGATGCCATCGAACGCTCTAAAGGTGCCGAGTGCTGGCGTTTTGTAAACGCTTTGGGTATCGAACATATCGGAGAGGTTGCAAGCAGAAAGATATGCGAAGCTTTCGGACTCGATTTTATGGATGTCACAAAAGAGCAGCTTCTGTCGATCGAAGGATTTGGAGAAGAGATGGCGGAGAGTTATCTTGAGTTTATGCGGGTCAATCGCGAAAAAGTGAAGCGCTTGATGGAGATCATCAAACCGCGTCCCATGGAAAAGAGAGAGGTTGTCGAAACTCCTTTCACAGGCAAAACCGTCGTACTGACAGGATCGATGAAAAAGTCGCGCGGTGAGATAAAAGCGATGTTAGAGCGTATGGGAGCCAAGGTGACCAACACAGTTTCGCACAAAACGGATTATGTAATTTTCGGAAAAGACCCGGGAAGCAAATATGAAAAAGCCAAACAGCTGGGCGTTGCATTGATGCCCGAAGAGAAGATGTGGGAGCTTGTGAATGAGGCTTGATGCGAAGCTGGTTACAGAAGGATTGATCGATAGCCGAAACAAAGCCCAGGCGCTGATAAAAGAGGGAAATGTGGCCGTGGATGGCCGTACAGTCTATAAACCTTCATTCAAGATCGGCGAAGAACAGAAAATCGAGATTTTTGGCCAGACGCGTTTCGTGAGCCGTGCAGCCAGAAAACTGAAGGGATTTTTGGATACTTATCCGGTGGCGATCGAGGGTAAAAGATGCATAGACGTAGGGGCTAGTACAGGCGGTTTTACCCAGATACTTCTGGAAAATGGCGCAAGCAGCGTTACGGCTCTGGATGTCGGAACCTCACAGTTGCACCCGGATATCGCCAATCGATCGCGTGTGATCTGCGTAGAATCGACCGACGTGAGAGACTTTAAAAGCGACGAGCCTTTCGATCTGCTCACCTGCGATGTCTCTTTTATAAGCCTCCATCATATCCTAAAAGATCTGGATCGACTCGTCGAGGGTGTGGCGATCGTGCTTTTCAAGCCACAGTTTGAAGTGGGGCGAGATGTCAGGCGCAATAAAAGCGGCGTCGTAACGGACGAGAAAGCCATAGCCAATGCGCAAAGATCCTTTGAAAGGGCTGCCGCGGAGCTTGGATGGCGACTGATGGCAAAAGAGGCTTCGACGCTTCCGGGCAGAGAGGGTAATCGTGAGTGGTTCTACTGCTATCTTAATAAATAACGATATCGAAGCGATCGCGATCGGCAATTTCGATGGCATGCATATAGGCCACCAGGCGCTTTTTTCAAAGCTTGGCAAGCATGGAGCGATCGTGGTGATAGAGCATTTTCGTGCTACGCTCACGCCACATATCTATCGCGCGCGATATACGAGCTACCCTCTATGCCTGCATGATTTCGGCAAGGTGCGGGACAAAAACCCCGAAGAGTTTGTAAGCCTGCTACGACATGAATTTCCCTCTTTGAAACGCATAGTTGTCGGAGATGATTTTCATTTTGGACTGGACAGAAGCGGCGATGTGGAAACCCTGAAGAGCCTGTTTGCCGGCGAAGTGGTGATCGTAAAAGAGGTGGCTGTCGGGCAGACACCTGTGCACTCACGATTTATCCGCAAAGAGATCGAAGCCGGAAATATCAAAAAAGCCAACGAGATGTTGGGCCATCCTTACGAGATATGGGGTGAAGTGATAAAAGGGCAGGGGATCGGGGCCAAAGAGCTGGTTCCTACGATCAATCTTTCGGTATCCCGTTTTCTTTTGCCAAAAGAGGGGGTGTATGTCACTACGACATGCATAGAAGGGAGGGAGTATCCTTCTGTCACATTCATCGGCCATCGTGTCACCACGGATGGCGATTGGGCGGTTGAAACCCATCTGATCGACGCCGATGTGGCGAATGTGCAAGGCAAAATCTGTATCCGATGGCACAGTTTTTTAAGAGAAAACCGGAAATTCGATTCATTCGAGTCACTCAAGATACAGATTGGAAAGGATATAGAAGATGCCTGTGGAGCGTGACGAGATTTTCAGTGAGCCTTTGAAGAGGCAGTTCGTTTTCGATGAAAAAGTGGCCGCGGTTTTTGATGATATGATCGAGCGCTCCGTTCCATATTATCGTCAAAACATCGATTTGATCGTTTCGCTGCTGCTTCGTCGGATAGAGCCGGGAATGAAAATCGTCGATCTTGGATGTTCGACGGGAGCTTTTCTGATCGAGCTTGCGAGGCGCATCGAATGTGATGTTTCGCTGGTTGGTATAGATAACGCGCCGGCAATGATCGAGCGTGCGAAGCGCAAAGCCGAAGCGATGGAGAGCGATATAGAGTTCGTCTGTGCCGATATTATGGAGTATGAATTTTGTTGCGCGGATATTGTGGTGGCCAGCTATACATTGCAGTTCATCCGTCCGCCCGTACGCGCCGGGATAGTGAAAAGAATCTTTTCAGCCATGAACGAAGAGGCGCTTTTTGTCTGTAGTGAAAAGGTACTGATGCAAAGTCCTGCACTCAATCGGGACATAATTGAAATATATTACGACTATAAAAAGATGCAAGGCTACAGCGATACCGAGATCGCCAGAAAACGCGAGGCACTCGAAAATGTATTGATTCCCTATACGATCGAAGAGAATCTGTCGATGTTCAAAGATGCCGGATTTTGCTATGCGGATACGATCTTCCAGTGGGGCAACTTCGCTACGATGGTCGCAGAAAAGGTGCCCTAAAATCCACTGAAAAGAAAGTAATCGTTACTGGATTTGAATATCCGGATTTGCTTCTGCCACCATTTCGCGCAATAGATTGAATAGCTGCTCGCTCGCACTCTCCATTTTGCTGAAGTTTTCGACGATTTTGGTTCTATTTTCGGGCGTGAGACATGTCTGGGTTTTTGCGCAAGGGATGGTCTGAAGAACCATTTTGTGGACCAGCTCGTGTGGAGCCTCTATCGCTTTGTATGCACGTGTGCGGCTAAATATCTCTTTTCCCTGGCCTTCGTAGTACCATTTGCCGAATCTACAGTGGCGATGATCGGTAAACTGGTCGGCTTTTTGGGCATCTTCGTTCAAAACGGTAGTATAGGCGTTGGATTTGAAGATGATGTGGTCAACTTTGACGAGCGAGGCATAGAGCGAATTGTGGCTGTATTTTGCCTGTTTTGCCGAAAGTTCGGCTTTTTGGGCGAAATTTTCCAGTGCCTCTTCGAAGCGGTTGATATCATCTTGCGAGGAGGTCGCGATCTGTGCCACCTCTTCGGAGTTTCCTTGCATGTCGTTTGCCTCTTGCTGGAGTGTTTGAATCGTTATGGCGATCTCCTGCGTAGCCTTTTGTGTTCTTTCGGCGAGCTTTCTGACTTCGTCGGCCACGACGGCGAATCCTCTGCCGTGTTCCCCGGCCCTGGCCGCTTCGATCGCCGCGTTTAGCGCAAGAAGATTCGTCTGATCCGCGATATCCTTGATCAGATTTACCACTGCGGATATCTCGCCCGTTCTTTCATTGAGCGATACGATCGCCTCGTTGGTGTGTCCTATGAGCTGGATCAGGTTGTCCAGGTTGCCTATGATGGTTTGAACCGTCTCTTGGCTCTGTACCGCTTCTGTGGCGGTGGCCCGGGTGTTTTGCATGATCTCGTCGATCACTTTTGTATTGTGGATCAGATCTTCTTGAATGATATGCAGACCACTGTCGATACCGCCCGTTTTCTTTTCGAACATCTTAGCCAGTTCCGATCTCATTTTGCTTTTATACGAGTCGGCGATAGCCAGGATGGCCTGGTTGATTTGTGGTGCGGTAGCTCTGAAGTCGCCTTTGTATCCGCTGCTGAAAATGATGCGATATTTTTTGCCATTGTTCGCCGCTTCGATCGACGCGCTAATGTCTCGCAGTATCTGTTCTGTTTGATCAAGCATATCGTTTATGCCCCACGCGACTCCCTGAAGAACGTGATCTTCCGGAATATTGGTGACGCGGTCGGATAGTTCTCCGCGACCGGCTTTCATCAAAACATCTCTTACCTGGCGAATCAGGGGATCGTTGAATATCTTTTCGCATGCCGAATCGCCACCACCTGGAATGAATAGTCCAAGAAACGCGAGTGCCAGTATGACGCCCCCTGCAATGTACTCTCCGGTAGCCAGCAGATATGCAGCGGCTCCAAATGCCGCGACCAGAAATACCAGGCTCTGTTTATTGCTGAAGGCTGAGGACAAACTCGTCATACGAAACTCCTTTTTCTTTCAATATATCGTTGAGCATCTGCAAGGAGGCTTCCATGCCCCCTCTTTTTTCGGCGGAAAGCAGTTGTGAATATAGCTGAGGTATGACCTCCATCGCTTTGTCGCTCGGTTTTCTGCGAACCGAGTGGTAATCGCGAATCGATCCGCTGGGATCGAGTGTGGCAGTCACGTTTGCAAATACCCAGTAAAATCCTCCATCTTTGCTCAGATTTTTGACGTATGCAAAGATCTCCTGTTTGTTTTGTATGCGATCCCACAAAAGTTTGAATACGATCTTTGGCATATCCGGATGGCGCAGGATCGAGTGAGGCGCGCCTAAAAGCTCTTTTTCGGAATATCCGGATAACTTGATGAAGATTTTGTTGCCGTATATGATCCTCCCTTTGAGGTCGGTCTTCGAGACGATGAAATCATCTTCGCTTAAAGAACGTTCTTTCTGTACGGGTGCGGGTCTTTTCATGTCTGCTCCTGTTTGGTTTTTTCGTCGATCAGTGCCTGCACGAACTTTTTTATATCCTGATAGCTGTACATATCTTTGAAATTGCCGATACGACCACCGCTGGCATTGGGGTGTCCGCCGCCGCCTGCGAGGGTGGCCGCGATTTCGCTTACATCGGCCCTGTTGTCGCTTCGTAGAGATATCGACCCGTTTGGAGATATGTTTAGTATAAAGTCTATATCGGGATTTTTGACCAAAAATGCATTGCCGATGACGGAAATGTTGGGGATGCCATAGGTGAGCACGCCGGTTTTGTCCCGGTAGTGGATTTTGAGCGCCTCTTTTTTGGCCGTCAGAAGGTCCGTGAGGTAGTCCGCCACCAGATTGTCCAGCGTGTTGTCGTCTCTATCGCCGGCGAAGAAGGCTTTTTTGATCGCATGCATTTCATTGTCGAGTCGGATATGGGCACCGTTTTCATCGATCATGCCGTGGGCGGATTCGATCAGATGAAACTTATGCGCTCTATCTTCCGTGTCGAAAAGCGCGCGCCCAACCTCCCTGGAAGAAGAGATCGCACCCATCAGCACTTTGCCGAACTCGAAGCCTTCATGATCGCTGAGCCATATGTCTATGGCGTTGATGGCATCGACGATCTTTTCATATTTCTCTATCTCTTTGCAATCATATTTCTCTATAAGCCAGTCATAAGTGATTTTCGTGGCACTTCTTGTGGTATCGAGATAATACCACTCATACTTTTGCGCCGAATCTTTTCCGCTGCCGTGATGATCGAGCAGCTGGATTTGAAGAGTGAGCCCCTTGCGAAACCCTTCGATCTTTTCTCGCTGTTTTTCGATAAATTCGCACTGCTGCAAAGAGAGGTTCAAATCGGTGACAAGCAGTAAAATCTCCGATGCCGGATCGGTCAAAATACGCTCGAAAAAGAGTTTCAATCTGCCGGTGATCTCGTCGCCGTAATTGCTGTTTTGAAAATGGATATTTTCAAAACAGTGCGAGGTGAGAAACTGACA
>JAMOOM010000026.1 GCA_027065515.1 Campylobacterales bacterium
TCGCATATTGATTCGCCTGTAGTATCTCCTCGAGCTCCATGGGCGGAAGGATATATCGAAGCCGTTTGGCGATCATGCTTTTTCCGCACCCAGGGCTTCCTTCCATCAAAATGTTGTGCATTCCGGCTGCCGCGATCAAGGAGGCGCGCTTGGCGTTCTCCTGCCCCTTTACATCGATGAAGTCTTCAGGATATTTACGCATAAAATAGAAAGTCTCACTCCCCACACTTACCTTTTCACCTGCGATCGGTGTCGCCTCTATCGATCTTGGCTTCGCCTCTTTTCTGCAGATAGAGATCGCTTCGGCGAGATTTTCAACAGGAATATATTCGATACCCGGAATCAATGTGGCCTTTTCGAGCGAATCGGCGGGAATGATCGCCTTATGGACAAGGTTTTGATTTTTCAAAGAGAGAAGAATAGGAAAGATGGAGCGGGTCTCTTTGAGCTGCCCGTCAAGCCCCAGCTCTCCGAATACATAGATATCCTCAAAGCTTGCATCGTCATCTTGCAATGCGATAGCGAGTGCGACCGCTAGGTCGAAATGACTGCCACTTTTGGCCAGGTCGCTGGGGGATAGATTTACAGTGATCTTCAATGGCGGAAAGGAAAAACCGTTGCTCAAAAGTGCAGATTTTGCGCGCTCTTTCGACTCCTGGATGGAGCTGCCGGCCAGCCCCACTATTCCAAATGATGGAAGCCCTTTGTTGAAGGTGGCTTCTACATCTACCGGCTTGGCATCGATGCCATCGAGCGTGGCCGAAAGCAGCTTCTTCACGCTATTTTTTCTTTTCCCGCATCTCTTTGAGCTTTTTTTTCCACTCTTTTTCGAACTTCTTGCGTTTCAGAAAAGAGAGTTTCTCTATAAAAAGATGGCCATCGAGATGATCCATTTCGTGCTGAAAAGCGATGGCGAGCAGACCGTCGGTTTCGATACTCTTTTTCTCTCCATACCGGTCCTGAAACTCGACTTTTACCCATTCGGACCGCTCGACGTCATCGTAATATTCCGGCACGCTCAAACACCCCTCCGTATAGGTGGTAGATCCCCGCCGATCGACGATAACGGGATTGATAACTTCTATCAGATTCTCCGGATACTGCTCGCCCTCTTCATCGGGTAGATTGATAAGCAGTGCACGCAGGGGCACCCCCACCTGGATCGCCGCGAGTCCGATACCGTTTTTGGCGGTCATCGTCTCGTTCATATCATCGAGCAGAGTGTGTAGTGTGCTGTCAAATTCGACAACTTCGCAACTTCTTTGCTTGAGCCTTTTGTCCGGATAGACGACAATCTTCCGAATCATCTTTTAGACCTCCTGATCTTGTGAACATATTGCGCATGGATCATCCGTATTTTTGGCATCTTCCAGCGCTTCGAGTGCGCAGACGATGGTCTGCTCGCTAGAGCGGTCAAGGTCGATTTGCGCAATGGATATATCTACATCCAGCACAATTTCCTCGTCTCCGATGAAGAAGTTGGTATTTCCGACCAGCTCTTTGAGCCTCTCTGCGGCACGCACAGCACTCTGCAAGGATGTATGGCGCATCAATATGGCAAATATTCCATTGTCGTAATGGGCCACCACATCACTCCTGCGCGATGTTTTCATCAGGAGCCTCGCTACAGTTCTAAGTATCAGATGCTGCGCCTTGGGACTTTTCACATCGGCAAGAATATTGGTGTTTGTACGCACCATCATCAATGTGCTTTCATGGCCAAACTCTTTGATAAGCGCCTCTTCCTTGCGGATTTTATTGAGCAGATAATTTTTCTTGAAAATACCGAACTTCTCGTCATATATGGCCCGCTCTCGTACTTCGGCCACGAGCACACCTGTATCGTTATACATCTCTTTGAGCGCACCGGACTCTTTGCTGACGATCTTCGTCATGGTTCGAATATCCCTTTGCGTCGCCTCCAGCAAGGACAAAAGTGCACTTTTGTCGGCAACGGCCTTGGCTTCGTATCGGCGTTTTTCGATCACATTTTCAAAATGACGGAGATTTTTATAGACAAGGCCTATATGCTGGAGAAATTTCTTGACATTGCCAAAAGCCTCTTTAATGGCGCTTTCGAGAGCGATTTGATGCTCATCGTCCCCGCCCTCTTCAATTTCGAGCAATTTGAGAATCTGCTTGCGAAATGCAGGCGGCTTGCGGTCGAGGCGTTTGTCGAAATAGGCATCGAAATTGGAAGGTGTCGGCGGCACACCCTCTCTGATCATCGCATCTAGCACCTCTTTGGCGTATTCTTCTATCTCGTTGGAAGGCTCCTCAAGATTTTTTGCACGGAATCGGCCGCCCTGTTCCATCGTACTACCTACTTGAAGCTACGCGTGAGCACTTCGTCTATGAGACCATACTTTTTGGCCTCTTCGGCACTCATGAAGAAGTCGCGCTCCGTATCTTTTTCGATTGTCCGCACCGTTTTTCCGGTTCTTTCGGCCATGATTTTATTGAGATACTTCTTGAGCCTCAAAATCTCTTTGGCCTGGATTTCGATATCGGTAGCCTGCCCCTGTGCGCCTCCGAGAGGCTGGTGGATCATGATGCGTGAGCTTGGCAGCGCATAGCGTTTGCCCGGCGCTCCGCAGGTAAGCAAGAATGCCCCCATCGAAGCGGCCTGTCCGATACAGATCGTCACGATATCGGGCTTGATATAGTTCATCGTATCGTAGATAGAGAAGCCGCTCGTAATCACCCCGCCGGGCGAGTTGATATAAAGATAGATATCCTTGTCGGGATCTTCCGCTTCCAAAAAGAGCATCTGCGCTACGATCGACGACGCCACAGCATCGTCGATAGGGCCGCTCAGCATGATGATACGATCCTTGAGCAGCCTGGAGTATATATCGTACGAACGCTCTCCGCGTCCGCTCTTTTCTATTACAAATGGTACGTAACTCATGCCTCTTCTTTTTCTTCGCTTTTGTTCTCTTCGCTCTCTTCCATACCGCCACTCCTTTCGTTCAGCAGTTTGGTAAGGAGGCGATCTTCAATCATAGCCATTTTGATAGCCGGCAGAAGATTCTGTTTCTGGTAGTACTCGAATGTCTTTTGCGGATCCTGGCCCATTCCCATCGCTTCGTAGTAGATCGTCTGCATCATCTCCTGGTCGGTCACGTCCACGCCTTCGCTTTTGGCAAGCGCATCTACGATAAATGTCGCTTTTACACTTTTTGCCGCCTCTTCTCTCAACTCTTCGCGAAGCTCTTTGACTTTCTCTTCGTTTTCACGAAGCTCGGCCAGCTCCTCTTCGCTCATCTGCTGCACTTTGTTGCGAAGTGCGAGCTCCACCTCCTGATCCACTACACTTTCGGGAAGATCGAATTCAAACGCTTCGACCAACGCTTCGACCAGTTTGGGTTTAAGCTCATCGTTGTAGAGTTTGCTCAGTTTTTCACTGGCGATCTGTTTTCTGATCTCCTCTTTCAGCTGATCGAGCGTCGCATTATCGTCACCCATGATCTTCTTGGCGAGGCTGTCGTCGATCTCGACAGGCTGCTTCACTTTGATATCTTTGAGGTTGATTTTGAATTCCACCTCTTTGCCTGCGAGTTTTTCATTGCCGTAATCTTCGGGGAATGTGACTTTGATCGTCTTCTCTTCCCCTTTTTTCATGCCGATCATCTGCTCTTCAAAACCCGGGATGAACTGACCGCTTCCAATACGAAGCTCGTAATCTTCGGCTTTTCCTCCCTCGAACGGCTCGCCGTCCAGGAACCCTTCGAAATCGAATACCGCCAGGTCACCTTCCTGCAGGCCACGATCCTCTTCGATAGACTCGAACGGAGCCTGTGCTTCCGCAAGCTCTTTAATACGCTCTTCAACCTCTTCGTCGCTCACTTCCGGCTTTTGCACCTCCGGGATCAGCCCACTTATGTCTCCGACTTCGATCTCCGGGCGCAGGCTCAGCTTCAGCTCCACCTCGATGAACTCTTCAC
>JAMOOM010000027.1 GCA_027065515.1 Campylobacterales bacterium
CGCTCCTTTACGACTCTCAATACATTGGTCGCGCCTATGCTTTGGCTTCCACTGTTTTTGATGTCCACGCGCGCGAAGGTTTTTGCCAAAATCAACCCGAAAGGAATGCCTCCTACAAGATATGCCGCAAGATAGAAAAGGATATTTGGGTTACTTAAAAATTCCATGAATGTTTCACTTTATGGTAAAATTTGAGGTACTCTTGAGCCAATTATAGATAAAAAATAGTTACAACGTCATTAAGGATATAAATTTGGAACGCAATGAAATGAAAGAGAAAATTCTCGAACTCAAAGAGAAACTTCCGGTTACACTGGTGGCGCATTACTATCAGCGTGACGAGGTTTTCGAACTGGCCGACATCACTGGCGACAGTCTGGAGCTCGCTAGAAGATGCAAGGCGGACGACAACGAATGGGTGGTCTTTTGCGGTGTCGGATTTATGGGCCAAAGCGTCAAAGTCATCGCCCCTGAAAAGAGAGTGGCGATGCCCAAGATCGCCTGCTGTGCGATGGCTCGGATGATCGATTCGGCCTATTATGACGAATCGGTAGCCTTTATGCAAAAAGCGGGTATAGAAAAAGAGGATATTCTGCCGATCACATACATCAACTCCAGTGCGGAAGTGAAAGCGAAAGTGGGTGAAATGGGCGGAATGGTCTGTACGAGTTCGAATGCATACAAGATCATCGAAAAAGGTCTTGCCAGTGGAAAGAAGATACTCTTTGTCCCGGACCGTTGCCTGGGGCAGAATGTAGCGAACATGATGGGTCTGAAATCGTGTGTCGTAGGCGATGGAACGGATCCGAAAGATGCAGATATCATCTGTTATGACGGATTTTGCGCAGTCCATCAGCTCTTTACTGTGGACGATATCGATTTCTATCGAAAGCGATATCCCGGCATCAAGATCGCAGTCCATCCCGAATGTGATCCGTCCGTTGTGGCAAAGAGCGATTTTTGCGGCTCCACCAGTCAGCTTATAAAATATGTAAATGAGTTGCCCAAGGAGCAAAAAGTTGCTGTAGGCACCGAATACAACCTGGTTCATCGTATGCGCGACAAGAACACATATGTGCTCTCTTCGACAAAACCCGAATGCCCCACAATGAACGAGACCACGCTCGAAGATCTGTACCGCACCCTGAAAGAGATCGAAAAAGGCGAAGTTGTAAACGAGATAGAAGTGGATGAGAATACGCGCAAATGGGCCAAAGTGGCACTGGAAAGAATGCTTGAGCTATGATTATTCAAGAGTTCGTAAAAGAGGTATTGCTCGAGGATATCGGCAGGGGAGATCTGTTCGGGCGTGTCGCTCCGAAAGTGGAGGCGACCGCGCATATTGTCGCAAAGAGTGAAGGCATAGTGGCCGGAGAGCCTTATCTTGAAGCACTGGCGCAGTTTTGCAACCTCGATCTGTTCTGGTTCAAGCGTGACGGTGAGAGTTTTGGCAAAGGAGATGTCGTTCTGAAAGCAGTGGGAGATGCAGCGGATCTTTTGGCGGCGGAACGGACACTTTTGAATATGCTTTTGCATGCCAGCTCCATCGCCACACAGGTTCAGCCGTATGTCAGGGAGCTCGAAGGCACGGGCGTGCTGCTACTCGATACGAGAAAGACGCGTCCGATGCTCCGCAATTTTGAAAAATATGCCGTCCGAGTGGGCGGTGCGGTCAACCACAGGATGGGGCTGGATGATGCATTGATGCTGAAAGATACGCATCTTAGCCTGATAGACGATCTGAAGACTTTTATTAAAAAGGCCCGGCTCAAGATCCCTTTTACCACCAAGATAGAGATCGAATGTGAAAGTGTGGAGGCGGCTGCACGGGCGATGGAAGCGGGTGCCGATATCGTGATGTGCGACAATATGCCTCTATCACAGATCGAGGAGGTCGTCTTGTATCGAAACGAGAATTTTCCTGGCGTGCTCCTCGAAGCGAGCGGCAATATTACACTCGAAAATATCAAGGAAGTGGCGATGACTGGCGTGGATGCGATTAGTTCGGGCAGCCTGATCCACCAATCCAGATGGATCGATATGAGTATGAAGATTGTTACCTGAGCGATTATTGCATCAGAAAGGTGATATCGAGTGGCTGACGATCAGGAGAAGACCGAAGAGCCGACCCAGAAAAAGATAGAGGACGCCAAAAAAGAGGGCAATGTCCCCAAGAGTATGGATACTTCCGGATTTATCACGTTGCTGGTGGCGGTGATTACGTTCATCGCACTGACGGGGTGGATTTTCGATCGACTAAAGGCTATCTACCGCTATTATATCCATTTTGTGGGAGTGGAATTGAGTCCTGCATTGATGATGGAGATCGCTATCCATACGGTGATACAGGTGCTTATCATGGTTCTTCCGCTTGCGCTCCCGGTGGCGATCGCGGGCATGGTCGCGGCCTGGGCGCAGTTTGGATTTATCTTTACCACCAAGCCGCTTGTTCCGGATTTTACGAAAATCGATCCCCTCAAGGGAGCGAAGAATCTTTTTTCTTTGAAAAAACTGGTCGAAAGTGTCAAGATCACGATAAAAGTTGCCGCAGTGTTTGGCGTGGCATTTACCGTATTTTTGGGATTTATCAAGGAGTTGACTTCGGTTTCCCACGCACCTTTGCCACAACAGGTGGCTTGGTTGGCGGACAGGGCTATGATGTTGGCTACATTGATGCTTGTGCTGCTGCTCGTGCTGGCTCTCGTCGATCTGATGTTCGTGCGCTACAACTACTTCAAAGGGCTTAGAATGTCCAAACAGGAGATCAAGGACGAGATGAAACAGCTCGATGGAAATCCTGAAATCAAGGCGAAAATCAGGCAGATTCAGATGGAGATGGCGCGCAAGAGGATGTTGGCCGAGGTTCCGAACGCGGATGTAGTCATCACGAACCCGACCCACTTCGCCGTTGCTTTGCAATACAAAGAGCAAGAGGGGCGTGCACCAAAAGTGGTCGCCAAAGGGGCGGATTTGATCGCACTGAAAATCAGAGAAATTGCAAGAGAGAATGGAGTGCAGATCGTTGAAAATCCACCCCTGGCCAGAGAGCTTTATAAGCACGTAGAGATCGACCAGGAG
Organism: Campylobacterales bacterium; assembly: GCA_027065515.1. Classification (GTDB taxonomy): domain Bacteria; phylum Campylobacterota; class Campylobacteria; order Campylobacterales; family Hydrogenimonadaceae; genus Hydrogenimonas. Next base: position 3,079 of record JAMOOM010000027.1, read on the forward strand.
ATTCCCGAGCAGTTCTATCAGGCGGTGGCGGAGGTGCTCGCTTTCGTTTATAAAAGCAAAAGGGCAATTTAAGTAGAATCTCATTATGAAAAACGAGACAGGTGATGCTCACTATCAAAAAGCCGCGGTTGCAATAGAGGCTGCGCGCCATATCACTGTTGTGGGTCATCTGAATCCGGATGCAGATGCCATAGGTACCGCTTTGGGGCTTTGGTGGATACTGAAGGGGTTGAAAAAGCGGGTAGATGTGGTATTTGTCTCCACTCCATTACCTCAGGTGCTCTCTTTTTTGCCCGGGTTTGGCAAAATCAAGCACCAGATCGATCCAAAAAGCGATCTGATAATAGGTGTGGATTGCGGAAGCTTCGATAGGCTTGGAATCGGGCGCATAGAAGGTAGTATGCTGATCAATATAGACCATCACCGGAGCAATACGTTTTATGGCGATATCAACCTCGTAGAGCCACATTTTGCAAGCGCTTCACAGACCGCTTTCAGGCTGGTAGGCATTGCGGGGTGGGATGTGCCGAAAAACGGTGCTGTCAACTTTTATACTGCCTTGGTGAGCGATACGGGATTTTTTGGGTATGAGAGCGTAGGGCCCGGAGTTTTCGATTTTGCCAAAACGTTGCTGGAGCTGGGTGCAGATGCCGAATGGACCGCACGTATGCTGCGTGAGAATCAGCCGCTGAGCAAATTGAGGCTGCTGCCCAAAGTGCTCGAGACGCTTACACTCTATCTCGGTGGGCGCGTGGCGGGACTGAAAGTTACGCTTGATATGCTAAAAAGCAGTGGTGCAAGCATCGGCGAAACCGAAGATATGGTCAACTACGCCCGCTCGCTAGCCACGGTAGAAGTCGGATTTTTGATCAGGGAAGAGCCTGACGGGGGTCTGAAAGTCTCTTTGCGCTCGAAGGAGTTGGTAGATGTCGCACAAATAGCTGTAAAATTTGGCGGGGGAGGGCATATCCGCGCTGCCGGTTTTACTGTATATGGGATGGAACAAGACTTGCTTGTAGACAAGTTATTGAAAATATTACAGAAGGAATTGTAAATGAGAAAAAGAAAGAGCAGTTTCGCTACAACGCTTCTTGTCGGAATATTTCTTGCGATAATAGCGGGAGCTCTTTATCTGGCCAATTCGCCGATGTTTGAAAGAAACGCCCCGAAGATTGAGGTTTCCGATTCTCTATACTGGAATCTGCGCAAGCCGATCCGGGTTCGCCTTGTCGACGATAGCGGCATACGGCACTACAAGATCGTTTTAAATGACGGAGCGAGCGACTTTACTGTAGCCGAAGCCGTACTGGAGACTCCCAAAAAAGATGTGACTCTTGAAGTGACTCTTCCAAGAGCCGGTTGGAACAGGCGGACGACGCAGGCGCGAATGCATATCGAAGTTACCGATATAAGCCGTTGGAATATGCTAAGGGGCAACAGCGCCAAAAAAGAGGTGAAGATCGCTATCGATACGATCAGGCCTTCGGCTTTCGTGCTTTCCAACTCCTACAAGATCACCAAAGGAGGCAGTGCACTCGTGATCTTCAGCGCAAAAGACGAGCACCTGAAAGATATCGGCATACATACCAGCTTCGGAAAGGTATTCAAGGCCGAACCTTTCTATAAAGATGGGTATTATGCCGCCCTTATAGCCTGGCCGGTAACGGAAAAGAGATTCAGAGCGTGGGTTGAGGCATCGGATCTTGCTGATAACATCACAAAGGCCCATGTGCCGCTTTATCTCAAAAACTACAGATACAGACGCTCCAATATCAAACTCAAAGATCGATTTCTAAATGGAAAAATTGCGGACTTGGCAAGCCAGTTCGATGAAACGCTAAATGTTACGGATCCTTTGGAGCGGTTTAAGATCATCAACGAGGATATTCGAGCCAAAAACGAAGCGCTGATTCACGAAAAGAGTTCGAAAATCTCCGATCGTCTGATTAGGCGCTGGAGCATCAAGCCTTTTCATCCGCTGAAAAATGCAAAAAAAGTGGCCAGCTTCGGCGATCATCGCATCTATTATTACAAGGGTAAAAAGGTAAGTGAATCTTACCATCTCGGGATAGATCTGGCCAGTGTGAAAATGGCCGATGTGCGTGCATCCAACCCGGGCGGTGTCGTGTTTGCAGGTTATAACGGCATTTATGGCAATATGCCGCTTATCGATCATGGACTGGGGCTTTATACGCTATATGGGCATTGCTCTTCGTTGATGGTTACAGAGGGGGATACGGTTTCTCGCAACGAGGTGATAGCGAAAACCGGAAAAACAGGATTGGCGCTTGGCGACCATCTGCATTTTGGCGTATTGGTCCAAGGAGTCGAGGTACGGCCGGTGGAGTGGATGGATTCTCATTGGATCAAGGACAACATCTCAAAAGTTTTCGAAGCGGCAAGAAAAATGATCGACAGAAGAGAAAGAGATTGATCTTAGAGGCGCCCTTTAAACAATTGTTTGGTATTATGATGGACAAATGGCCAATTCCCGCAGATATGGGAGAATAGGATATAACATGAAACAGCGAACGATTGCCCGAGCGGTTGAAGGTGTGGGTATAGGCCTGCATAAAGGTATGCCTGTGCATCTGCGTCTGGAGCCACTGGATGCCGGCAGCGGGATCGTATTTTACCGCGAAGACGAGGGCGTTTCGATCTCTTTGCATCCCGATTTTGTCGTCGATACACAGATGGCTACCGTAATAGGCAAAGATGGCGTAAATATCTCCACGATCGAACATTTTCTTTCCGCACTGTATGCTTACGGAATAGACAATTTACGCGTCGTTCTTAATGATGGTGAAATGCCGATAATGGATGGCAGCGCCGCCAGTTTTTGTATGTTGCTCGATGAAGCTGGTATTGCGGAGCAGCCGGCGGGAAAAGAGATCATACGCATCAAAAAAGAGGTTGTGGTACGCGAAGGCGAAAAGTACGTTGCACTGAAGCCATCCAAAAGAGCCTATTTCGATTTCGCTATTCGTTTCGATCATCCCGTCATTGCGGAGCAGCGAAGAAATTTCATCTTTTCCAAAAAAGCTTTTACGGAAGAGATCGCTCGCGCGAGAACTTTCGGATTTCTCAAAGAGGTCCAATATCTGCGCAGTCGCAACCTGGCGCTTGGCGGAAGCCTGGAAAATGCAATAGTGCTGGACGATACCAAAGTTCTGAATCCGGAAGGATTGCGTTTTGAAGATGAGTTTGTACGCCATAAGATCTTGGATGCGATGGGTGATATGAAACTGCTTGGGCGCCCGATTTTCGGAGCATATGAGTCGTTTGCCGGAAGCCATGATCTAAACCATCGCCTTACATTGGCGCTGATGGCAAATCCTGAAGCATACGAAGTGATTACGTTGAGAGTTGATGAAAGTCGCGAATTTGCCAAAAGTTTTGCCTGAAGCCGAACTGCTCGTTATCGGAGTCACCTCTCCTCTTCTGGTTGGTGTCTATATCGATGGATCTTTGGTGCGCAGCTATGAAAAAGATGAAAAAGCTTCCAAAGCGCTTCCGGAGGTTTTTCATGATGTGCGATACCGTTATGATCTCAAAGCGATCTACTATGCCAAAGGCCCAGGAAGTTTTATGGCGATAAAAGTGACGTACGTGATGGCGAAAACCTTCTGTATCGCTTTGAATATTCCTCTGTTTGGAGCGGATGCGTTTCTTTTTAACGGTAATCGTCCCATCAAAGCCATCGGTCAAAGCTGTTTTGTCAAAAAAGGCGGCAAGATCACCATAGAGCGCGGCGGCTGTCCCGGGGAGCCGGCGATATTCGAGCTGCCGCAGAGGTTGGTCCGCAAAAAATTCAGCACACGAAGCGAGCCGCTGTATATTCTTCCCGCAGTGTAGGGGAATCCCTAAGCGTAAATATTCTACAATACGGCCATTTTATCTTAAATTTTTACAGGAGTAGCCTTGATTATCAGTGTACCCGCCACCAGCGCAAACCTTGGGCCAGGCTTTGATACGTTGGGCTTGGCGTTGTCGCTGCGCAATAGGGTGCATATCCAGCCCTCCAGATTCTTTAGTGTCTCCATTCGCGGCGAAGGGGCGAACAACCCCCGGTTGAAGGGAAACAATATGTTCATAAACATATTCAACGACCACTATCGACACCTGACTGGAAAAAGAGGCGTGTTCCGGTTTCGATTTTATAACCAGATTCCAATTTCCAGAGGGCTGGGAAGCTCTTCTGCGGTCATCGTAAGCGCTATCGCATCCGCCTACAGCGCGGCTGGAGTGAATATCACCAAGCGCAAACTTCTAAATCTGGCGCTGCATTACGAGCACCACCCAGACAATATAACGCCAGCGGTAATGGGTGGCTTCAACACAGCCGTTGTGGAGAATAGAAAAGTGTATAGCCAGAAAAAGCGCATACCCGGTTATCTCAAGGCGGTTGTGGTCATCCCGGACAAACCTATATCCACCGCCCATTCGCGCACAACGCTACCAAAATCCTACCGCAAAGAGGATGCCATATACAATCTTGGCCATGCTTCGCTTATGACCGCATGTTTTTTCAATGAATCGTGGGAGATGCTGCGAATCGCGGCACGTGACAGATTCCACCAGGTGGTGCGAATGAAAAATCTCCCCGAACTTTTCGATGTCCAGAGGCTTGCCATTGAAAACAATGTCTTGATGAGTACGCTTTCAGGCAGTGGATCCACATTTTTCAATATGACGTACAAAGATGATGCAAAGCCCCTTATGGAGAAATTCAGAGCCCGTTTTCCCTCGTTTCGATCCCTCGTTTTGGATTTCGATAACGATGGGGTTTTGTTTAGAGATTAATTTTGGTATAATAGCAAGATTATGTCCAATCCGGTTAGAATGTGTATCCATTGCCGCGGCCGCTACTTGCAGGCTCAGCTTATACGGCTTCAGTGTCAAAACAATCAGATACAACCATTTCAGGGGCGAGGAAGAAGTTTTTATCTCTGCCATTCCTGTTTAGATGACAAAAAGCTTGCCAAACGAATGGCGAAGCAGTGCAACAACCGAACATATCTAACGATCGAATTGGGCGAACATATTAAGGAGATAGTAGCGAATGGGTAAAGTAAGAATCCATGAAATAGCAGACGAATTGGGGATCAAGAGCAAAGAAGTTGTAGAGAAGGCCAAAGAGATGGGTCTGAATGTCAAAACGGCTTCAAGCGGCGTCTCCCCTGAAGATGCGCAAAACATTGTCAATTATGTGATGACAGGAGCGCTTCCGACATCGGCTGCTGCAAAAAAATCTCCTGAGTCAAAAACGGTTGCACCAGAGAAAACGCCTGAAACAAAGAGCGCCAAAGCCAAAACTTTGGAGGCATCCAAAGAGAGTGTCGAGGTGAAGGCCAAAGAAGAGAAAGAAGAGACGGTCAAAGAGAAATCCGTCGAAGAGGCGACTGCCGCTTCCGAAGAGACGAAAAAAGAGGCGGAAGCCAAAGAAGACCAAAAGAAAACTGCGGAAGCTCCCAAAAAAGAAGAGAAAAAAGCTCCCGAGAAAAAAGAAGAGAAAAAAGAGACACTTGCCCAGGCATCCGTCAAGCGCCGTCGCGGACTTTTCATCGTCAAGAAAAAGCGTCCCAAAGTGGAGCCCGTTTCCGAGAAAGTATCGATCAAAAAGAGTGAAATCGGAAAAGAGAACCGCGTTATAGCGGCCGTCGATGAGACAATCGCCGCCAAGCGAGCTAAAAAGAAGGCGAAAAAATCGACACCCGCACCCGGCAGCAAAGAGAGCGGCGTACGACTCAATCTTCTCGAAGACCGCGATATCGGCGGCATCAGCGTCGATTATACGACAGAGGAGGTGGTGCTTCCGGACTTCAGCGAAGAGCTTCGAAGCATGGAAGCTCCCAAATCACCTTCGACGCTCAAGCCTGCAGGACCGCGTCCCAAACAGCCCATCGGTCGAAGAGGACCGCAAAGCAGAGGAAAACGCAGCGTTAGCAGAACGGCGCCGAAAAAACATTTCCGCCGTCCGGAAAAAGAGGCGTCCGCACCTTCGATCGTCAAGATACCCGAAGATTGCCGAGTCTATGAGTTCGCTGAAAAGGTCGGCAAATCCACCGGAGAAGTGATCAAGATACTGTTTGGCCTGGGCAAGATGGTGACGAAAAACGATTTTCTCGAAAAAGACGATATCGAAATTCTGGCGGACGAGTTCGGCGTGAAGGTCGAAACGATGAATCCGCTCGACGCTCTCGACTATGTAGCCGAATATGATGCAATAGAAGACGATTATCTCGAGGAGAGGCCTCCTGTCATTACGATCATGGGCCATGTCGATCATGGAAAGACTTCACTCCTGGATAAAATCAGAGAGAGCAAAGTGGCTGAACGCGAAGCGGGAGGCATTACGCAGCATGTCGGAGCCTATCAGGTCGAAAAAGATGGAAAAAAGATCACTTTCATCGATACACCCGGTCACGAAGCTTTTACTGAGATGCGTGCACGCGGGGCGCAGGCGACAGACATTGTCATTATCGTCGTTGCAGCCGACGATGGCGTCAAGCCGCAGACGATCGAAGCGTTGAACCACTCCAAGGCCGCGAATGTGCCGATGATTATCGCCATCAACAAGATCGACAAACCCGATGCCAATCCGGATATGGTCAAATCGCAGCTGGCCGAGCTTGGCTTTACTCCTATAGACTGGGGTGGCGAATATGAGTTTGTAGAAGTCTCCGCCAAGACAGGGCAGGGAATCGACGATCTTCTCGAGACGATCGTACTCCAATCCGATATCATGGAGCTCAAAGCCAACCCAAAAAGGCTCGCCAAGGCGATCGTCATCGAGAGTTCTCTCGAAAAAGGGAGAGGCCCCGTCGCGACGGTTATCGTCAAAAACGGAACATTGCATGTAGGAGATCACGTCATATGCGGCCGTACATTCGGACGTGTCAGAACAATTCTAGATGACCTGGGCAAACAGGTCAAACAGTTAGGGCCGAGTGATCCGGGCGTAGTCGTGGGCCTCAACGATGTTCCCGATGCCGGTGAGATCATGGTGGCGATGGAGAGCGACAAGCAGGTGCGTGAGCTGGCGCAGAAGCGCGCTGAATATTTCCGGGAAAAAGAGCTCAGCAAATCTACGAAAGTTACACTGGACGAACTTACCAATATGATTGCCGAGGGAAAGATCAAATCTTTGCCGGTTATCGTCAAAGCCGATGTGCAGGGCTCTTTGGAGGCGATCAAAGGGAGTCTCGAGAAGCTCAAAAACGAAGAGGTGAAGATCAATATCATCCACAGTGGCGTTGGCGGTATCACGGAGAGCGACGTTACGCTAGCCAATGCCAGTGAGAATGCCGTTATTCTCGGTTTCAACGTGCGCCCGACTGCAGCTATCAAGCAGAAAGCGAAGCAGTTTGGCGTCGAGATCAAGACCTATTCGATCATCTACGATCTGATCGACGACGTCAAGGCCCTTCTGAGCGGCATGATGAGTCCGATCGTCAGCGAAGAGGGAATCGGACAGGCGGAAGTGCGCGAAACGTTCAGCGTTGCCAAAGTGGGCACTATTGCCGGATGTATAGTCACCGATGGTGTCATCCGCAGAAATGCCAAAGCCCGTCTCATTCGTGACGGAGTCGTCGTTTACGATACGCGCATCAGCTCCCTCAAGCGCTTCAAAGAGGATGCCAAAGAGGTGGGAAAAGGATACGAATGTGGGCTTATGCTCGAAAACTTCAACGATATCAAAGTGGGCGACGTTATCGAAGCGTATGAAGAGAAAGAGGAAAAAGCTACAATATGACCCCTGAAGAGATCAAACGCAAGCGCGCCGACTCGATCCTGCGAGAATTGGTCCCGGAGGCTCTCGCGCAGCTGGGCGATGAAAGATTGCGCGGCCTTACGGTGACCGAAGTGGTCTGCAGCAAAGGACGAAACGATGCGGATGTCTATCTAGACCCCACCGGAATCGAAGAAGCCGATCAGAAAGAGATCTTGCGCCAGTTGAAAAAGGTCTCCAGAGGGCTTGAAGCGTATTGTCTGAAAGCCGAAGGCTGGTTCAAGTCTCCGAAATTCCATTTCAAATTCGACAAAGAGCTCGAACGCGTGCGTCACATGGACGAGCTCTTCGCCCAGATAGAAAAAGAGTTGAAAGCATGAGTGTTGAAAAAGATGTGAAAAAGGTCGTCGAGTCCCATGGGGCCAGGCTTTATGATACAGAAGTGACAAACGAGGACGGCCATACGGTCTATCGTGTCTATATCGTAAAAGATGGCGGTGTCGATCTGGATCTTTGTGCCGATATAAGTCGCGATCTTTCACCGATGCTGGATGTCTATCCTCCCGTAAGCGGACAGTACTATATGGAGGTGAGTTCGCCGGGAGTCGAAAGAACACTCAAAAAACCTGAACATTTCAAACACTCCATAGGCGAAAAAGTGTATCTCAAGCTCAGCTCTGGCGATAGGGTAAAAGGAGAACTGATCGGTTTCGAAAACGGTGAAGTTGTTTTGAAAACAGAACACGGTGAAGAACGCTATCCGCTCGACACGATCCGCAAAGCACGTACATACTTCGAATGGTAGTCTCGACGGACTCTTCCTCGATCCACCCCTCTCACTCCTTTTTTATGCGCCTCGCTCTAAACGAGGCGTGGAAATATCAGTTTCTTACATATCCCAATCCGGCCGTTGGTGCAGCGGTCGTCAATGGGTGTGGTGCTCTTGTGGGTATCGGCGCTCACAAGGAGGCCGGCAAGCCGCATGCAGAGGTTCTCGCAATCCGCGATGCCTATGCCGCTATCAGTGGAGACCGCACTCTAAACGAGTGTGAGGATGCCGCTTTTTTGCACAAAGAGCTCGCCAGCCGCTGCGGCACCATTTTCAACGACTGCACGATCTACGTAACCTTGGAGCCTTGCAACCATACAGGCAGGACGCCCCCATGTGCCTCTTTGATAGAAAAACTTGGATTCAAGCGCGTGGTGGTCGGTTCGGCAGATCCAAATCCGCATGCCGCAGGCGGTGCGGCGAGGCTGAAAAGTGCCGGAGTCGAAGTTGTCGAAGGAGTCGAGATAGAGGCGTGTGACAATCTGCTGGAGCCATTTAAAAGGTGGCAAAATGGCAGATTCGTTTTTTTCAAGCTCGCTCAGACACTCAACGGCATCATCGATGGCGGCACCATAAGCTGTAGCGAGTCGCGCAGGTGGGTACACAAGGTGAGGACGAAAATCGATACGCTCGTCATAGGCGGCCGTACGGTCCGCATCGACCGACCTGTTCTAGATAGCAGGCTTGTAGAAGGCAAGGCCCCCGATGTGCAGATATTTACAAGGCAGAACGAAAAGTTCGATCCCGATATTCCGCTTTTCAATGTAGCGGGCAGAAAAGTGCACTTTGGTGACAGGTTGCCAGATAGTGGGCTGGTGATGATCGAAGGAGGCGAAGGTACACTGCGGGCGCTGGAATCTCGAATCGATTGGATGGTACTATTTGTCGCACCGGATCTGAAAGAGGGAACCTGTTATAATGGCAAAAAAAATTTCGATATCGTTCATCAGCGTCGAAGCGGACGTGATACGATGTTGTTTCTAAAGGATAGAAATAGTGGATGAGAATCGGCAGAAACAGGAAAAGATCGTCTCCATGTTCGATGAGATCGCATCGACATACGATGTGACGAATCGGGTCTTGAGTATGGGAATCGATAAATCGTGGCGGAAAAAAGGGTGCGACAAAACGCTGAAACTTCTGGATCGAGACAAGGATCTGACAGTTTTAGATGTGGCATGCGGCACTGGCGATATGTTGCAATGGTGGAACGAGAGAGCCGAGGCGGCAGGCGCCGTAATAGACCGCTATATCGGGGTCGATCCATCCGAGGGAATGATGGGAGTGGCCAAAGAGAAAGTACCTTATGCTGAATTTATCGTGGCCAAAGCACAGAATATGCCCATCAGTGACGAGACGGCGGATATCCTTTCGATCAGCTACGGAATCCGCAACGTCGTGGACAGGCAGGAGGCGATAGATGAATTTTATCGCGTGTTGAAGCCGGGGGGCATCGTGTCTATACTGGAGTTCACAAAAAGAGAAGATAGCGGGATCAAAGGCAAAGTGGTCGATTTTTATATGCACAAAATCTTGCCGACGATAGGAGGTATCGTCAGCCGTAACTATGGGGCCTATCGCTATCTTCCCGATTCTATCGAAGGGTTCTTGACGACCGATATGCTTAAAAAAGAGCTTGAAACAGCAGGATTTTCGGTCGAATATACCGAAGCCTTCTCCATGGGAATATCCACGCTTATTATCGCAAAAAAAGCGTAATGGCTTCCACCCTCACCGTTTCGCAGCTAAACGAGCAGATAAAATCTCTCCTCGAGTCCACATTTGTACAGATTATGGTGCGAGGAGAGATATCGCAAGTCACTTATCACACCAGCGGCCATATATATTTTACTCTGAAAGATGACAGAAGCTCCATCTCGTGTGTGATGTTTCGTTCCAATGCAAGAAGGCTTCGTTTCAGACTCGAAGTCGGAGAGGAGGTGATAGCGAGTGGAGCCGTCACCGTCTATGTGCCTCGTGGCAATTATCAGATGATGGTGCAGAGTGTCGAGCCATATGGCGCGGGCGCTCTCTCGGTGGCGTTCGAGCAGCTCAAAAAACGCCTTGAATCAGAAGGGCTCTTTGCAGCTGAAAGAAAGCGCCCAATTCCGTCTGCCATTCACCATATCGCAGTGGTGACATCCAAAACGGGTGCTGCAATCGAGGATATGACAAGAGTCGCTTCCAAACGTTGGCCACTCGTGAAGATCACTCTGATAGATACACTGGTACAGGGTGCAGGCGCGGCGGACGAGATAGCGCGCCATATCGCCTATGCCGACAGACTTGGAGCGGATGTCTTGATCGTGGGTCGGGGCGGCGGAAGTATAGAGGATCTTTGGGCTTTCAACGAAGAGATAGTCGCCCGTGCTATTGCCGCTTGCCATACGCCTGTGGTCTCTGCGGTAGGCCATGAGACCGATACGATGATCAGTGATTTTGTAGCCGATATGAGGGCGCCTACGCCAAGTGCCGCGATAGAGCAGGTGCTGCCCGATATGATCGAGGTTCTATATACACTCGATGAGCGAATGCAGCAGATGCAAAGAGGAATGCGTCAGATATTGTTGCAAAAAAGAGAGTGGCTAAAGAGTGTGGCAAACCAACTCGAACAGCACAACATCGAAAGAAAACTTTCACTGCAAAAACAGAGCCTCTCGCTGCTTCATGCACAGATGATACAGCGAATGCGGCGGCAACTGGCTCAAAAAAAACCCCTCCTTTCCCAAATGAAGCGTGAAATGCAGATGCTTTTGAGCCATCAGCTGGGACGAAAGCAGAAAGAGTTGGACGCGCTGAACGAGCGGCTTAAGGCACTCGATCCCAAAACGCGGCTTCTTCCCGGCGCCGTACAGCTTACGAAAGATGGCAAAATCACCCCCCTCTCCAAACTCCGTCCGAAAGAGAAAATACAGCTAAGCGATGGCGAATATGCAGCCGATGCGACTGTCGAAAAGGTGGAAAAAATTTAGAATCGCCCTGATTGACATCACTGTTTCAATATGCAAGCAGCCAAGTGATATTTCAAGAAATAAACCATTCGTTCGAATCCTGTCGCGCGTATCTCCTGTCTAGTTCACTCTCTTCCTTCTAGATTCCACCGATTTTGTCTATATTTTTTCTCATATAGATCCCTCGCCGTTTTCATCTCGCAGGGGGTCAGCCCATTTTCCATGAAGTTTGCATCGAATGTTTCGCAAAACGACTCTTTTACCATATTTTTTACTGTTTCGAAACTTTCCGATTTTCCAAGCTCTTTCAAAGAGGTACTGCTTCCAAAGCCTGAAGTTTTTAGAAATAGCGGTTCGAAGAGCTCTCTGTCGTAAAGCAGAGGAATGGATCCGTGCTGAAGCATTGCCGAGCGTATGTGGCGCTGAGCGTTTCCTCCGATCTTTTTGCCACCTATGACGATATCATACGCTTCGTGGCCCGCCAGGCATACCTCCGAGCGTGTTTGGGGTATGTTCACTTCTGTAGCGAAAGCAGCTTTTAGACCCATCTTTTCATAAAGGTGTATCAAGAAACGGCAAAGATAGCGGTAGCCCCCCTTGACTCCATGCTCCTTCGCGAAAGAAGATGGGAGTATCAGACTGTAGGATATATCGCCGCCGTGTATCAGTATGCCTCCGCCCGTTATGCGCCTTACGCACGAGATTCGATATTTTTCCGCAAGTGAGAGGTCGATGGTTTTGAAAGGGTTTGAAAATCGCCCGAAACTAAGAGCCTGAGGCCACTGGTAGATTCTTAAAATCGGCAGATCATTATCTTTGAAAATGTAAAGAAGTGCGTCATCGACTGCCATATTCCATGCAGAATCGATCGTCTCTTCCTCGATCAATCTCCATTTTTTCATCGTTTTTTCTCTTTTGGAGGTGTGATTTAGTTTCAGTTAACTATTTTGTATTATACTACTTGTAAAGACAAAGGCGATCGAAAGCTTTTTGGCAAAAAGGAGATTAATATGAAAAATAGAGTGGACGAGTGGATCGAGAAAGATATCAATTCTCTGCCGGTAAAACCGAATCTTATAGATTACGATGAGGTTCGCAAGACATTTTCATGGGACGAAGTGGCAAAAGAGTTCGATGGACTGCCTGCCGGAGGGCTCAATATTGCGCATGAAGCGATCGACAGGCATGCAAACGGGGCGCTTAAAAACAAGATGGCTTTGATCTGGCATGGCAAAAAAGGTGAGCGCAAAACCTTCACCTACGATCAGATGAAGCGGCTCAGCAACAAGTTTGCAAATATCATCAAGAGCCTTGGCTTCCAGAAAGAGGAGCGTATCTATATTCTCTCGCCAAGAGTTCCTGAGCTTTATATAGCCGTTATGGGCATATTGAAAAACAGAAGCGTAATGAGTCCGCTTTTTGCACAGTTTGGCCCGGAGCCGATTTTGCAGCGGATGAAAGGCGGCGATGCAAAAGGGCTTGTCACGACCGAGAGGCTTTTTGATAAAAAAGTGGCAGGCATTATCGACCAGGTCGAGGGATTGAAACATGTTTTTCTGATCGATGCCAAGGAGCACAGGAGTGAAAAAGTCCTTTCGCTTCCCAAATTGATGGAGGAGGCTTCCGAAGATTTCACGATCGAAGCGACCGATCCGGAAGATATGTCGCTGCTTCACTTCACAAGCGGTACGACCGGAACGCCAAAAGGGGTGATCCATGTTCATAAAGCGATCTATACCCATTGGGTTACCGGCTATTACGTACTCGATTTTCACCCGGACGATGTTTTTTGGTGTACGGCCGATCCGGGATGGGTTACGGGGACCTCTTACGGGATCATAGCCCCATGGCTGCATGGAATTACGAATGTTGTCGATGAGGCGGAGTTCAATGCCGAGAGATGGTTTTCCATCCTTCAAGACGAGAAAGTCAATGTCTGGTACACGGCGCCCACGGCGATACGGCGTATGATGCGTTTGGATGTGGACCCGCTGAAAAAGTACGATCTCTCCAATCTCAGGCTGATTCAAAGTGTGGGTGAACCTCTCAATCCGGAAGCGGTCCGCTGGGGCATGGAGAAGCTGAATCTTCCAATCCACGACAACTGGTGGCAGACCGAAACCGGGGGTATCATGATCGCAAACTACATTTCGCAGACGATTCGCCCCGGATCTATGGGCCGTCCGATCCCTGGAGTCGAAGCGGCGATCGTGCATCGTAACGACGATGGCACCGCTACGGTCGTAACAAAACCGGGTGTCGAGGGTGATCTGGCGCTCAAGCCCGGATGGCCTTCGATGTTCAGAGGATATCTTCACAACGAAGAGAAATATAGAAAATCTTTTGTCGGCGGATGGTATATATCCGGAGACCTCGCGTACATGGATGAGGATGGCTACTTCTGGTTTGTAGGGCGTGCGGACGATATCATCAAGACATCCGGCCATATGGTGGGGCCTTTCGAAGTGGAAAGCGCTTTGATGGAGCATCCTGCAGTTGCCGAGGTTGGGGTTATAGGCAAGCCGGATCCGGTCGCGGGACAGATAGTGAAAGCTTTCGTATCTTTGAAAAAAGGATACGAGCCAAGTGAAGAGCTCAAAAGAGAGCTGTTCGCTTTCGGACGCAAAAAACTGGGAGTCGCGATCGCTCCCAAAGAGATAGAATTTATGGACAATCTGCCCAAAACCCGCAGCGGAAAGATTATGAGGCGGCTACTTAGGGCTATGGAGCTGGGGTTGCCTCTTGGCGATACCTCCACATTGGAAAAATAGGAGAACCAAATGAGTCCAAGTTTGAAAAAAGCGGAAAAGTTCTACCGTCAAATGCTTCTGTTGCGGCGGTTTGAGCAGAAGTGCGCCGAACTCTATACCGAGCAAAAGATCCGCGGGTTTTTGCACCTTTATATCGGAGAAGAGGCGGTAGCGACGGGAGTCATCGACGCGATCGAAGATAAAGACGGGGTTGTGGGAACCTACCGCGAACATTGCCATGCAATCTTGAAAGGGGTGCCTGCCGAAAAGGTGATGGCCGAATTATATGGAAAAATGGAAGGGTGTTCGCGCGGGCGCGGAGGCTCGATGCACCTTTTCGACAAGGAGAAAAATTTTTATGGAGGATACGCGATCGTCGGCGGCGGCCTGCCGCTGGCCGTCGGGATCGCGTTGGCGGACAAGAGAATGGGAAGAGATCGGGTTACAGTCTGCTTTTTCGGAGATGGCGCGGTGGCTGAAGGCGAATTTCACGAATCTATGAATCTCGCCCAGCTTTGGGAGCTTCCGGTGCTGTTTGTCTGCGAAAACAATTTGTATGGAATGGGGACCCATATCGAAAGAGCCCAGTCCGAACCGGATTTCATAAAAAAGGCCAAAAGTTACGCCATGGAGGCACATCGGGTGGATGGAATGGATGTGCTGAAAGTGAACGATGCAGCCAAAAAAGCCGTAAAGCATGTACGTTCGGGCAAGGGTCCTCTCTTTTTGGAGTGCCAGACTTACCGTTTTCGAGCCCACTCGATGTTCGATCCGGAGCTCTATCGATCCAAAGAAGAGGTGGAGGAGTGGAAGAAAAGAGGGCCTATAATCACTTTGAAAAAATATCTGCAAGAGAACGGGATGTGGGAGAAGATCGATGCCGATGCGATCGAAAAAGAGGTGGAAAAAGAGATAGAAAAGGCGGTCGAATATGCAGAAAAAGGCAGCTGGGAACCGGTTTCTGAATTGACAAGATTCGTCTATTCGGAGAAGGAGGCGAAATGAAAAAAGAGATCACCTATCGCGAAGCGGTCAGGATGGGTATCGATACGGCGATGGAAAAGGATAAAAGAGTTTTTCTCGCAGGAGAGGATGTAGGCAAATATGGCGGTACGTATGCCGTGAGCATGGGGCTTTTGGAGAAATACGGCCCGGAGCGAATCGTCGATACTCCTTTGAGCGAATCCGGCTTTACAGGCATGGGAATCGGTGCGGCTATGAATGGAATGCGGCCGATCGTAGAGATTATGACGGTAAACTTCTCTCTTTTGGCGCTCGATCAGATTATGAACAATGCGGCTCATCTGCTGCATATGTCTGGAGGCCAGTTCAACGTACCGTTGGTTATCCGCATGGCCACAGGTGCCGGCAAGCAGCTTGCAGCCCAGCACTCCCACTCTCTGGAGGGGTGGTATGCACATATTCCAGGAATCAAAGTGCTGACTCCTGCAACAGTGCAGGACGCTTTCGATATGATCCATCTGGCTTTGGCGGATCCGGATCCGGTGCTCGTTTTTGAAAACGCCCTTTTGTACAATACCAAAGGAGAGCTGGACACATCCGCCGAGCCGATGGCAATCGGGAAAGCCAAAGTGATGAGAGAGGGCAAGGATCTGACTGTTTTCGCCTATGGCATAAATCTTTTGAAAGCGCTCGATGCCGCCAATGCGTTGGAGAAAGAGGGGATAGATGCCGAAGTGGTCGATTTGCGTTCTCTTCGCCCGCTCGATGATGAGACTATTATGGCATCGGTGGCGAAGACCCACAGAGTGTTGACGGTGGATGAAGGGTGGAGGTCTGGAAGCATCAGTGCTGAAATCATGGCTCGGATCAATGAGCAGGCATTTTTCGAACTTGACGCTCCTATGCGGAGGGTTTGCAGCGAAGAGGTGCCGATCCCGTATCCAAGGCATCTCGAAGAGGCTGCGATACCAAGTGTGGAAAAAGTTGCTGCCGCAGCCAGAGCTTTGATGGAGGATGCGTAGATGATCTATAAAATGCCGAGCCTGGGTGCCGATATGGAATCTGGCATTCTGGCCGAATGGAAGGTGAAAGAGGGTGATCGTGTCAAAAAAGGTGACGTGATAGCCGATATCGAAACGAGCAAAGGGGTAATCGAGGCTGAAATCTATGAGGATGGCACGATTGAAAAAATTGTAGGAAAAGAGGGGGTGGAGTATCCTGTCGGCACGCCATTGGCTGTAGTCAGAACTTCAAAGGATGACGATGCTACGATTGAAAAAGAGATCGATGAGGCCTTAGCCGCACAAAAAGGCGGCGCTTTGAAAGAGAAGAGAGAGAAAGAGGCCGAAAACGTTTC
>JAMOOM010000028.1 GCA_027065515.1 Campylobacterales bacterium
GTTATACCCGGTCCCATCCCGAACCCGGAAGTCAAGCCCCTCAGCGCTGATAATACTGCTCCCTTCGGGAGTGGGAAGGTAGGTCGGTGCCGGGCTTGAGGTTTCTTTCTTTCTTTTTCCCCTATTTCCCTTTTCTAAATCATTCTCTATTTATAGAATCTTCTATTTTCTGCCGCTGTTTATATTTAAGCCGAACATTATGATTGTATTAGTAGTATATATTTATATTATTATTTCAAAAGGATTTTAATGCGCAGATATTTACTAATGAGTGTCATATTTGTTTTTGGTATCACTGTAGCGCATGCTTCAGTTTTTAAGGGTCAGCGTTTTTATATGAAACTGTGCAAAAAATGTCATAAGTCGGGTGGAAAGTTAACGTTGTCACACTCGCAAGAGGAGTGGAATGAGTTTTTTGAAAAGGATGCTAAAAAGCTGATTGAAGTGCATAAAAACAATAACGAAGCCATGAAAGAACTTAATTCTTCCAAGTTCAAAAAGAATCAAAAGCATATAAAACATTTTTTTCTCAAATACGCAAAGGACAGTGGCAATGTGCCTGCTTGCAATTAGGCATTATCCCTTTGGAATTTGATACAATACCGCATTTCAATAGGAGATACCAATGGGAAAAATGTGGTCTGGTCGCTTTAGTGGAAAAGCTTCGAAATTGTTGGATGAATTCAATGCCTCACTTAATTTTGACAAAAAACTCTATGAATATGATATAAAGGGGTCCAAAGCGCATGCCAAAATGCTAAATGCGCAAGGATTGATAGATGATAATGAGTATAAAACAATTATCAACGGTCTCGACCAGATAAGAGATGAGATTGAAAGGGGCACATTCCAATTCGATCTGAGTGATGAAGACATTCACATGGCGATTGAAAAACGGCTTACCGAGATCATAGGTGATGCTGGAAAAAAACTTCATACTGCCCGAAGCCGCAACGATCAGGTTGCACTTGATTTTAGACTTTATGTGCAGGCACATAATGAAATAATTAGAGAATTGATCCTTGATGTCGTGGAGGCTTTTGTTGAAATCGCCAAGAAGAACAGCGAAACCATGCTTCCGGGAATGACGCATCTTCAGCATGCGCAACCAATAAATTTTGGCTACCACATGATGGCATACGCTTCGATGCTTAAACGCGACCATGAGCGCTTTGAAAGCAGTTTTAAAAGAAACAACTATTCACCTATAGGCTGCGCTGCTCTGGCTGGAACTCCGCATCCTGTGAATAGAGAGCTCACGGCGCATGAGCTTGGGTTTGATAGGCCATCCCTAAACTGCCTGGATACGGTTAGCGATAGAGATTTTGCTCTGGAGATGCTTTTTAATATCGCGACAATGATGATGCATATTTCCAGGCTGGCAGAAGAGCTGATACTATGGTCAAGTTCAGAATTCAGATTTGTGACACTTAGCGATGCGTATTCGACTGGAAGCTCCATCATGCCACAAAAGAAAAATCCTGATGTGCCCGAGCTTCTTCGTGGAAAAACCGGGCGCAC
The DNA here is from genome assembly GCA_027065515.1 of Campylobacterales bacterium. Taxonomy (GTDB): domain Bacteria; phylum Campylobacterota; class Campylobacteria; order Campylobacterales; family Hydrogenimonadaceae; genus Hydrogenimonas. The sequence goes on from JAMOOM010000028.1 coordinate 1,522, forward strand.
ATACGGCAACCTTATCTCGCTTCTAACTGTAATGAAGGGCTTGCCACTAGCTTACAACAAAGATATGCAAGAGGACAAAGAGGGGACTTTCGACAGTGTCGAAACGGCTGAAATATCATTGACAATACTCGCTGAAGTGATCAAGACCATGCAGGTAAACAAAGAGCGTATGGAGCAAGCGTGTAAGATCGGACACCTGAGTGCTACGGATCTTGCAGATTATCTTGTTGAAAAATGTAAAATACCATTCAGGGAAGCCCATTTCATTACAGGTCGAGCGGTAGCGCTTGCAGAGGAGAAAGGGTGTGATTTAAGCGAACTGGATACTGCATCGCTTCAATCGATCGATGATAGAATAAAAGAAGATGTAGAAAAATATCTCTCCATAAGACACTCCATGAATGCACGTAATTCTCAAGGTGGCACCTCTACGGAAAGAACAAAAGAGCAGATTGAAGCCATCCAAAAATGGCTTCAAGAAAAAGAGAAGATGAAAAATTCATTTTCCTAGAGGTTTTTATGCGGATCGTTGTGTGTCAGGTTCGTCCACTTGAGTTTCGCACCGCCTAGAAGATGAAAATGAAGGTGCGGGACCTCTTGTCCGCCATCTCTTCCATTGTTTGTGATGAGCCTGTAGCCTGTTTGATCTAGGCACAGTTGGGATGCCACTTTCTGTATAAAAGGTGTCATCTTCGCCATCAGTTCGGGTGATACAGATTGAAAATTTTCAACATGTTCTTTCGGAATGATCAATATATGTATGGGTGCGATAGGATTGATATCGTGAAAGGCCAGAAATTCTTCATCTTCTAGCACTTTGTTTGAAGGGATTTCACCTTTTGCTATTTGGCAGAATATACACATTTACTAGCTCCTGTTTCTGGTTTTTTAAGATATCCATTAGTATATCAAATTTGCCTCTTTACTGGAACTTAATGAAGATTGTAATACAATCGCTGCACCCAATACTGTAGGGTTTTAGAGGCACCCTATGTTCGGTATAAAAATTCCAAGGAATGTTTGTGGAGAATTGGATCGATAAAATTAATGCTGCCGATTCGCTAGAAGAGCTCGAGGCGCTTCGGATTGCGATATTTGGCAAAAAAGGTGATCTGGCCAAAGCTTTCGCCAATATGAAGAGTGTGCCACCGGCGCAAAAGCCGGTGGTGGCCAAAGAGCTCAATCAGCTCAAAAACTCTCTGATGAAAGCGTATGAGGCCAAAAAAAGGGAGCTGGAAGCCCGGGCTCTTGAAGCAAGGCTTGCTTCGGAGGCGATTGATGTTTCGCTCTACTCGCCTAGGCCTCAAAGTGGTGCGCTCCATCCTGTAATGACGACAATGGACAGAATTATCGAATATTTCAGTTCTATGAATTTCTCGATGGAGACAGGACCTTTGGTGGAGGATGAGTTTCATAATTTCGAGGCTTTGAACCTTCCCGATTATCATCCCGCCCGTGATATGCAAGATACTTTCTATTTCAAGGATGGAAAACTTCTTCGAACCCACACATCACCTGTGCAAATACGAACGATGATGAAACAGAAGCCGCCCATTCGCATGATAAGTCCGGGGGCGGTATTTCGCCGTGATTTTGATTTGACACATACACCACAGTTTCATCAGGTCGAGGGATTGATGGTCGATGAAAAGGGAAAGGTTTCTTTTGCAAATCTGAAGTGGATTCTTGAAGATTTTCTTCATACGATGTTTGGCGATGTAGATGTGCGATTCAGACCTAGTTTCTTCCCGTTCACCGAGCCTTCAGCGGAGGTCGATATCAGCTGTATATTCTGTAAAGGAGAGGGGTGTCGTGTCTGTTCTCGCACCGGTTGGCTGGAAGTTTTGGGATGCGGCATGGTCGACCCCAATGTCTTTAAGGCGGTAGGCTATGAGAATGTAAGTGGTTACGCTTTTGGCCTTGGTGTCGAGCGTTTTGCAATGTTGATGCATCAGATTCCGGATTTGAGATCACTTTTTGAGGGCGATCTACGCCTATTGGAGCAGTTTCAATGATAGTGACACGAACATGGTTGGAAGAGTGGGTCGATTTGGATGGTATTTCAACCGATGAAATATGCAAAAAACTCAATAGTATCGGCTTGGAGGTCGATGCGCTAAAACGGATCAGAATACCTGAAAAAATAGTGGTCGGTTTTGTCAAGTCGTGTGAAAAGCATCCTGATGCGGATAAGCTCAACGTTTGCCAGATAGATATCGGGACAGGTGTCAAACAGATCGTCTGTGGAGCTAAAAATATCCGCGAGGGACTTTATGTTCCGGTCGCTACAATCGGAGCCGTGATGCCTGATGGTATGAAGATAAAGCATGCCAAACTTCGAGGGGTTGAGAGCGACGGGATGGTATGTTCGGCCAAAGAGCTCGGACTTCCTGCGTTTGGTGAAGGAATTCTTGAGCTCGATGAAAGTATCGGCGCATTGATACCAGGAAAAGCTCTGTGTGGTTTTGCGCCATTGCAAGAAGATATAATTGAAATTGAACTCACTGCGAACCGTGGCGACTGTCTGAGCATCAATGGTGTTGCTCGTGAACTTTCCGTGGCTTTCGAACGCCCAATGAAAACGCTCGATTTGCAACTTGAGGAAAAGAGCGACCTGGGTATTGGGCGCATACTTCAGTTCATCCATGAGGGAAGGCCGCATGTATCGTTGGTCTATCGGGCGGTGGATAGTAAATCACTTACGGTTCCTCTTTTGATTCGGTTGCGGCTTGCATTCGTAGAGCAGGAATTTGCGACCACGATAGATGCGTTTACCTCTTATGCGATACACGCTACCGGGGTTATTTTGCGGGATTATGGATTTTCCAAATTGGTGCAGTCGGAAAAAGAAGAGAAGGTGAAGCTTGTATTGAAAGAGCTTCCGGATCATCTTGGTGCTATCGAGGTGAATGGAAAAACCGTTTCAATTGTAGGTGTCAGACAAGATCCAGAATGTAGAGCCGATGAAAACGAACATACATTTTTGCTGGAAGCGAGTTATGTGGCTCCACATATCATAGCCCCGGCTGTCAAGAACGAGAAGCTGAAAACGGATCCACTCTATTATCGTACCTCCCGAGGCAGCGAGCCCGACCTGGATTTTGGATTAAATTACCTTCTTAAGATTTTGGCAGATTATGGTTCGATAGATATTTACGCAGGCTGCAGTGAGTATCTGACCGAATATGAACCGGTTACTCTGAAAATATCTACCGAAGAGATCGCGGCATTGATAGGAGAGGAGATCGAGCTTTCTGTCGTTGTCGGCATACTCTCTAGGCTCGCTTTTAGGATTCTTCGAACCGAAGGGGATGAAGTGATTTTGGAAGCGCCAGCATTCAGGCATGATATCGAAAATGCTCAGGATGTGATCGAAGAGATCGTCCGAATTATAGGAATCGACAATATCCCTTCGAAGCCACTCTGTTTTACCGAAGCCAATCGTGAAACCGATGCCCTTGCTCGGCACAGATTTTTGCGAGATATCCGGCTCAAGGCGGTCGGTAATGGCTTTTTTGAGACGATCCATTATGTTTTCTGCGACAACAAGCGCGTAAAGGAGCTGGGCTTCAAAGAGATCCTGACCTCCAAAGCGCTGTTGAATCCCATTACAAGCGAAATGGATGGACTGCGCCCATCTTTGATGGTCTCTATGCTCGATTCTCTCCAGCGAAATGTGCGTATGTCGCAAAGAAGAATTCCACTTTTTGAGATCGGAACGGTTTTTGATGAAAAGCGCGACGAATCTCTCCATTTTGGGTTGGTCTACAGCGGCGAGAAGGAGAGTGAAGAAGTCGCCAATGCCGGAAAACCATCGATGATAGATTTCGCCTCTTTTGCAGACAAGGTAGCCGCAGTGATTGGATGTTTTGAGCTCGTAGAATGCACCGTGCAAAACGGATTGATTCATCCATACCAATCTGCGGATATGATGATCGATGGAAAAAAAGTAGGTGTGCTCAGTAAGCTCCATCCGACAGTGGCTGAAAAGTATGATTTGCCAGATACCTATTTTGCAGAGATCGATTTGGCATATCTGAAACCTAGGCATATTCGTGCCAAAGCGATTAGTGCATTCACCCCTATGCAAAGAGATATCAGCATTGTAGTTCCACAATCGACTACATATGCGCTTATCGAAAAGGCGCTTGCCTCGGCACTTCCTGCAGAAGTAAAAACATTCTATCCGATAGATCGTTATGTGGATGATGCACTTGGAGACATGATGAGCCTTACGATTCGTTTTGTCATATCGTCCATGGAGAAAACTTTGGATGAAAACGAAATCAATGCAATTATGGAGAAGATATTGGATCTGCTTCAAGACAATTTCAAGGCGACATTGCGATGATGTGGCTGGAGGTAAAAAAGGCCAATGCCTTCGATCTTATATGTGACGATATCGCCAGTGACAAATCCATATCGCACCGTTGTGCCATCTTTTCGCTTCTCAGTGACAGGCCCAGTAAAATAAAAAATTATTTACGTGCCGAAGATACACTGAATACACTGAAAATTGTTGGACAGCTAGGGGCGGAAATCGAAGATGATGGCGATATGCTGGTCATTACCCCTCCCGGAGAGGTTAAAGAGCCCGATGATGTCCTCGATTGTGGAAATTCCGGTACTGCGATTAGACTTTTTTGTGGCTTTTTGAGTGCCATTGATGGTCATTATGTTCTCAGTGGTGATAAATATCTCAGAAGACGGCCTATGAAACGAGTTACCGGGCCACTGTCGCAGATCGGGGCGAAAATCGATGGAAGAGATAGTGCCAATCTCGCTCCCCTTTGCATTCGTGGAGAAAAGCTCAAAGCTTTCGATTATGAAAGTCCCGTCGCTTCTGCTCAGGTCAAAAGTGCGATGATCCTTGCAGCGCTCAGAGCGGACGGCACATCTACCTATAAAGAACCCGAACTTACGCGCGACCATACAGAGAGAATGTTGCGGGGAATGGGAGCCAATATCGAAAGCTGGGATGTTATCACGATCGAGCCTGCAAATGGGCCTCTGGAGCCGCTCGAAATTACAGTACCAGCCGATCCTTCGAGTGGATTTTTTTTCGCGGTAGCGGCCTCTATCGTCCCGCGAAGCCGGGTGGTGATAAAGAATGTCACTCTCAATCCAACCCGCATCGAAGCATATAATGTTTTGCAAAAAATGGGCGCGAAGATAGATTTTGTAGAGAGGGAAAATCGTTACGAACCAATCGGTGATATCGAAATTACATACAATGGGAAGCTTCGTGCAACCATCGTAGATGAACGCATTTCGTGGCTCATAGATGAATTGCCTGCATTAGCCATAGCAATGGCGGTGGCGGAAGGAAAAAGTGTTGTCAAAAATGCCAAGGAGTTACGGGTAAAAGAGTCCGATCGCATTCATTGTGTCGTAGAGGGGCTTGAAGCATGTGGCATCAAGTGTGCCGAGAAAGAAGATGGATACGAAATCGAAGGCGGGGTGTTCAGCTCTGCCGAGATCGACAGCTGTGGAGATCATCGCATTGCAATGAGTTTTGCCATCGCAGGGCTTTTGGCCGATATGAGGATCAAAGATGTGGAGTGTATCGAAACATCGTTTCCAAATTTTACGCACATACTTCAAAAGATTACAAAGGTGAGACAATGGAGATAGTACGAGCCGAAAAATATGGATTTTGTTTTGGCGTAAAACGTGCAATCAAGATTGCAGAAGAGCATCCCGGCAGCACTACGCTGGGGCCTTTGATTCATAACAATATGGAAATAGGCAGACTGAAAGAGAAGTTTGACGTCTCGCTGGCCCATTCTCTCGACGAGTTGAAAGATGGCCAGGCGACCGTGATACGCACCCATGGAATACCGAAAGAAGACCTAAAAAAGCTTAAAAACAAAGGTGGCAAAGTGATTGACGCTACTTGTCCTTTTGTGACAAAGCCGCAGCAGATTGTCGAGCAGATGAGCAATGAGGGATACGATATCGTTATATTCGGAGATGCGAACCATCCGGAGATCAAAGGTGTGATGAGCTATGCGCAAGGACCCGTCTATGCGGTGCTTGGCATAGAAGATCTCGAAAAGATTCACCTGAAAGAGAGAGTTGCCCTCGTCGCGCAGACTACAAGGAAGATAGAAGAGTATCACAAAATCATAAGCTACCTCGTGCCACGACACAAAGAAGTAAGGGTATTCAACACGATTTGCAATGCGACATTCGAAAACCAGGATGCTGCAAAAGAGTTGGCGCAAAAAGCCGATGTCATGATCGTCATAGGTGGTAAACAGTCATCCAATACAAAGCAATTGCACTCTATCTGTAAGCGACATTGCCCAGACTCGTACCATATCGAATCGAAAGAGGAGCTGCAAAGATCCTGGTTTGAAAATAAAAAAGTGTGCGGTGTTACAGCCGGTGCATCGACTCCTGAATGGATCATCGAAGAGATTATTGGAAAAATAAGAGAATTTAAAGTATAATATCATATTAAAAACGGAAAAGGAATCAGGTATGGACAAGGCCTCAATGGAAGAGATCGAAAACATGGAGGAAGATTTCGCGTCTATGTTGGATGCGTATGAAAAAAAGGAGCAGGGCGGAAGCATTACTGACGGTGTTATTGTAGAGATTCGTGAAAACGACAATCAGGCGCTGGTGGATGTGGGCCGCAAACAGGAGGCGGGTGTCAATCTCGATGAATTACGGGATGAAGAGGGTAACCTCAAATTTAAAGTCGGCGATACGATCCCCGTGGTCATTACAGGATATCGCAACGAGCGACCGCAGGCATCTTATCAGAAAGCGATTCGTAAAGCCAATATTCGAAAATTTATTCAAGAGCATGAAGAAGATGCAGAAAACATGGTTGTCGAAGGGCGTGTTGTGCGCAAAAACCGTGGCGGCTATTTCGTGATAGGTGAAGATAATATCGAATTTTTTATGCCTATGAGTCAAGCTGCGTTTGCAATGGGAAAAAACCCGATCGGCAAAGATATCAAGGCGATCATTCTGAAGCTCGACAAAGATCGTGACTCTATCGTCATATCTCGCCGTAAATATCTCGATAAACTTCGCAAAGAGCGCAAAGAGATCGTCGAAAAATTGATGGAAGAGGACAAAATTGTCGAAGGAACCATCAAGAAGATAACGAGCTACGGCATGTTTGTAGATGTCGGAGGTATCGAAGGGCTTGTCCATTACAGCGAAATCAGTTACAAAGGGCCCGTCAATCCCGCGTCACTATATGAAGAGGGTGATGTGGTTGAGGTCAAGGCGATAGGCTACGATCCTAAAAAACGCCATCTTTCTCTCTCTATCAAGCAGACGATGTCCGATCCATGGGAAGAGGTAGTCGAGCAGCTTGAAGCGGGAGATACGATCAAGGTAACCGTAAGCAATATCGAGCCTTACGGTGCATTTGTTGATCTGGGTAACGACATAGAGGGATTCCTTCACGTCTCCGAAGTCTCCTGGGATAAAAATATCAAAAATCCCAAAGACTATATCAGTGTCGGTGAAGAGATCGATGTAGAGGTCATAGAGATAAATCCAGAAACTCGACGACTCAGAGTTTCATATAAAAATCTTCAGCCCAAGCCTTTCGACGAGTTTGTGCAACAGCATAAAGTGGGCGATATTGTAAAAGGTGTAGTTACGACTCTGACTGATTTTGGAGCTTTCGTTCGTATTGGCAACGTAGAAGGGCTTCTACACAATCAGGATGTTTCGTGGGAAAAAGGTGTCAAAGCGAAAGATCTGCTGAAAAAAGGCGATGAGGTCGAAGTTAAAATCATCAAGATCGATCCTGAAAGCGAGCGTATCAGCCTCAGTCGTAAGGCGCTTGAAGAGAGTCCAATCGACCGTTTTGCCAAAGAGCACAAAGTCGGAGATATCGTCAAGGGTAAAGTAAGAGACGTCAAAGATTTCGGCGTGTTTGTAGAGATCGAAGACGGTGTAGATGCGCTGATCCGCAAAGAGGATGTTGCACCACTGAACATGGAAGAGCTGAACAAAGGCGATGAAATAGAAGGCGTTATCGTAATGCTGGATCCAGCCAGCAATAGAATTCGCCTATCTGTACGAAGATTGGAGCGTCAGCAGGAGCGTGATGCTCTGAATGAATTCAACAGTAGCGAAGACCGTTTGACAATCGGGGATATACTCAAAGATCAACTTTAAGATAACCGATGCGCAAACTGTTGATCATCCTTTTCGGGATCGTTTCGACAGTCTCGGTCGCTATATTGCTGATTTTGCTCTACCGATATGCCACAAAGGATGGGGGCGCCTCCTACCATTCTTTGCCGGCTGAAAGTGTAGTGCCGTTAAAGAAGAGAGGTAAAGACGAAGCAAAAGCTTCTCGCCCCTGGCTCGAAAAACTTGCCATAAAGAGACGGCCTACCTATAGTTATGCGGTGAGTGAAATGGAGATAGTGCTCCCTTTGAAAAAAAAGCCGCCACACGAGAATATTCACCGTCTAATATTAAAAGATCTTGACGATTATAAAATATTTTGCATCAAGCAGCTACTCGAGAGAATGCATATTCGTTATGCGTTCTACAGAAAAAAAAGAGAAGGTGTTTTAGCGATTCGTGACAGTGATAAAAAAACGATCCAAAAGATTGTTTCGGTCGCCAAAGCTTACGATTTGCAGATATTGCTTCACTGAGTGAATCTATGTATTATTTTTTCCTCTAAAAATTTGGAAGATATATTTATTCAGTAAAGTAATAAACTAAAAAAGGATTAGCATGCAAAAGCATACGATCATGGTCTGCGACCACATTCATGAAAGTGGTTTGAAGATGCTTGAATCTCAGCCTGATATCAATTATGTCAATGTGGCGGATCTGCCTAAAGACAAGCTGCTCGAAGTGATCAAGGATGCCGATGTGGCGATCACGAGAAGCTCCACGGAAGTCAATGAAGCGTTTCTGGAAGCCGCCAAGAAGCTGAAAGCGCTCGTGCGAGCCGGCGTTGGTGTCGATAACGTTGATATGGAAGGATGCAGCAAACGCGGGATTATCGTCATGAATGTGCCGACGGCCAACACTATCGCTGCCGTAGAGCTGACGATGGCGCATATGCTTGCTTGTATGCGTGCATTTCCTTATGCACATAACGATCTTAAGCTAAACCGTATCTGGAAGAGAGAAAAATGGCTTGGCTACGAGCTTAAAGACAAAAAACTGGGCATTATTGGCTTCGGTAATATCGGTAGCCGCGTAGGCAAACGGGCAAAAGCTTTCGAGATGGATGTCGTGGCCTATGATCCGTACATAAATCCCAACAAAGCTACGGATCTGGGAGTCGAATATACCGATAATTTCGACGATATTCTCTCATGTGATATCATTACGATCCATACCCCCAAGACCGATGAGACGATCGGCATGATCGGAAAAGACGAGATCACAAAGATGAAAGATGGCGTAGTGCTCATCAACTGCGCGCGCGGCGGTCTTTATGATGAAGCTGCGTTGTATGAAGGGCTCAAGAGCGGTAAAATCAGATTTGCGGGAATCGATGTTTTTGTAAAAGAGCCTGCGACTGACAACCCGCTTCTTGATCTTGACAATATTACCGTCACTCCGCACCTTGGCGCCAATACGCATGAATCACAATACAAAATCGCCACCCAGGCGGCCCAGCAGGCGCTCGATGCGGCCAGAGGTATCAGCTATCCCAACGCATTGAATCTACCTATCAGAGAGAATGAAATTCCGGAATTTGTAAAACCATATCTGGAGTTGACGCAAAAGATCGGATTTTTGGCAGCCCAGGCCAACAGGGGGGCGATCAGATCAATCCGACTTGACGCTCAGGGCGAAATAGGTGATTATGTAGATTCTTTGGCTACGTTTGCTACGGTAGGCGCCCTCAAAGAATCACTGGGTGAAACGATCAACTACGTCAATGCCGATTTCGTCGCCAAAGAGCGAGGAATTGAGATCCAAAAGAGCGGCAGCCCTACAGCAGGAGCATATAAAAATCTAATCCGTATAAGATTGACCACCGATAAAGAGGTCATTGAAATTGCAGGAACAATTTTCAACGATGACGTTCAACGAATTGTAGAGATTAATGGATTTCCACTCGATGTGGAACCCAAAGGCAAGATGATTCTCTTTAAAAATACGGATGTACCAGGCGTGATCGGTGATGTAGGGCGCATTCTTGCCGAGCACAATGTCAATATCGCAGATTTTCGTCTTGGGCGCGACAAAAGTGGTTTGGCGCTTGCCGTTATCATTGTCGATAACGATGTAGATAAAGATGTTTTAAGGGAGCTCGACAGCCTGGAAGCTTCTGTGTATGTAAAGTATGTCCGCCTCTAAAAAACTTTCACTATTTTCTTCACTGAGAGGTTTTCGGTTATAATGCCGATAACCTCGGCTTATAAATAATATAAATTTTATTTTTTTCTTGTATAATTATCCATCTTCATTATAAAATTAACAATTAAATCGTCAAAGGAGCGGGTATGAGAAGGACACTGTTGGCATTGGCACTCGCCTTGCCACTTTTTGCCACGCAAGAGCATTTGACGCTCGATCGTGCACTCACTTTGGTGAAAGAGCATAACCTCGAGATCAAGGTGGCGCAGGATGAGTCGAAAATGAAAGATCTGGATATCAAGGTGGCAGACGGCTACAATTACGGGAGTCTGGATCTTGTAATGAACGCTCTTCGCTCGAACGATGCAGGCAATGTTTTTGGATTCAAATTGCAAAGCAGGGAAGCGACATTTGCAGATTTTGGTTTTGATCAATTTCTTGCACCAATGGGTCAAGCATTGATGAAAGCGAATAGCAATTCGTTGACGTCTCAGGATTTGCAAGGAATGAATGGAGTCTTGTCTATCCAGCCAAGCAAGCTTAACTATCCGGATGCGCGTAACCATTTCCAGGAAAAACTCCAATTCCAAATTCCGCTCTATGTGGGTGGGAAACTGAACAAATATGGAAAAATTGCCCGCAAGATGGCCAAGATGAGCCGTTTGGATAAACAAAAGGTATTGAACGAAAAGGTATATCAGACGCGTAAGACATTTTACGATATCGCACTGGTGGATAACTATATCAAAAACCTGACGGTGATTTTGCACAATGTGGAAGAGTTGCAGGATACGGTTGAAAACATGGTAAAAGAGGGGTATGCGCTCGATATCGACCTGCTCCAGGTAGAGACAAAGAGGGCGGATGTGTTGCGAATGTTAAATCAGGCGCATCTCAATCGCGATCTGGCATACCAGTTCCTCTCTTTTTTGGTTGACGATAAAGTGATTTCGATTTCGGCAGAAGACAAAGATGTCCCAATGCCTAAAATGAAAAAAGAGGAGATGGTTGGCAGAAACCTGGATATCCAAAAGGCAAAAATAGGTTTAGAGGTTACAGATCTGGCTGTTGGAGTCGAAAGATCGAATTTTCTTCCACAGGTAGGAGCATTTGCCGAATATGGAAGCGCCGATGACGATTTCATGAACGATTTTACCGATAAAGATTCATATACTGTCGGGATACAACTGAAGTGGAATATCTTCAATGGGCTAATAGACAAGTCCAAATATGAAAAAGCACGTATTCAAAATCTCAAAGCGCACCACCAGATGGATCTTGCAAAAAAGGGGATTGCTCTCAAGATCGACAAGATCATCACCGAGATCAAAAGCCGCGAATATGATATAAGGTCTCTCGAAGAGAAGGTTAAATTCATGAACCGTGTTTATGAGAACTATTATGGCCGCTATAAAGAGGGCCTGATCTCCATAAATGACGTTTTGATAAAAAACAGCGAACAGATTCAGGCGGTACTCAAGCTCACTACGACGAGAAACGCACGCAATAACAAAGTCTTTGAACTTGAAAATATCATCAATAAAGGAATATTATGAAAAGAATCGCTCTTGCATTGATTGTGCTCGCACTCGGTCTGGGTGCGGCGGAGTTGTCGCTTACAGGAAGCGTCGTGTCGGATAACCAGAAAATGATGACAAGCCGATATATGGGCTTCGTAAAGCGTGTATATGTGGTGGAGGGGCAACGTGTCAAAAAAGGACAGCTGCTTTATACGATCGATTCAAAAGAGATCGATAGCGCCAAATCACAGGTGGAGCTTGCAATTTCGCAGGCCGAGCTCGCTCTTCAGATGAATCGCAATCAGTACAACAATATTCTGACCAACCTCGCACGCCATGAAAGGCTGTTTAAAAAAGGGATGGTCAGCAAATATGAGCTTGAAAACCTCCAGTTGGCGGCAGAAAACACAAAAGCGATGATCGAGATAGCTCAAAAGCAGGTCGAGCAGGCGAAAGCAAAACTCAAAGAGGTGCTCAATCAGTATAAATATCTCGATGTGCGTGCCCCCAACGACAGTGTGGTGGTGGAAAAAAGAATCAATGCAGGAGAGATGGCAATTCCGGGTATGCCGGCGATTATCCTTACCGATCTTAGCCGCTTGAAAATCATGACAGAGATTTCCGAGAGCAACCTCAAAGATGTCGAAGTTGGCAAGAAGGTGAGAGTTGTCATCCCTTCGATCGGCTATGACAGAGAGGGTAAAGTGTTTGCTATTATCCCAAGCTCCAATCCAATGACCCACCAGTTTAAAATGAAAGTCACCTTCGACTACAAAGGGTATCGTGTCTATCCTGGCATGTATGCCCAGATTTCAATCCGGTAAAGGGTGAAATATGGAAGAGAAAAAGGGCTATCAGCCTAAAGATATTGCAGGGAAGCTGGCAAAGTATTTTTTGCACAATCCACTTACGCCGATTCTTGGAATATTTCTTTTGATTATAGGATATGTATCGCTTGAAGTGATGCCAAGAGAAGAGGACCCTCAGATTTCCGTTGCCGGCGGCACCATCATAGTTCCGATGCCAGGCGCTTCTCCGCGCGAGATAGAAAATATTATCGTCAACCCACTGGAGCGGAAAATCCGTGAAATAAAAGGTGTCGAGCATATCTACGGAATCGCGATGGATAATGTAGGAGTGGTCAATGTGATGTATTATATCGGGGAAGACCGCGAGAGGGCCAATCTGAATCTATACGACAAGGTTATGCAAAATATGGATTTGCTTCCCAAGGGAACAATGAATCCGCTAGTGAAGCCTTTCGATGTCGATATAGATATCCCGATCATGGCGATAACTTTTTATAAAAAAGAGGGCAGTGTACTCAAAGATACGGAGTTGTTCAGGATTGTCAGAGAGATTCAACAAGAGCTCAGCCAGATCGAAAACGTTTCAAAAACACAGATCAAGGGTGGGCGCAAAGAGCAGTACAATATACAGGTGGATTTGGGAAAACTCTCAGGCTATCATCTCTCTCTCGGGCAGATCGTGCAGGCGATCAAGGCTCTGGCGGTAGATGTGCCGGACGTCAAAGGGCGTACGAAAGATGGTCAGCTCGTAATTTTCGGTGTCAAGAATGCGATCGAGAGTATTCGTGATGTGGAAAATCTGATCGTAGCGCAATATATGGGCTCTCCCATCTATCTTAAAAACGTGGCAAGGGTCACTGCAGGCAGCGATATACAAAACTTCAAAAGTGTAGAAATTTCCGAACATAAAAAAGAGGGTTTTACGCCTTTGAAGCCCGCTATGACTCTTACACTCGGCAAACTTGCCGGAACGAACGCGGTAACGATCGCCGACGCCATCAAGGCGAAAATGGAGAGCTACCGGCCAATGCTCGCGAAAGAGGGAGTCGGATATGCTATCACTCGCGACTATGGCAAAAGAGCTAACGATGCCGTAAACGAGCTTGTCGATCACATCCTTATCACGATCGTAATCATTTCTATTATGCTTGTCTTTTTCCTGGGATGGAAAGAGTCTCTTATCGTTACCTTCACCGTACCGGCGATTTTGGCTATCACGCTCTTTATAGCCTATCTCACGGGGCAGACCATAAACCGTATTACGCTGTTTGCGTTTCTGCTTTCTTTGGGACTCTTGGTGGATGCTGCGATCATCGTTATAGAAAATATTCATCGTCATCTCCATTCGCACGATGCAGTGGATAAGAGTATGGATGAAATCATGGTCGAGGCGACCGACGAGATCGGTGCGCCGACCAATATCGCGACTTTGGCGATAATCCTGACGATGGTGCCGATGGCGTTCGTTGGAGGTATGATGGGGCAGTTTATGAAACCGATTCCTGCGAATGTGCCGGTCGCTTTGGTCGCTTCACTCATCGTAGCCTATATCTTTACGCCATATCTTGGACTCAAGCTTCTCAAAAAGCCACATTTCCACCATCACAAGCACCACAAAAAGAGTGAAGCGAAAGAAGGAGGCGTTCAATGAAAAAGTTCGAGCAGTTTATATATAATCTACTAGGCTCCGGAGTCAAACAGTGGACAGTGATCGGTTTGACCATATTGGCGCTTATCGGCTCGATCATGATGCTTCCTACAAAGATCGTTCTTGCAAAGATGTTGCCCGGCAAAAGCGCCAACACATTTTCGATATATGTAAATGCACCTACGGGCAGTTCTATAGAAGAGACGAAAAAGATCGGAGAGTGTGTGGTTTCATTTCTTCAAAAAGAGAAAGAGGTCACGGATGCCGAAGTCTATCTGGGGCAGGGAGCGCCTCTTGATTATGCCGGACTTGTAAAAGGATCGACTTTTAAAAACAGTGAAAATGTGGCCGAGATCGTCGTAAATCTGACAGACAAGCACGAGCGCGAAGAGCCATCGTTTATGATAGTTCATCGCCTGCGTCCTATCATCAAAGCCAACTGTGAAGCGCTTAAAAAAGATACTGTGATCCAGATGGTTGAGCAGCCTGCCGGACCGCCTACGCTTGCTGCCGTCGTGGCCGAAATTTATGGCAAAAACTACGAGCAAACCTATCAACTCAGCCAGAAAGTGGCGACTGTTCTGAAAAATACGAAAGGTTTGGTGGATATCGATATCATGGCCGATGACCCATATGAAAAGTATGAGCTCATTCCAAATCCTGATAAAATTAGCCGTTCGGGCCTCAGCGTGGAGCAAGTCAATAAAATTCTATATCTGGCGTTTGAAGGGATGGTCGTAGCCCACAAAAACAGCCGAAACTATCCTGATCAGATCGGATTGTTCGTCAGGCTCAGCGATACTACGAGAAGATTGAAAGATCACAGCAAGGAGGCACTGAAAAGCAAACTCGCCGCGTTGAAACTGATGAACAAAAAGGGAATGCTCGTGCCGATGAGCGAAGTTGTAACCATCAGAGAAGTGAAAGCCTCGCCTACGATCATGCAAAAAGAGCTTCGCAGGATGATCAGCGTAACCGCTGAAACTGATCTGGTATCGCAGGTATATCCTTTGCTCGATGCACGCAGCGCGATCATGAAAAATTTTTCCAAAAAATACAAGATCGAAACGACCGACTATCTTTTCAATCTCCGTTTTACAGATAGAAAAACGGGTGAAGTGTTCGATTTGAAGTGGGATGGCGAAATGAAAGTTACACTTGACACTTTCCGCGATCTGGGTGCCGCTTTTATCGCAGCTTTGGTGCTTATATTCTTGCTGTTGGTGATTTACTATAAAAACTTTACGATCAGTGCGATCATACTTGCAGGAAGTTTCCTCTCGATCATCGGCGTCATCGTAGGTCATTGGGTGGCGGATATGGTTACTACATACACATTCTTTCTGACGGCTACTTCACTGATCGGCTTTATCGCCTTGATGGGTATCAGCTCACGCAATTCGCTGCTTTTGATCGATTTTGCAAAAGCCTTGATGCTAGAGAAGGGATTTGAAAAACGGCATGCGATAGCGGTAGCTACGGCAACTCGTGCAAAGCCTATCATGTTGACTGCAATCGCTATTATTCTGGGTTCTGCGCTGCTTGCAAGCGATCCAATTTTCGGTGGGCTTGGAGTGGCGTTGATTTCAGGAACCGTGGCAGCCGTGATCGTCTCGCTCATTTTCATTCCGGTATTGATGTATCGCGCTAAAGCGATGAATCCTCAAGTTCTCGAAGAGCTTGAAAATGTCTGATATTGGCCGACTCCTGATTATGACGGGAGTCGTTCTTGTCATATTCGGACTTTTTGTCTCCGTGGTAGGTAAACTGCCTGGAGACATCGTTATCAAAAAAGATAATTTCACCTTTTACTTTCCCATCGCCACGTCGATTCTTCTTTCGATTATTCTCAGTTTTCTTTTTTACCTCTTCTCCAAGCTTTTTTAGATAAAATAACCTAAAAAATTAGGAGATATAATGGCTACTATCGGAATGGGAGACCTTAAAAAGGGTGTTCGTCTCGAGATGGAGGGACAACCTTACAGAGTTGTGGAGTATCAGCATGTCAAACCGGGCAAAGGTGCTGCATTTGTACGTGTAAAAATCAAATCTCTTTCAACGGGACGCGTGATAGAAAAAACTGTACATGCAGGAGACAAGTTCGAAACTCCGAATCTGGAGCAAAAGACCATGCAGTATCTTTATGACGATGGTGAAATGCTGCAGTTTATGGATACGACAACATATGAGCAGATCGGTCTGCCGCATGAGCAGGTCGGCGAGGATGTCATGAAATTTCTGGATGAAGGATTTACGGTCGATATTCTTTTTCATAACGGCAAACCGATCACCGTAGAGCTTCCGCAGGTAGTCGAGCTTGAAGTGGTTGAAACTCCACCGAACTTCAAAGGGGACACTTCTAGTGGAAGCCGCAAACCCGCCACCTTGAAAACGGGAGCGGTTGTTCAGGTGCCATACCATATACTCGAAGGTGACAAGATCCGTGTCGATACTACCGAAAGTAAATATCTCGATAAAGTGAAATAGACGATATCACCTATCAGCAAAAAAAGGAGGAGTATCATGGCAAAAGTGTGTGTGCCGCTGGCAAAGGGATTTGAAGAGATAGAGGCTGTAAGTCTGATCGATGTAATGCGCCGCGGAGGTATCGAAGTGATCGTAGCAGGTGTCGACGATACAGTCGTAACAGGCGCCAATGGCATAACGATAAAAGCGGATATCGATATCAAATTTATTGTGGCGGATGAGCTTGACATGATTGTGCTGCCAGGAGGCTGGGAGGGCACCAATACGCTTGCGGAAAACGATACCGTTCAAGAGCTGCTTCGCGAAATGAAGGCCAAAGACAAGCTTTTGGGTGCCATTTGTGCCGCACCTTTTGCGCTGAATAGAGCGGGAGTTCTCGGTGAGCGCTATACCTGCTATCCCGGCGTTGAGGAGCAGATCGGAAAAGAGGGATATACCGATAAAGAGAAGGTGGTGATCGATGGCAACGTAATGACCTCCAGGGGCCCGGGAACGGCAATCTGCTTCGGTCTGGCTATCGTGAAAAGGCTGGTGGGAGATGAGACATACCAGCAACTCAAAGAGGGGCTTTTGGCGGATTACTGCTGAAGTGATCGAACTTTTCTAATTATTTCGTCGGCGATCGTCTCCTGGTCTCCGGCACTCATATCCACGACGATATCGGCCACTGCTTCATAGGCTTCGTATCGTTCGTTGAAAAGAGATCTGGCTTTTTCGGAATCTTGAAAAAGCGGTCGTTTTTTCAACTTTTTTTTAGCATTCGGCGACTCAACGATACGCGAATAGATCCAGTCGAATTCCGCTTTCAAATAGACTATGGTCCCTATTTTATTGATGTTTTGAACCTTGAAAAAGCCTCCTCCGGTGGATATGACGGCATTCGTCACATTTTTTTCGAGCCAGTTTGCGGTTTTCTGCTCGAGCGCCCGAAATGCCGATTCCCCTGCTGTTGCGAAAATCTTTTTTATCTTTGTATTTGTCAGACTTTCGATCATATCGTCGGTATCGAGAGCGTAAAGTGCACTATCTTTACGAACCAGACGTCTGGCCAATGTGCCTTTTCCTACACCCATAAATCCTATCAGAACGATATTGTTTTTCATAAGGCTTCTCTCCGTAAATAATGTATCTTTAAAGTTACCATGATTTAGATTAATAGGCGCTAAGCACCAGACGGGCGTAAAGCTTAAATATTCCTTGACAAATATGCATTAAGTGGATAAAATAGTTTCAGATTGAGGCCTTTGGTATAAAGGTTTCTCAGCAAGGAGGCTAAATATGGAATATTATAAAACGGAACCCGAAAAGAGCAGAATCACCTGTCTTCTTTGCAGGCATTATTGTAAATTGAAAGAGGG
>JAMOOM010000029.1 GCA_027065515.1 Campylobacterales bacterium
TCAATGTAGCCCTGCCCTATCAGGATCTGACGATCATGGACGCTTGTATTCTTACCGGAGTACACTATCTGGATACCGCCAACTACGAACATCCAGACAGTGCAAAGTTCGAGTACAAAGAGCAGTGGGCCAAGGACCCGGACTTCAAAGAGAAAAATCTTATGGCGTTGCTCGGCAGCGGTTTCGATCCGGGTGTAACCAATGTATTCTGCGCCTACGCGCAAAAACACTATTTTGACGAAATTCATACGATCGATATTTTCGACTGCAACGCAGGTGACAATGGCTATCCTTTCGCCACCAATTTCAATCCCGAAATCAACATCAGGGAGGTCAACTCCAAAGGACGATACTGGGAGAATGGCCGATGGATAGAGACTGAGCCTATGGAGATCAAGATGGTGTGGGATTATCCGCAAATCGGCCTCAAGGAGAGCTACCTTCTATATCACGAAGAAGAAGAATCGTTGGTCAAAAATATCAAAGGATTGAAAAGAGTACGTTTTTTCATGACTTTTACGCAGAGCTACCTTACCCATCTTAAAGTGCTCGACAATATCGGCCTTACCGGAATAGAGCCGATCGAAGTGGACGGCTGCAAAGTGGTGCCGCTGCACGTAGTCAAAGCGCTCCTTCCGGATCCCGCCACGCTGGGCCCCCGCACAAAAGGAAAGACCAATATAGGGGTCGTTTGTGAAGGGATAAAAGATGGCGAAAAGAGAAAAATATATATCTACAATATTTGCGATCATCAAGAGGCGTACAAAGAAGTATGCGCGCAATGTGTAAGCTACACCACTGGTGTTCCAGCGATGATCGGCGCCAAATTGATCTGTGAAGGAAGATGGCTGCGGCCGGGTACCGTGAATATGGAGCAGATGAATCCAGACCCTTTTATGGAAGAGCTGAACAGTCAGGGACTTCCTTGGCACGTGATGGAGATGGACGTCTAAGCGATGCTGGATATCGGCCAGATTCCAACACCATGTTATGTCTGCGAGGAGGAGAAGCTCGAGCGCAATCTAAAAATACTAGATCGCGTTCAAAAAGAGAGTGGCGCGAAGATTTTGCTTGCACTCAAAGGGTTTGCGATGTGGAGCACCTTCGATCTCGTTGGAAAATACCTTTACGGAACCAGTGCCAGCGGATTGCATGAAGCGATGCTCGGGCGCGAAACGATGAATAAAGAAGTGCATACCTATTCGCCCGCTTTCAAAGAAGAGGAGATTGCGCAGATTGCGCTCATCAGCGATCATCTCGTATTCAACTCCCCTCAACAGGTACGCCGTTTTCTTCGGAGGGCCAAAAACGCGAATCCTGCAGTTTCATGCGGTATTCGAGTCAATCCCGAAATTTCTTCAGCGCCTGTGGATCTATACAATCCATGCGGTATTTACAGCCGTCTGGGTACGACGATCGAAAATTTCGATCCCTCCGTTTTAAAATATCTCGATGGAATGCATTTTCATGCGCTCTGCGAACAGAACGTAGATGCATTGGAGGAGGTACTGAAGGCATTCGAAGAGAAATTTGGAAACTATATCCCACAAATGGAATGGATTAATTTCGGAGGCGGTCACCATATCACCCGCAAAGATTACGATGTAGATCGATTGATCGAAGTAGTCAGGGGTTTCAAGGAAAGATATGAAGATATTACCGTATATCTGGAGCCTGGCGAAGCGGTAGGTTGGCAGACAGGACCTCTCGTGGGCTCCGTCCTCGATATAGTGCACAACGGTATGGATATCGCCATTCTCGACGTTTCGGCTGAAGCACACATGCCCGACACGCTAGCCATGCCTTATCGCGCCGAAGTAAGGGGTGCGGCAAAGGCGGGCGAAAAACCCTATACATACCGTCTCGGAGGCAACACCTGCCTCGCCGGCGATATCATGGGCGATTACAGCTTCGATCGGCCCCTGAAGATCGGTGACAAGATCGTTTTCGAAGATCAAATCCACTACACTATGGTCAAAAGCACCACATTCAACGGAGTACAGCATCCATCCATCGCCATATGGACAAAAGAAGAGAGGCTAGAAATCGTCAAAAAGTTCGGTTACGAAGATTTTAAAAACAGACTCTCATGAAAAGCCGGGCAGGTTTTTATGCGCCTCTTGCCTGCCGCGCCACATCTTTCATCCCCTCTTCGAGGGCCTCTCGCGTATGATAGGGAAAAGCCACGGAGTCAAGATCTTCGTCTTTGTACTGCACGCATATAGCGTAATGGATCAATTTGACATTCCCATCTGCCATATTTTCAAACCACTCCAGAGATATTGGTGTTACAGTCCCATCGGCATATTCTATAATCGCGGCAGGATACAGCTGCTGAACCAGCGATAGATCGATCGTTTTATTCTGTATTGTTAGATTCAATGTTTTTCTCCGATTTGAAACGTTGGCTATTTGACACCAGCGATATTGCGCTATACTAGAGCATAATTGCTCAAGGTGCCCTTAAAGCACGGTTACGGCCAAAAACAAACTGGACAAAAGGTGAGTTATGAGACGCGACAAGAAGAGATGGGACGAGAAATACCGCACATCACAGCCACCACAAAAACCAAGTCAGTTTTTGATCAAACACATACAAAGACTCAAAGGCAAAGAAGTGCTCGATATCGCAGCAGGCATGGGACGGCATGCCAAAGCACTGGCGTCACATGGATGCAGAGTCGATGCCATTGAGTATAGCGATATTGCACTCGAGGCGCTGGCCAATATCGAAGGTGTCCATCCCATTGAAATGGATCTGGACAATATTTGTAATTTAAGAAAAAAATATGATGCGATTTTGTGTTTCAACTACCTCAATCGCGATCTCTACCCCTTTATGACAAGCCATCTCAAGCAGGGTGGCACTTTGCTTTTCGAAACATTCGTAGATGACAAAGCCAACGAAGACACTCCTTCGAACAAGAGTTTTCTGCTGGAAAAGAACGAGTTGTTGCGCGTTTTTTGCAATCTATACATATTCGACTACAGCGAGCGTTTCATCCGCAGAAACGATGGTAAAAAAAATCTCGTAGCATCCCTTGCGGCAAGCAAAACACTCTTTCAAGGGAACACCTAAAAGGGCCAGACCGATTCAATAGCCTTTGTGCCCCACCCTCTTTCTGTGGACTCTTTTATGTCGCCTTGGGTTTCATAGAGAATTTTTGCATCGGCGATATATTTGGAGTCGATCTGGTTGGTTTGCGTAATGTCAGTGGGGCGAATGACGCCGCTGATATGCAAAATCTGTTTTTGCCCATCCAGCAGCATCTCTCTGCGCCCATCTATGAAATAGTTTCCATTGTCCAAAATTTTTATGATCCTGGCAGAGACTGTCGTTGTAAATTTTTCTGTTCTGGAGTGACTGCCGCTTCCTTTGAAAGTATTGGATGAATCGATCTGCATACCAATATTGGTCAGCTTGTTTGCCTGCTTGGCTATGTTACCCATAATTCCGCCGCCAGCGGTCATCACGCCGCCGCCGAGCTTATCCCCGGTGGTTTTGGATAGTTTTTTGCTTCCGCTCGAAGACGATAGAATATTTTCATTGATCACAATAGTTACAATATCATTGACATTCATCGCCTTTTTATCCGAAAATACCGGGCTGTCGCCACGACCAAAAAGACTGCCTGGATTGTAAAGCGGTCTTGTCTGCTCCATTGGTGGTGTCTGCTCCACATATTTCGGTGGCTTGAAGTCGATCTTCGCTTCCGTCTGATGAGCGCTGCATCCACCATAGAGCATTATGATTGCAAATGGTGCCAAATATTTTAAAAAAGTCATGAATGAACCTCGTTTTTGATATAATTCTCAAAGCAAAAACCATTCCACAAAAAGGCATATCTATATGAGTCAACTTAAAGAAAAACTCCAATCCGACCTGAAAAAAGCGATGAAAGAGAAAGATACTTTCAAGCGGGATGTTATCCGTTTTGTAATGAGTGCAATCAAACAGATTGAAGTGGATGAGAGAAAAGAGCTTACCGATGCCGACATAGAAGCGATTATCGTAAAGCAGATCAAACAACGAAACGATGCGATCGCCCAGTTCAAAGAAGGCGGCCGTGAAGATCTCGTAGAAAAGAATGAAAAAGAGCTCGAAATTCTTCGCAGCTATCTGCCTGAGCCGATGAGCGAAGATGAGGTTCGCGCCACACTCGAAGAGATCGTCAAAGAGACAGGTGCAAGCGGCATGAAAGATATGGGGAAAGTGATGGCTGCAGCCAAAGAGAAGATAGGCGCTCGTGCAGAAGGCAGAGTTATAAACCAGATTGCAAAAGAGCTGCTAGGCGCATAAAGGCCTCAAAAAACGAAACATCCCCCACCTCTATCCCCTTCGGGGGATCTACATACAACTTTCCAAACTTGAAATCAATCTTAAAATATGCTATAACTTAAAATATTATTAGGTTAATAGGAGTTTTATATGTTTAAAGATCGAATAGAGGCCGGAGAGATACTGGCCGACCGCATAGAAGAGATAGGGCCTTTTGAAGATCCTATCGTGTTGGCGCTTCCTCGTGGGGGCGTGCCTGTAGGATATCAGGTGGCGAAACGTATTCACGCACCTCTGGATGTGATAATCGTCAGAAAGCTGGGAGCGCCTTTCAATGAAGAATTCGCTATCGGCGCACTGGTCGAAGGGGATCCTGAAAGAGTGGTTCTCAATGAAGAGGCGGTATATCGTCTGGGCGTGGGGAAAGAGTATCTCGATCATGTCGTAGCCAAAGAACGCGATGAGCTACACCGACGTCAAAAGCTCTACAGAGGCACACAGAATCCATTGGAAAACCTGAAAGGCAAGACCGTCATTCTTGTCGATGACGGAATAGCTACAGGCTATACGATGAAAGCGGCGCTTATGGCCATCAAAGAGCAAAATCCAAAATCCATAATAGTGGCCATTCCTGTAGCTCCGCCAGATTCTTTGCCGGAAATCGAGCGGCTGGCCGACAAAGTGGTCGTACTGGAGACTCCTGAACCTTTCTGGGCAGTAGGAGCACACTATGAACGCTTCGATCAGACGAGTGACGAGGAAGTGCTCGAGCTGTTGCAAAAAGCCAAAGAGAATGGCTAAAGGAACGGGGCTATTGGAGTGTGTTAAACCTCTTCGCCCCTGAGTTTCTTGAGTGCGCCGGCAATATCGTCCTGGCGCATGAAATGCTCCCCGACCAAAAAGGCGTCGGCCCCGGCCTTATGCAGCTGAACAAGCTGCTCGTGCTCGCGGATACCACTCTCTGCGACGATGATCTTGCTGTTTGGAATCATCGGAATCAGTCGCTCGCTCAAACCCATATCCATTTCGAAAGTTTCCAGATTGCGATGGTTGATGCCTATAATGTTCGCTCCTGCAAAAATGGCTTTGATCAGATCTTTTTTATCGTGAATCTCCACCAACGCCTCCATCCCCAGATGCCATGCATACTCCAGCAGCTCCTTTAGCTGCTTGCGCGTCAACGCTTTGGCGATAAGAAGGACAAAATCGGCGCCATACACAAGTGCTTCGACAAGCTGATATTTGTCTATGATGAAATCTTTTCGAAGTAGCGGCATCGGCACATATCGTCGTATCTGGGTGAGATATTCGATATCTCCTTTGAAATAGTGCGGCTCCGTCAAAACGGAAAGAGCGTCCGCTCCGCCCTCCTCGTAAGCCTTTGCGATAGCCAGAGGATCGAAATCCTCTCGTATAATACCCTTGGACGGACTCGCTTTTTTCACTTCCGCGATAATGCGATAAGGCTTCTGCTCGGTAGATTTGAGCACCTTGTGGACATCCCTTGGAGGGTATGGGTTGTAAGCCAGCGATCTTCCGAGCCACTCCAGCGGATACTCCTTTTTTTTGCGCTCCAGATCCGCTTTGGTTCGCGCGATTATCTCATCGAGTATCACTTTCTTTCACTCCTGCATTTTTGAATTTCATTCCAATGTTTCTTTATCTCTTTATCTTCAAGACCCATCTTTTCAACAACTTTTTTCATTTCGACATACGCTTTTTTGCACTCTTTGAGCTTATAGTGCCCCCATGCGAGAGAATCGATATAAAAAGGCGAGTCGGGCTCGGCCTTCAGCGCTTTTTGCACCAACTGAATCCCCAATTTCACATCGATATCGTGATCGATGAGCAGATAACCCAGATAGTTGTAGTAAAGCGGATCGTCCACTCCTTCTTTCATCGCTTCCGTCAATATCTTTACCACCCTCGAAAGGAGTTTCGGATCGTCTTTTTTGGGCGCTTCTTCATAAAGGAGGATACCATACTCCGCAAGCCAGACGGGATCGTCGGTCTCCTCATAGAGTTTTTTGGCCAAAGCAGCAGCCTTTTTAAACTGGCGCGTCTGCTTGTAGATCGCCAGCAGCAACCTGGCATCGGCATCGGATACTTCAAGCAATTTTACAGCCTTGTCATATCGCTTCTGATAGGCGTATATCTCGGCGGCTTTTTGAGCATATTCACTTTGGCGCGTCACATCATAGAGTCTCTCATAAATTCCAGCCAAATGATCCAGATCGTTTTGGCTACGATAGATTTCAGCGAGAAACAGGCACACCTTCTGCGAACACTCCCTCATTTTACTGTGCATTTCAAGAAGTCTCGTCGCCCGATCGGCATCTTTCAGCTTATACAAAAGAATCGATGCCATCTTGACCACTGAATCATCGTCATAATGACGATTGTAGTATCTTTCATAAATGGCATAGGCTTTTTCATACGCCTCTTTGGTTCCTTGAAGCAGATATATCGAGGCTGCAAGATCTACGTTTAGGATATTGTCAGGCTTCAGAGCCAATGCTTTTTTCGCACTCTCGAGCGCCTCTTCCGTTTTTCCCAGTTTCAAGGAAGCGATCGCAAGCAGCCTGTATAACTCCGGGTTTTTCGGATATCTTTTTACAAGAGAGGTCAAAGATTCTCGTGCCTTTTTGAAATGATGCATGCCTATAAGAAGTTTGAGCGCTTCTATCTCATATTCAACGTTGTGTGTCTTTTTGTAAAGGGCATGAAAAAGGGTATAGGATTTGGCGAACTCTCCATGCTCCCTGAAATACAAAGCCTGGATAATATAGTCGTATTCTCCCTGAAAAGATACTATATTTTTATGTTCTCCCGCCTCTTTGTGCATCGAAGAGGTTTGAGGAGTTACTGTTTCTCTCTTTTGTGCGCACCCGAAAAAGAGAAACAGTGTTGCTATGAGCGCGGGCAGATACCTGGACATTCTTTTGCCAACTCCTCTGTATTTTCTTTAAAATAGTCCCAAAAAGGGAATGTTCTGCATTGTAGCGGCCTGACAGGATAGATGCTGCAACGCCTCTTTTTGCGATCATAGAAGATGCAATCATACTCACCCTCTACGACGACTTTTTCTTTGATGGTAAAACGATACCCGATTTTTTCAAGATATCGCTGAATAAATTCGGAAGGATCCATTTTTAAAAAAGCCGCCATCTCGGGTATCTTTTGCACCGACACCCATATATGGCCACTCTCTCCGATACAACAATTTCCTTCACAACTCTCGCACGCTTTCGGATCGAAAGCGTAATCGAACCCTTCCTTTGTTATCAGATCTGACATTTTATCGTATGTGTCCTCGCTTTTTGGTAGATCGCCTCCACTTCGTCACTCTGTACATCGCCATCGAAGGAGATAAGAGGTGGCCACACCTTTGTCTGCGCTCTTGAATCTTTTCTCGCCTGGACCATCACCAGTTTGGCCGGGCGGGAAATTTTCGAATGAACGAATCTAATATTCTCCATCCTCAACTTTGCCTCTTTTAGCGCAGCGGCTATCTGTGGAAGCTGAGATGCATCATAGCAAAATATGAAATGGCCGCGCGGCTTGAGCAAAGAGGCGCTTTTCTTGCAAAAACTCTCGATCGGAAGATGAGTGTTGTATCTGCAGGCATGTATGTGCGAATCGCTGCTCTGCATCACATTTTCATGATAAAAAGGGGGATTGGAAACTATAAAATCGAATACCCCTGTCTCCTTTTCTGAAATATCCAGGAAATCTTTCTGCACCAATGTGGCCCGGATATCGTTTACGCGTATATTTTTTTTAGCGAAATCGGCCATTTTGGCCTGCTTCTCCACCATCGTCAAAGAGAGAGGAAAATCACGCGCCAACAAAAGCCCGATGACACCAACTCCGCATCCTACATCCAGCAGTGATCCTTTTGGAGAAAAATTCGAGGCGAAATCGTAAAGAAACAGGGAGTCGCTGTTGAAACGGTATCCCTCCATCGGCTGATAGAAAAGCAAACAACGAACCCTTTTTTGGTAGAATTATAACAAAAAAGGTGCTCTATGATCATAATTCCAGCCAGAGTGGCATCTAGCCGCTTTCCGAACAAAGTCCTGGCCGATCTGGGCGGCATTCCGATGGTGGTTGCCACTGCAAGAGCCGTCGCATCCGTGGACGACACTGCAGTAGCTACAGACTCCAGCAAAGTTGCCGATATATGTGCTCATTACGGCATCAAGGCGGTAATGACCAGTTCATCTCACCAAAGTGGCACGGACAGAATAAACGAAGCGGCAACCCATCTGGGGCTAGATGACGAAGCGATCATCCTCAATGTCCAGGCAGACGAGCCTTTCATCGAACCCGAAGTGGTCAAATCGCTCAAGGAGCTTACAAAAAAACATCGAAACGACCCGGATGTTATGATCTGCTCGGCCTACAAAAAGATAAATTCTACCGTTGCAAACGATCCGAATATGGTCAAAGTGGTAATCAACGAGTGCGGAAAGGCCCTCTATTTCTCCAGAAGCCCTATTCCATATGATCGCGAAGGCGGATTTGACGGATACAGAGGACATATTGGGATCTATGGATATACGAAAAAGATGCTCGAACGCTTTTGCTCCCTTGCCCATGCGCCGCTCGAGCATACGGAAAAGCTCGAGCAGCTGCGCGCACTTTCACACGGCTACGATATTGCAATGATAGAAGTGGATACAAAAAGTTTTGGCATCGATACGCCTGAAGATCTGAAAAACGCCCTGAAACTGCTATGAGGATATAACCTCTTTGCGGTTCGTGATCGTCTGCAGATAGTCTGAAAGCTGCACCAGCGAAAAGGTTACGGCAAAGATCATCAACCCCGGGAAAAAACTGATCCACCATGCGATCTCCATCACCTCTTTTCCCTCTCCTATCAACGCCCCCCAGCTGATTTGCGGCGGCGTTATACCCAGCCCAAGAAAGCTCAAAGCGCTCTCTGCCAATATCGCTCCACCCACCCCAAAAGTGAAGCTGACGAAAAAGATCGGGGCAAGCAGGGGAGCGAAATATTTGAAGATTATCTTACAGGTTGGCACATGGGCGATTTTCAGTATTTTGACGAAAGGCTTTTCCCCTATAGCGAAACTTTCGGCACGAATCATTCTGGCCATCGTCATCCATCCGGTGATAGAGATCACGAATATCAAAACCCAAAGAGACGCCTCGACATAACTCACAAGCGCCAAAAGAAGAAAGAATGTAGGGAATGTGAGAAAAAGATCCACTACGACTACGAATATTTTATCAACCACTCCGCGAAACAGTCCGGCAGTGACTCCTATCGCCAACCCCAGAAACGAAGCTATCAACGCACTTCCGACACCGATGGTGAGCGAAACCCTGCCTCCTTGCATGATACGCGCCAAAAGATCACGCCCAAGCCTGTCCGTCCCCAAAGGATGCTGCCACGATGGGGGTAAAAGCAAAGATTTGGGATGCAAAGCATATGGATCGGCATGATAGAGGTGGGGGCCGAAAAACGAAAGAAAAAAAACCGAAGCGAGAATCGTCATCGCGATGCATGGGCACTTCATCTATTTCTCATCCCGCCTTGCTACTGCTTGATACCAAGAAGGGTCTGTATCATCTGATCGATTGTGGAAATAACTTTGGCGCTGGCGCTATAGCCTGTCTGATACTTCATGAGATTGGTCAGCTCCTCGTCCAGATCCACCTTACTTATGGAGTCGAACTCGTTGACCACAGAATTCAAAAGCGACTGTGAAGTCTCGGCTGTCGCTACACTCGATGCAGTAATATCTGCAACACGCGTGACACTCATACGAAAATATCCGCTCAACGTGTCGGCAGACGTAATTTTTTTGGATCCGGCCGGTTTGTAAAAATCGATTTTCTGATACTGCAGTTCAAGTATTGCGTTGGCCACCTTGTTGTCTCCGGCAATCGGCGCGGCATTGCCTCCGATTTTGACAGGATTGTCGTCGAATCTT
The DNA here is from genome assembly GCA_027065515.1 of Campylobacterales bacterium. Classification (GTDB taxonomy): domain Bacteria; phylum Campylobacterota; class Campylobacteria; order Campylobacterales; family Hydrogenimonadaceae; genus Hydrogenimonas. The sequence continues at coordinate 10,240 of JAMOOM010000029.1, forward strand.
TTGTGAAGCCTGATATCCCTGGCATCGCTTCCGTCCAAAAATCGTGATAATCCCAAAACCCCGGCAAAGAGAGTGGGATTGTCGTTGTCGGCTTCCTCGATGGCAAATTTATATCCACTTTCGGCCATACCGCTTTTCATATCGATTTGAAAAAAGCCGTCACCACTGATCGAGGCGACTACAAAATCATCCACATCATCTGTGAGAACATTGTCACTATTGTCATCTATATTATCGTTGATATCATCTTTTATATCGGAGAATTTTGTGTTGTTCGATATATTTATCTCTCTTTCGGCTACGACGCTACCATCGATATCGTAGATTTTCACATAAAAAGAACCATTGTTGATAGGCAAATCGGTATTCGATATATATGCGTCAGGATCTATCTCGACATTGCTTCGCATGGATGTTGTGGCATGGGAGGCATATATGTCGTTGGTGTACATGATCATCGACGACGAGAAGCTGTCCATATCGCTAAGGACATCTTGAATTTCGCCGTCACGTAACGACAGGATAGCTCCGAGCTTTCCACCGTGAAGATAATTGGTGATGTCGAACTTCTTTCCGTCCTGCCTCTTGTAAAAAACGTTTGAAAAGAGACTATTTTCATTTTTGCCGGCCAAAACGAGAGAATGAAACGATGAGCCATCCACAACGGAAGATCCACCGATATTGAGATGATAATCATTGCCCGATTCCACCATATGTCTGTCGACACCAGAATCTGGCTGCAGATCACCTTTGGATACCGATATATTGACCAATTTACTGAGTGTGAGTTCGAGTTTGTCACGCATGTCACGAAGATCGTTGGCATGGTTTCCACCCGCTTCATGGCTATTGATCTTCACATTGAGCGAAGCTATCTCTTTCCCAAGCCTATTGATCTCGTTTACCGAAGTTTTGAGTTTCTCTTCCATTTCCTTTTGCACCGAATAGATCTGAGCCCTGGTATCTCTAATCGTTGCTGTAAACCTACGAGTGTGCTCGGCCAGATTTACTTTAAGAGAGCTATCGCCGCTGTTTTTGGAAAAATCGTTCCATGCATTGAAATAATCTTGCATCGCATTGTATATACCATTTTTGTCGATTTCCGGAAAATAGCGCGAAATCTCAGAGAGTGTCTCCTGGCGCATCTGGCTATATTCGTTGCCAGAGGATGCATCCTTGAGCCGTTTATAGACGAACTCGTCATGAATCCTCACTATTTCGCTGATCTTTGCACCCAGGCCCATATCGCCAGGCGCAGTATTCAATGGAGTTTTCGGCTCTATTACGACGCGTTGACGCGTATAATCGGGGTTTTCGGCATTGGAGATATTATGGCCTGTCGTATCGATCGCTATTTGCGATGTCTTGAGCCCGCTATATGCGATATTGAGGCCATTGAATATCGAAGCCATGTCTACGCTCTCACTTCGATCAAGGATGCGGTTTTCGTACTTCGGCCGGTATAGCCATCTCTCTCCACCGGCAACATCTCTTCGTAAAGGGTGTTGTAAAATTCTCCGACCGTGATGACAAATCGTGCATAATGGCGGTTGATCTTTTGAAGCTGTGCAAGTTTTGAGCACATCGTGGAAAGATACTGTTTGACCTCGTTATCCAGAAGTCTATCCATTTCAATACCGGGATTGGCTTTTACAAGAGTGGCGATCTCTTGGTCGATCAGCGATTTTCTGTTTTCGAAATCGAGCAGAGTATGCTCTTTGGCTTCAATACGTTCAAACATCGCATCATGCCGAGCCGCCTTGATGTCCTCGATGTCTTTTCGAGTCAATTCATCGAGTGTATCGAGATCTTCGATCGCCTTTTCGAGATAATGTTTCAACATTCAGTATATCCTTTTATAGAGGCTACGGCCTGAGCTCCTGAGCCATGCGAATCGCTGTCGCCCGCAGATCGATGACGTAATCACCATTTTCAATCTGCTTCTTGAGCTCCCCGATTCGATCTCTTTTTCCTGCTGCATCCGTGCCGATATCTCTCGTGTTGTGCAGACCATTTTTTTTCATACCGTCATGTATCGTCCCGTTACGCTGGGCGCCTAAATGTCGAATCATTGTATATCCTTTTGCCGTGAAGAGGGTTTTTCCAGTATCTATATTATCGGCAAATTTCAAATTACGTTAAGTTTTTTTCTCCATTAAAAAATTAAACAAAAGCTCGCTATAACCGAAATTCCCGCTTAGTTGCCTACTCCGTTCGTCATTCATCATGGAGCGGTAGATATCCCTTCCCGGATCCTTGGGCAGAAGTGAACCATCCGACTTCATCGATTGATCCAGAAGCGTCTTTACCATGATCGCTTCAAAAGCATCGGTCTGCTCCTTGAGCCGGGCACGACTATCCTTCGTGCCCGGCTTGGGGATATTTGGCTTGACGACTTGATATTGATTAATATTGGAATACCTCATCTTGTAACCTTTTTATATGATCTGTAAATCGGCATGAATGGCTCCGGCGCTCTTCATCGCTTCGAGAATCGAAATGATATCTTTTGGTTTGGCTCCAAGTTTTTTTAGAGAGCGGGCGATATTCGCAACAGTCGTAGCCCCCTCTTTTGCCAGGACTTCTCCATTGTTCCGATCGATTTGTATATCTTTTCCCATGGGAACCACGGAACTTCCTTTCTCTATGGAGGGCATAATTTTTTGACGATTGATCTTGATTGTGATGTCGCCATGAGTGATCATTACCGGCTCTACCTGTATATCGATACCCGACACGATCGTACCCGTACGTTCATCGATCACGATTTTATCTTTGCTGCTGTAGTCGATAGAAAGCTCTCCGATACTCGCTAGAAATTCGATCATACTCAATTTTTCAGGTTTTTTGAGGCGGATCGTTCTTGCATCTATCGCCACGGCTACCCGCTCTTTATAGAAACGGTTTAAAATATTTTGGATTGTTACTGCATTTTTAAAATTGGACTCTTTAAGGCTCAATGTGGCATTTTTTTGCGAGTAGAGATTGAAATGCACCTCCTGTTCGACGAGTGCGCCGGCAGGAATGCGTCCTGCCGTTGCATGGTTTAGAGCACCCCCTCCACGACCATTGCGTCCGCCAATCGTCACCGAACCCTGAGCCAGTGCATAGATACGACCATCCACTCCTTTGAGCGGGGTCATCAACAGTGTCCCCCCTTCGATCGATTTGGCATCACCTATGGATGAGACAACCACATCGATCTTGTCGCCCTGCCTGGCAAATGGAGGAAGCGTAGCGGTAACCATTACAGCGGCTACATTTTTGGATTTGATATCTTTGGGGTCCAGCTTTATATTCATTGTCTGGAGCATATTGGCGATAGTTTGAAGAGTGAACTTGGAAGTCGTTCCATCTCCGGTCTTGTTGAGGCCGACGATCAACCCGTATCCAATGAGCTGATTGTCGCGAACACCGATAATGTTGCTGATATCTTTGATTTTTACCGCATGCACCAAAAGAGGAAAAAAGAGACTTAGGATAAAAAGTGTACGTCGCACGCAAAAACCTTTCGTTTTAATTGCAGATCATAAAGCAAAAGGTGTTCCATCTTATTTTGGAAAATAGTAGCTCAGTGAACTTTTTCCGAATTTTTTGAATTTTTTTCTCTCGAAAAGCGCTATCTCATCAGGAAACTGCACGCCGCTCATATGCTCAACCACTATAGCGTGAACTACCGAAGGATCTATCGAAGCGATAAAATCCATCACTCTTTTATAAATCTCTTCATGGCCTTCACGGATTGAAAAAGGGGGATCGATATAAAGATAACATTTTTCGCCCTTTTTCTTTAGTGAATCGAGTATCTGCGGAACGATTGTAAAAGCGTCACCCTGCCGAATATCACAGCGCGACGGATCGAGACTTTGACAGTTTTTCTGAAGCGTTTTATATGCGTTACGATCAAGCTCTGCGAACCAGACCCTTTTTGCTCCTCTGCTAAGCGCCTCCAAGCCGATCGAACCACTTCCTCCGAACATTTCTATAAAATTGCTGTCTTGCAGATCGAACTGCAGGGTATTGAAAAAAGATTCTTTCAGACGCGACTTGGAACTGCGTGTCACTCCCATATCAGGAAGCGATATCTTCTTCCCCTTATATTTTCCACCGATAATACGCGTTGTCAATATTTTATCGTTCATTTTTATAATGCTCTTTTATTGTTTGTATCAACTCTGTCGCAAAATTACGCGTCAATATCTCGATCTTCTCCTCGAGACTGTTTTCCGATTCATCCGTTTTGCAGAAATTGTGAATTTTCTCCTTTTGAGCATGCCGCTCCAGTTTCTCTTCGAGTCTGATCATCAGCTGTGAATGCGAAAAGGGCTTTTTAAGATCAGCTTCGACATCGGTTCCGATACGAAGAATAGGCTTCTCTCCCTGCTTGAGATAATCCGTGATAACGATATCGGCCTCACTGTCATGGGATAGATAGTTTCTCAAAAACTTCCTTAGACTCTTTTCGAGCAGGATTGACCGGCACGCCAGTGTAACCTTCATGTTCCCCCTTTTTTAACAATTATAAGACATACTGCCTAAACAATCTTTAAATGAGACCGATATTACCTGTAGCTGACATCATGCAGCACATACCTCCATCCGTCGAATGAGAATATCTGCGATGCGAGGCAAAAGGCATAGGTATTGGTCGAAGTTGTGTTCGTATTTTTTCAACGAAGTTGTCGTGTACGCTATCGCTTGGCTCAGGAGGGGCTGCGACATGGCCGTATGATCACTGCGTCGTGAAGGGCATCAACACGGTTTTGGCCGCGCCTTGTACGCGTACTGCGCGGCATACTCACGTATGCTGCGTAACGTAAATTGGCAAGTTTAATATTGAAGGATTTATTATCATGGAAATATTCAAAGCAGCGGGGACAAATATCCCACCACCTGTCACCACGAAAACCGAAAACCTGCATCGGAGTGTGCAGGACTTGCACAAAACCACACAGCGACAGGCAAAAGAAGAGATACAAAAAGTCGAAGAAAAAGAAGATACAAAAAAACTGAAAAAGGAGCTTCAAGAGATCACAGATCAGCTCAATAAGGAGATGGATCCACTAAACACCACAATACGCTTTGGCTTCAATGACAAAGTAGAAGAGTTGTACGTATCAGTCATAGATACAAGCAACGATCAGGTAATTCGAAAAATTCCTTCCGAAGAAGCTATGCGACTAGCATCCAAAATGCGTGAGCTAGTTGGAATGATTTTTGACAAAAAAGGGTAAAACTTACCAATATGCAAGGATGCAAAATATGAAAAAGGATTTGAAATGACAGCAGCTGCAGCTTACAGTGCATACAAGCAAAACAATATCCAGATAGAATCACCTGAAAAACTTATCGAAATGCTCTATGAAGGAGTTTTACGATTCTGCTCCCAGGCAAAAAAAGCGATCGAAGCGAACGATATAGAGAGTCGCGTCCACTGGACCAACCGAGCAATTGCCATTTTTGCAGAGCTGATCGACTCTCTAGATGCCGACAAAGGCGGTGAGGTAGCGCTTTATCTGGAAGGTTTATATAATCAACAGATCAAATTTCTTACAGAATGCAATGTGGAGAACTCTTTGGAAAAGCTCGATATTGTCATCAACGTGACACGCGGCCTTCTTGAAGCATGGCGGGAGACAATCGCAAAGTGAGTGCGGAAAAGGAGTGGATAAAAACTTTCAAGGTCGCCATCATAGAAGAGGACGAAGATCTTCTCGTCCAAATGGTGGAATCGATGCCGCTTTTCGCAAATATCGAAGATATGCAAACCGTACTAGCCCTTATACAAGAGGCGACAAAACGGTTTGAAAGTGAAAAAAGATCACTCGCAAAAGAGATGCTGAAAGTGAAAGAGGCCAAAAAGTTTCTCATCTCCACGAAGAAGGAGTCTGAAATACACAGACGTCTTGATATCCACTCTTGATACGCTCCCTTCGCATCCGATATCTACCGTTTTGTCATTCTGACGAAAGGATGACAGCTTCAATTTGACATACCCGAAAGACGCCCTTGTATCACCTATCTTTCAACTCTTTTTGGATAAAATCATAAAAATTTTCCGTCATACGAGGACTGTTACATGAAAAAAGAGGTTAAAAAAGTTGTACTCGCCTACTCCGGAGGTCTTGATACCAGCATCATTCTCAAATGGCTTCAGGATGAATATCACTGCGAAGTGGTAACGTTCACTGCAGATATCGGACAGGGTGAAGAGGTCGAACCAGCCAGAGAAAAAGCGCTGAAACTAGGCATTAAACCTGAAAATATCTTCATTGAGGATCTGAAAGAAGATTTCGTGCGCGATTATGTCTTTCCGATGTTTAGAGCGAATGCCATCTACGAAGGAGAATATCTTCTGGGCACCTCGATCGCTCGCCCCCTGATTGCCAAGCGTCAGATCGAGATTGCGGAACTCACCGGTGCCGATGCCGTCAGCCATGGCGCAACTGGAAAAGGTAACGACCAGGTACGCTTCGAGTTGGGATATCTCGCCCTCAATCCCGATATTACCATCATTGCACCATGGCGTGAATGGGATCTCAACAGCCGTGAAAAGCTGCTGAAATTTGCCGAAACACACAACATCCCGATCGAAAAGCATGGCAAAAAATCTCCCTACTCGATGGATGCCAACCTTCTGCATATCTCTTACGAAGGTGGGATCCTGGAAGATCCCATGAATGAACCGGAAGAGGATATGTGGCGCTGGACCGTCAGCCCCGAAAATGCACCTGACGAGCCGGAATACATCACAATCAGCTATGAAGCAGGTGATCCTGTGGCGATCGACGGAAAAGCTTTGACCCCCGCACAGATGCTCACAGAGCTCAATGAATACGGCAAGAAACATGGAATAGGACGTCTCGATATCGTCGAAAATCGATTCGTAGGGATGAAAAGCCGCGGATGCTACGAAACCCCGGGTGGCACCATCATGCTCAAAGCACACAGGGCCATCGAATCGATCACACTCGACAGGGAAGAGGCGCATCTCAAAGATGAATTGATGCCACGCTACGCTACGCTTATATACAACGGTTTCTGGTTCGCCCCCGAGAGAAAGATGCTCCAGGCGGCAATCGACCAGACACAGCGCAACGTCAACGGCGATGTCCGTCTCAAACTCTACAAAGGCAACGTTACCGTCGTGGGACGACAGTCTCCCAACTCTCTTTTCAACCCTGAATTCTGTACATTCGAAGAAGATACAGTCTACAACCAAAAAGATGCCGAAGGCTTCATTCGCCTAAACGCTCTTAGATTCATCATCGAAGGCCATGCCCGCAAAAATCGATAATTCCGGTGCATTGCCATACCGCTTTTCGCCAAACATGGCGGAGCGATAGGCATTGCCGGTAAAACAATCTCACAAAGGCAGACAATGAGCCTCAATGAACTTCTATGGGAGATATTCTCCGTTGTTTTCGTGGTCTCGGTCGTCGTAGTGGTGACGCTGATCGCCCAAAAGCATTTCATGCGAAAAAATTGAGAACCGCTCCATGACAAAAGAGTCGCTTCTCAATTTTTTCAAAAACGAATCCTCTACAGGCATACTGCTGATTGTGGCAACTCTTCTGGCCATGTTCGTCGCCAACTCCCCACTCAAGAGTCTTTATGCCGAATTTTCACAGATTCCAGTCGTCATCAGTATCGGCACCTTCACGATCGCCAAGCCGCTACTTCTTTGGATCAATGACGGACTTATGGCGATATTCTTTTTCATGGTCGGGTTGGAGATAAAAAGAGAAGTGGTCGAGGGAGAATTGGCAAAACCATCACATATCGCTCTGCCCGCTTTCGCTGCATTTGGAGGCATGGCGATACCTGCACTGATCTACATACTGTTCAATTTCGACGATCCTCACGCAATGAAGGGGTGGGCCATTCCTTCAGCTACCGATATAGCGTTCGCACTCGGTATTCTTTCACTCCTGGGCAAGCGCGTACCTGTAGCACTTAAATTGTTTCTGTTAGCATTGGCCATCATCGACGACCTTGGCGCAATCATAATTATCGCACTGTTTTACACATCCAAAATATCCATCATAGCCTTGTGTGTGGGTATTGTAGCTCTATTGTTGCTTTTTCTCATAAACAAAAGAGGAGTTGTAAACAATACCATCTATCTTTTGGTAGGTGTCGTGCTCTGGACAGCTCTTCTCAAATCAGGCGTACACGCCACCCTTGCCGGCATAACCACCGCCTTTTTTATCCCGATACGCAACAACAAAGCGAGTTTTCATCATTTGGAGAGTTCTCTTTATACTCCTGTCAATCATTTCATACTGCCTCTTTTTGCGTTCGTAAATACAGGTATAGATTTTTCCCTGATGGAAATAAGCGACCTGCACAGCCCGATCACACTGGGAATTCTTCTGGGTCTCTTTTTAGGCAAGCAGATGGGAATTTTTCTCTTCGCCTGGCTTTGTGTCAAGCTTGGATGGAGCATGTTACCAAAAGAGATATCGTGGCGACATATCTATGGTGTCGCACTGCTTGGTGGCATCGGTTTCACGATGAGCCTGTTTGTCGGCTCATTGGCGTTTGAGTGTACCGGTGAAGCGTGCCTGCTGCAAGTTGATGAACGCATCGGAATACTTCTGGGATCTTTACTTTCGGGCATTGCAGGATATCTCTACCTTCGCTATTTTACACGCATCGACCAAGAACGCCTATAGACATTCTTTTGTCACTGCCACGCCAATACATGTATGCAGCATCTTCACCATAGGCGCTTCTAAAAATCCTACAGCGATATTTTTCTGCCTGCCAATCCATAGAGATGAAGCAGTGCCATCGGGTCAGGATCCCTGCCGAGCCATTCGTGATACAGTTCTCGCATCGGAGCACTGGCACCTTTTTCCAGAATGTGGTGAAGGTAACCTTTCGCCATATCTTCTTTTATCCTCTCTTTTTCAAAACATGCAAAAAAGGCATCGGCGCTGAGAACTTCTGCCCACTTGTAGCTATAGTAGCCCGCCGCGTAGCCGCCGGCGAAGATATGTGCAAAACCCCACTGAAAACGATTGTAGCTCGGCGGCTTTATCAGCGAAAGCCTCTCTCTCAAACTGTCCAAAAGGGCCTGAATCTCTTCGCCTTGATATAGTTTTTGATGGAGCATAAAATCGAAAAGTGCAAACTCGATTTGACGAAGCACACCCATTGCCGCGAGAAAATTGCGGCTCTTTTCAATTTTTTCAAAAAGCTCGGATGGCATCGGCTCACCTGTTTCGATATGTCTGGCGAATCTCTCGAGCACGGGACGGGCATATGAAAAATTTTCGAGAAATTGCGATGGAAATTCCACTACATCCCATT
>JAMOOM010000030.1 GCA_027065515.1 Campylobacterales bacterium
CACGCGATGGCTATCCTTGGAAGGGTTGGGAGAGAGGCCGATAACGGCGATCGTCTCGACCTCTTCGAATATCTCTTTAATCTCTTCGGGATTGGCGTTGATAGCAGGAATTTCACACTCCATAAAACATCCTTGTAATTTTTTACAAGTATAGCAAAAGAGGGCTAAAAAAGTTTGCTTACAAGAGATTCTCTTTCATAAAAGGGCGTTGTGGAACTTGCAGATAGTCGTCTTAAATCATCAAAAACAGAGAAAGCCCTTATGAAGCGCAGAAACACGCAAAGGCGACCGCGATACCCCTCTGGATTCCCCAAGAAGGAATCGGTGGAATTTTCGATCCATCGTTAGAAGGGTTTCCATTTGACTGGATGAGAAAATGCATATGGTTTTCCTCTGAACATGATTGTTTGTCAAAATCCTCTCCCATGGCAAAACTCTCCGTCTCACTCCGGTAGCCGTAGCTCATACAGCTTCGCCGAAACCTCGAACCAGGGTGTAGATATCCCTTCGGCACTGACGAAAAACGTCGAAGAGTCTCGAAAAGCGAGCGACTCCACCTGCCCGGCTAATCGACCGTTTTTTATAGGACTCTCCACGATCCGGCCAGAAAAGAATCTATCGTCCGAAAATCCGCTCAGTTTCAAAACGGCACTTTTGAAAGACCTTTTTTCGTCGTAGGGATTCGTGTAGCCGATGAGTGCGATCGCATGGCTCTTTTCATCGTATGCGGCACCCGTGATCATAATATCCAACGCTCTTTTGTCGACCGCTTCGGCACGATAGCTACCGGGTTCGGAAGGCACTTTGTAGACACGCGTCGTATAATCTCCCCAGTTTTTTGTAAAGATATAGAGTGCGCTGTCGTAGGCGACGAGCGCTTCTGCATCGTAGGGCGTGGTGTAAGCTTCGTAGTCGAAGCTCTTCTGATCGGCATATGCGAGAGAGATGATCTCCGCTTGGACCTCGTCCTTGCTCAGAATATCATCTTTGGGGATCCGGTAGATTTTCAGATCTTTGCGATCTCCCATGTTGTTGCCGATATCGGCGATATAGAGATAGGAGCCGTCGTATGCCAGATCTTCCCAGTCCACGTTCGAAGCGCCATTCACCATGACCGTCCGCAATATCCTTCCCGTTTTCGTGTCGATTTGGTACAGCAGATTCGCGTTGCCGCCGTCATTGTGTGTAAAGAGCCTGCCTTCGACGTAAGCCAGTCCCGATGTCTCCCTGAGCCGCTCGTTCAGGCCGCTGATCGTAGCCAGAGTGACGACGTCGGAGTCGACGGTCGTAGCGTGTATGAACGACTCGGCATTCTTTTCGTCGTAGAAAAGATAGAGGCCACATCTTTCATTTTCGCATATTTTAATGTTGTTCTCAGTGATCTCTTCGACTTTCCAACGCACGGGCCCACCGTGCGCTTCGTCGATCGAGAGCAGAATATTTCCCTCTTTATCCACCGCATAGGCGAATGTCTGTGGATACTCTCCATTTTCCGTGGGATCGTACCAATCGAAACTGCTTTCGTTAAAATCGATTCGTACCTTTTTCCAGCCGGAAAAGGCATCTGTATCCAGAGCAGCGTCGTAACGGAGGCAATAGAGGGTTTTTCCTCTCAGTATACTGCGAAGCAGATGGGCTCTCGCCGCCTCTACACTGACGACATGGCCACCCTCTTCGGCGATGAGATCGAACATGGCTTGCAGACCTCCCTTGGAATCGGGGACATGGTCGTATCCCGTATCCGAAAGTTTCTTCACCAGCGCATCATTAATCGTGATACCGTTTTCGGGATCGCCGTCGGTATCTAGAGACTGCAAAAGCCGTGCGATCTTTTCGTCAGTTTCCTGGATTGTCTCTCCATCTTTCAGCCGCGCCGCTTCCACCTTGCGAAGTTTCACTCCTCCCAGATAAAAGAGGCACCCTTTCCCTTCATCAAATATGAAACCTCCCTCATCGTCGGTTACATCTTGCTGCGATCCACAAAGGTATCCGATACCCCCGACCGGCGCATCCACATAGTATGCTTTCCCCGTTTTCATGCTAGAAGCGGAAGGATCAGACTTTCCCCCATTCGGACCTCCTCCGCCGCCGCATCCGGCGAATATCAGAGCAACACATACCCCCAGCCCCCAATACCGACATCTATTTTCCATTATCGACTCCTAACCATTCGGGCCTGTTGTCAAAACCCATCTCCATCTATTTTCCCATTTTATATTGTACTGGAATCTGTCTCAAAAAATCATCAATTTCAACAAGGGAGAGCCTGATTGATAAGTGTGTTATAATAATAAAAACAAATTATCGAGGAGATATTATGAAGATAGACAGAGTTGTTATTTCAATGGCCACCAGTGCTTTGATCACAGCGAACGTTATGGCTGGCACCAACAGTTACGAGATTGGAGTGGCAGCTGGCTACAATGGGACAAGCAACAGCAAATTGGAAGATAATCACGTCAACTATAATGGTCGAATTGCAAAACGATTAGACGAGGCAAAAAACTGGCTCATTCGATTGGAAGGCGAGGGCGTCAATGACGTGGACTACAAAAGAGGTGGAGATACCGACCTTCGAAGAGCTTTGTTGAATGCGACCTATGAATTTTCACCAGAAGATGATGTCTGGACTCCATATCTTTTTGGCGGAGCCGGATATCAAAAAGTACAGCACAAACTCTATGGCTACGACAATGGAGCATTGGGTGATTTTGGTGCGGGGATAAAATATCATCTAAACAAAACGATGGATCTTTTCGCTGAAGCGCGCTACCTTAAAGATTTTGAAAATGAAGATAATCATTACGGGATCATGGCCGGTGTCTCTTTTCCTTTTGGAAACATAAGTAAACCGGAGCCCGTAGCTGCCACCACTGTTCCTGTCATGAGAAAACCGTTGCCGTTGCCATCACTGGACAAAGATGGCGACGGTGTTTTAGACACAAGAGATAAATGTCCAAATACTCCAGCAGGCACGATCGTCGACAATGATGGCTGTCCTCTTAATATAGATTCCGACAACGATGGGGTTCCAAACTATTTGGATAAATGTCCAACCACACCCAAGGGTTTCAAAGTGGATAGCAGCGGATGTGCAACCAGTTTCACAATGTTTATTAACTTCGACACAGATTCTGCAAAAATTCCATCTGCGTTTTATCCGAAAATCGAAAAGCTTGCCAATTTCCTTAAAGAACATCCCAATAGCAAAGTAATTCTCAAAGGCTATACAGACAACACCGGTACCTCAGCGTACAATCTGAGACTCTCTCTCAAGCGTGCCAAAGCGGTCAAGAAAGCATTAATTGAAAAAGGAATCGATGCACTCCGAATCAGTACCGAAGGTCTGGGTGAGAATAACCCAATCGCATCCAACGATACGCCTGAAGGACGTGCGAAAAACCGTCGTATAGAAGCAATTATCGTACCTATGAAACGATAAATTTCACCTCTTTCCATCCAGTTATTTATGGATGGAAAATTATCCAATTATCTATTGGTATTGAACCTATACAAACTTACATTCTATTTCGAAATGCAACGCTCGTGAATCTCACTCCTGCAAGGATATTTTGCAGTCGGCTTAAACATCATGAATTTATTTGAGATTATTTATTCAATGCCTCTTTCAGGCTTTTAAGAGAAAGAGTATTCAGCACATCACTCTTTTCAAGCCAACCGCGCCTTGCCTGGTTGAGGCCATACTCCATAAAATCCAGGCTCATCGTATCGTGCGCGTCGGTAGCGATGGAGATGTTTATCCCCTCCTCTTTGGCTGTTTTGGCATAGATGTCGTTTATATCCAGCCGTTCAGGCTGAGCGTTAATCTCCAAGGCTACCTTTTCATCTCTAC
>JAMOOM010000031.1 GCA_027065515.1 Campylobacterales bacterium
AGAGATAAAGCGCGACATGCATCCGTTTTTCGATGCCAAATGGGTCGAGCCGAAAAACCTTCATCTCACCTGGCTTTTCCTAGGCGAGCATCCATCCGCTTCACCTTTTATAGATCTGCTGCGGCCACTTCAATCTCTACCCAGATTACCGATGGCCTTACAGGGATTTGGCACATTCGGCCACCCTGCACCTTCGCACTTTTTTCTAAAAACTTCCCAGAAAGTGGCGCAGATCATCCATGAAAAAATTGCATCGATGGTGGGGGTGAATCCGGAAAACCCCTTCCGCGCCCATGTTACGCTCGCTAGAATCAAGCGGTTTCACTCCTATGGATTCCGCCATATCGAAAAACCGTGGATGAGCGAATCGCTTGGGCGGGTAGAGGCGCCGATCTATCTGATCGAGAGCAGGCTCACTCCATCGGGACCCATCTACATCCCGATCGAGGAGTTTTGAGATGATAAATATTTTAAAAATTCCCGCTCCGGCAAGCGGTGAAAAATTCGAAACTCTTCTGCAAAGAGAAGATATAAAGATCGAAGCGATCGTAAGCTCAAAAATCCCAGATCCCTCTCTCTACGACCAAGACCATGACGAAGCGGTACTTTTGCTCGAAGGAGCGGCCACACTGCAGATAAATAATAAAAAGATCGTTCTTGAAAAGGGAGATTTTCTATATATCGAAGCCCATACTCCCCACAGAGTTTTAAAAACCGCCCAGGGAACCAGATGGCTTGCAATACACATAGGTAAAACCTCATGCTGAGCCCGAAAGCCGCTGCCCTCAAATACCGCACCCAAAAGGATGCGGCCCCAAAGGTGGTAGCCTCTGGCCGAGGAGAGATCGCACGCAAAATTATCGAAAAAGCCAAAATGTTCGACGTGCCTCTTTTTCAAAATCCCGCACTAGCCGATGCTCTTCTTGCACAGGAGGTCGGCAGCCAGATCGATCCGGCCCTGTTTCAGGCTGTAGCCGAAGTGTTCGTCTGGCTCATGAAAACCGAAGAGAGCGCGCAACTCTCAAAATAGCTACTTGCCGCAACCTGCACTATCGCACTCTTTGAACTTTTCAACCTGATAGATGAAAATCTGAGGATGATATTCCAGGCAGTTTTGAGGCAAGCCGGCCTTTAGGCACAGGTGCGCGAAAAAGAGATCGAAATCGCTCAACTCCTCCCATACCTGTGGCAGAAAAGTCGCCTGATGCCCATCGAGCTGCAAAATTACACCATCGACTCCGGGCCTGATTTTTCGCCTGAGATCCTCTATGTCGCTATACTCCAGAGGTTGCGGCACGGTAAGAAGAGAAACTTCTATATCGACCTTTTCAAACTCCTCGGCTGTAAGCGGCGAAAATCTAGGATCTTCGAAAGCCGCCGCTCTGGCATTGGCGACAAGATCGTCTATCAAAGGCCTATGCGGAATGATAGAGCCGATACAGCCGCGCAGCTGTCCATCGATCGTAAGTGTGACGAATGTAGCTTTCTGTTCGCCAAGCTCCGGATACTGGGCCACCAGAGACTCCTTGTCCACTTCCGGCGCCAATCCGAAAGCAGATGCGATCGATTGACGCGCAATCTTCAAAAGTAGTTCACCATTCATTTTTTTCTCCTTTTAGAGGTACTTATAGTTTTAAAGTGTCAAATTATACCATATTTTAAGATTTATTTAAGATCATCATCGTATAGAGGTTTGGCGGAGGGGTTTCGCACTTTTTTCAAAGCCATATCTATGGAAGGAAGTGGAAGCTTGGATGAAGGAGACGCTATTGTTCCGCTGCGCACCTTCGTACTTGGGGGAGTATATACGTACAGTCCGCTCTCCACCATTCCCATGCGCACGGGCGTTGCCGAAGAGTATGTGGTGATTATGGCATCGGGAGCCAGATGGGAAGCTAGATTGGAAAAATACTCTTTCGTCCAAAGGGATGGATTCTTTTTCGGGCTGAACGCATCCTGATAGACGATATCGAATACAAAAGTCGTAGTTTCCAGAAAATCTCTTGCATCGCCGAATATCACCTCTATTTCGATATTCTCCTCTTCATAGTATCCGCATTCGGAGATTTTACCGATTATCGGCAGATATTTTTCAAACTCCTCCGGATATGGAAAGGCGTGGAGAGAGCGGACCAGCGCTTCGTCGAATTCCGGCGATACGATGTGGATCTTTTTGGAGATATTTCGGCTTTGGACATAGTGGAGCGTCGCCAATGTATTGTAGCCGAGCCCAAAGCAGATATCCAAAATCACGAGCTCTTTTTTCGAAGGGTCGATAAGCGAAAAGGCAGGCTCCACATGTTTTTTCAGCGACTCGTTGAGCGCCCCATCCTTCGTGGAGTGGTAGCATTCGTCGAACTGAGCGGAGCGCGCGGTAAACGTGCCGTCTCCTGTCTTTACGATCTTGTAATCAGTAGCTGGCTTCATGCAACTCTTTGAATTTATACCCTTCGATAACCTCGTCGATGCTCGCCCCCTCTTTTGCGACAAGTACGAATATATTCTCTTCGAGCATTGGCCAGATCGGCTCTCCCTGGCGGGCTACGATCGCATAATCCACCATCTCTTCGATATCTTCGCGCATATCGTAAAAGTCGATCGACTTGACGACGCCTTCATCGAAATCGATCAATGCCCAGACTCTGGCCTGATCCATCGGAACGAGTTTTGCGCTTTTTAAATCTTTGGTATCGAGAGGCAGTTCGATCAGCATGTTGCATTTTCCAGTTTTTTTGGATCGAGTGCAAGATCTTCGTTGTGCATGATGCCGATTCCTCTGTCCAAAACCCCTTTGGCGATCGCCTTGGCTTCATCGAGCGAATGCATTTTGCAACTTCCGCACTGATATCTGTTCAGCTCGGGTATATCGGCCATGCTCTTTACATTCAAAACGTCTCTCATCGACTCTTCCCACGCTTTCGCCACTCGCTTCTCATCCGGCTCTCCGATCACGCTCATGTAGAAACCGGTTCTGCACCCCATCGGAGAGATATCTATAATCTCCACATCTTTACTGTTCAGATGCTCTCGCATAAAACCGGCAAAAAGATGCTCCATGGTATGCATCCCCTTTTCACTCATCATCTCCTTGTTCGGCTTGCAGAAGCGAAGATCGAATACGGTAATCCTGTCGCCACATGGCGTGCGCATGACTTTTGCCTTTCTCACGGCGGGTGCGGGCATAATGGTATGATCTACGGTAAAACTCTCAAGAAGAGGCATAAATATCCTTTGTTTTTCGCTGAAATTTTGATCTGTCGATTGGAGGTTTTAGGAGTGCCCTGAAGGCGAAAGGAAGAGAGTCCATTCGGACTCTCTTTTATACGCTGGCTTCTTCGCGTCGCTGGAGATATTCCCAGTAATCATCAACACGTTTTTGCCACTCGTCTATAAGATACTCGTATTGGGGCTTGAAAAGATGCTTGAATCGTCCCTGCGCGCCGAGGTAGTCGCGGACTGGCACCTTGTTTTTGGGGCGGTAGGTGATTCTTAGCTTCGTACCGTTTTCTATCTCGTAAAGTGGAAAAACGAGAGAATCGGTAGCAAGATCGGAAATCGCTATTGTATCGTCCGGAGCAAATTTCCACTCCGTCGTACATGCGCTCATGGCGTTGATATAGACAGGACCTTCGGTCGCGAAACCTTTTTGGATCTTCTTGACCATATCTTTCCATTTGTTCGGAGCGACCTGTGCAACGTAAGGCGCGCCGTGAGCTGCCATAATCTGCACCATATCTTTCTTGTTCTTCTTTTCGCCATAGCTGATTCGTCCGGCAGGCGATGTAGTCGTACTCGCTCCGATCGGCGTAGAAGAGGAGCGTT
>JAMOOM010000032.1 GCA_027065515.1 Campylobacterales bacterium
AAGTCTCGACTTTCGAGAAGTTCGATCTGATCGCGACGATCGACGGCAACTATGCTTTTACCGAGTTTTCATACCACAGGGACGCGATGTATGCAATGCTGAAAATCATGGAATTGCTATCAAAGCATAAAAAGAGTCTTTCGGATATTGCGAAAGGATTGGTGAAACAGTACTACTATCAGACATGCCGCATCCCCTGTCCTCAGGCGATGAAGGGAAAAATGATGCGCAAATTCCTCGAATACGCAAAAGGGAAAAAGAGTTCGACGATCGATGGCGTCAAGATCTGGGAGAACGATACCGACTGGGTATTGATGATCCCGGATCAGCATGGCGACTATCTGAATCTATATGTTCAGGCTCTGGATAAAAAAATGGGTGAAAAGCTCTACGAGAAGTATAAAAAGCTGATCGACAACTGGATGCAGTCACATAAATGATCGATCTATCGTTTTTTTGGCATATGCATCAGCCAGACTATCGTAATGGCAAAGGCGTTATGCGCATGCCGTGGGTCTTTTTGCACGCGATCAAAGATTATTACGATATGCCATGGATGGTCGAGCGCCACAAGGGCATAAAGGCGAGCTTTAATATAACACCTCCTCTCATCACGCAGTTGAAACTCTACGAGAAAGAGGGGTATTCGTGTGACCGTTTTCTCTCTTTGTGGATGAAGCACCCGACATCTCTTGGCAACGAAGAGCGCAAATGGGTACAAAAGATCTGCACGACGACACAGTTTGAGACTATGGTCAAACCCATCCCTCGATATGCCGAGCTTTACAATAAAAATGAGCCGTTGAGCGACAACGAGTTGGTTGAGCTTGAAATTCTATTCATGCTGGCGTGGTGCGGCAACTATCTGCGCCGGAACGAACCTGTCGTTTCGACCATGCTTGAAAGGGGAGGCGGCTTTAAAAATGAAGAAAAAGAGAGGTTGATGGATGCACTTTTGGCTTTTATTCCCACCATATTGCCATATTATGCATCCTTGGCATCATCACATGGAAAAAAGATCGTTTCACTCTCCACCACCCCGCTGAATCATCCGATTTTGCCGCTACTTCTAGATATGCAAAATGCAAAACGCTCCAACCCGAAAACCATACTGCCTCAAAATCCGCTTCCTCTCGTCGAAGATGCTTACGCACAGGTTGAGCGCGCCAAAGCGCTCTATAGCGAAACATTCGGAGCCGAGCCTATGGGTTTTTGGCCTGCAGAGGGCGCAGTGGACGAAAAGAGTGTGGCCATATACAAAGAAAGAGGCTTGCGATGGATCGCGACAGACGAAGCTATCTTGTTCAGGTCGCTTGAAAGTGACGACAGAAGAGAGCTTTACAGGCGACGTGAATACAACGGAGTGTATATCGCTTTCAGAGACCATACTCTGAGTGATCTCATAGGCTTTACATACAGGTACAAAGACGCCCATAGTGCGGTTGACGATTTTATCGCTCATCTGGAATCGATAGATAAAAATCATGAAACCGCCGCAGTATCGGTAATACTCGATGGAGAGAATGCATGGGAGTTCTACCCCAATAACGCTTTCGACTTTTTTGAAGTGCTATATAGTCGTTTGGCGCAAACATCGTGGTGCAAGACCGTGACGATGGATGAGATGGCTCAAAAACCCCGCACCCCTTTGGATAATCTGCATCCGGGCTCCTGGATTTTCGGGACTTTCGACACATGGGTGGGCCATCCGCAAAAAAATGCCGCATGGGAGATGATATACCAGACGCGGCGAGACTACCTGCACCACGAGCCCACACTCGACAAAAAAATCAAAGAAGCCATCATGGAACATTTTCTGGCATCAGAGTGTTCCGACTGGTTCTGGTGGTATGGGGACGATCACTATACCGAATATATAGAGGAGTTCGATTCTCTTTTCAGAAACCACCTGATAGAAATATACCACCTGATGAATATAGCCCCGCCTGCGAGCCTCTTCGTTCCGATCGCTGGTAAAAAAGAGCTGCATGCGTTGATTAGCGAGCCTAAATTTCCGATCACTCCGGCAATCAATGGGCGCGTGGACTCCTTTTTCGAGTGGCTTGGAAGCGGTACGATCGATGAAAGCCGTCTCTTTTCGACGATGGATCGTGTGCGCGGCCCTATAGATCGGATACATTGGGGAGAAGATAGGAAAAATATCTACATTAGGCTGGATGGAGATTTGCCGAAGCTCAAAAAAGATGGTGTTCTTGCCATATTTTTCGATGAGTCGAAAGAGTCTATCGAGATAGAAGTGCCACATCTTCCAATTCATGGAGATATCATCGCGGCGGCAGAAGATACCGTGGAGATATCGATCGCAAAGAAGATTTTCGATGGATTGCAAAAGGTGCATATGCGCATCGAGGTAACCATGGGTGACTCGATCGTTCAGACATTGCCTGGTGTTTCGGAGCTTGAGATCGATCTGAATGAAGATTTTTCAAAAAACTGGTTCGTCTAAAGGATACGAGAATGACACGACAAAAAACAGCACTCCTTTTTGGGGTGCATATGCATCAACCGGTAGACAATTTCGATGAAGCCGTCACGCGTGCCGTGCTAAGCTGCTACGCTCCTTTTTTCAAAACGATGCGTGCCTTTCCGAAGTTCAAAATGGGGGTTCACTGCAGTGGATGGCTGCTTGAAAAAATTCGCACCGATTTTCCGGAAACATTCGAAGATATGCGATATCTCAGTCAAAAGGGGGCGATAGAGTGGTTGACAGCCGGATTTTACGAGCCGGTGCTAAGCTCCATCCCCTCCGGTGACAGACGTGCGCAGATCGAAAAACTATCGAAGGCGATAAAAAGCCATTTCGGCAAAGAGCCGGAGGGCCTTTGGCTTACGGAACGGGTTTGGGAGTCTGAAATCGTTCCCGATCTCGTAGCCGAAGATGTCCGTTACGCTCTTGTGGACGATTACCATTTTATCGCGGCAGGTTTTGAAAAAGAGCGGCTTGGCGGCTACTATTTGAGCGAAGAGGGTGGTGAGAAGATCGCGCTTTTTCCTATTTCGCAAGATCTTCGCTACACGATTCCATTCAGGCCCGTCGAAGCGGCGCTCGAAGCGATAAAAGCGTGCCGGCACGACGAGGAGGATGCCGCAATCATATTCGACGATGCGGAGAAGTTCGGTATGTGGCCAAATACCTATGAATGGGTTTATGAAAAAGGGTGGCTGGAATCTTTTGTCGAAGCTGTTCTTGCCGATGAAGAGATCGAGCCGATGCACTATCGCGACTATCTTCGTGGCACACAGGCCAAAGGAATAGCATATCTGCCCAATGTCTCCTATTATGAAATGGGAGAGTGGAGCCTGAAAGCGGATGATGCAATCAAACTCGAAGAGTTGAAAAGAGAGATGGGACAGGAGCGTTTCGAAAGAGAAGGAAAGAAATTTTTAAAAGGCGGTATATGGAAAAATTTCTTCGTGAAGTATGAAGAGTCCAACCGCCTTCACAAACGGATGATCGAATGTTCCAAAGCGCCGATAGAGACAAAAGAGTACAAAGATGCACTCTACAGGCTCCAGACCAACGATGTTTTCTGGCATGGTGTCTTTGGCGGCCTCTATCTTCCAAATCTCCGCGACAACGCCTATCGCTACCTGATAATGTGCGAGAATATGCGGTATGGAAAAAAGGATGTCGCAGAGAGTGGCGATATGGATATGAATGGATACGAAGAGATCAAATATGTCAAAGAGAGGATTATCGCCCGTTTCGATAGCAAATATGGGGGGCAGATGGTCGAGCTAAGCGACAGGCAATCACTTTTTAATTTCCAGAATGTTCTAACGAGGCGCAAAGAGGTGTATCATCGAAAGATCGTAGAGCAGGCCGAGGCGACCAAAGAGCATGAGAAATCCGAAGATGGAATCGATACGATCCATACGGCGGCATATACGGCAAGCGAGAGGATCAAAAGAGCGCTCGTTTACGACTGGTATATTAAAAATTCATTCATAGACCATATCAGCGACCACTCGTTGACTCTTGAAACTTTCAGGTGCTGCAGCTTCAGGGAATTTTCCGATTTTGCCAATCAGCCCTTCAGGATGCAGAGAGTCAAAAACGGTGTAATGTTTGTCCGTAACGGCGGCATATACGACGATACGGCCTATCCTTCGAGACTTGAAAAATATTACGAGATGTGCGATGACGGTATGAGTTTCAAGATCGATCTCGAAAGCCACAGCGGGCATATCTACGACTACGGCCTGGAGTTCAACTTCCATTTTGCAGATATCGCCAATGTCACACTAAATGGCAAAACCTTCGAAGAGGGACAGCTGTACGAACTCAAAAGTTTCGCGCTTTGCGATGGATATACAGGTCGCAGAATCGTCTTTGAAATCGATCACTACTTCTCTTTGTTGGCTACGACGCTACAGACGGTCTCTCAGAGCGAAAGCGGATTCGAGCTGACTACGCAGGGAATCAGTTTGATGATCGTCGTACCGTTTTCCAAGACGATGCACCTCGAGGGCGCTTTGAGAGTGTGCGATGTCTGATATACGATACGATCTGTTGCATGACGACTATGCACTCATAGCGCCCGAGAGGCTTCGCCGTCCAGATTGCTATAAAACAGGAAAGAAAAGCTCGGAATCCGAATTTTCGGATCGGAAAAAGTGTCCGTTTTGCGAAGGAAGAGAGCACCTTACTCCCCATGAAATTTTCGCCATTCGCGACAACGATCCCGATGAGCCAGGATGGAAGACCCGGGTAGTCCCCAATCTATACAAAGCTGTGCAGATAGAGACGCCATGGCAGAGCGAAGAGGTGGGAATTTATGAAAAATGGAGCGGTTTTGGCGCGCATGAGGTAGTCATCGATACACCAAGGCATCTTACGAGAATGGATGATTGGAGCGAAGAGGAGTATTTCAACTGGTTATACACGCTGCGCTCGCGCCTAAACGATCTGAAAAACGATTCGAGGCTTGTCTATATATCTCTTTTTAAAAACCACGGACACTATGGAGGAGCTACGCAGTCTCACCCGCATACACAAATTATCGCGCTTGCTGCGTTGCCATATCGCCAAAGGCAGCTACTTTTGCATGCGCACAATTTCTACAAAAGTCATGGGCACTCGCTTTTTGAGAGTGTATTGCATATGGAGCTTGATGACAAAAAGCGTATCGTTGCCGAAAACGATATTTTTGCAGCCATATGTCCATACGCTTCTACGTTCACATTCGAGACATATATCGTTTGCAAAAAGCCGCATGCGTTTTTAAACGATTTGGACGATAATGGACTCGAAGCGTTGGCGGATCTTTTGAGCCAAACGATAAAGGCTCTCTATCGTCAGGTTGGAGATTTCGATTTCAATATTCTTTTCAATACTCCCGCAATGCACAAAAATGCTCAGACGGAAGATTTTTTCGACGATACTGATAAGATGTGGCGCATAGGGGTGCGTATCCTGCCGCGGCTTTACAGATTGGGCGGATTCGAGCTCTCCAGTGGAGTGAAGATCAATCCGCTGGACCCTGACGAAGCCGCAAGCCTGCTTAGAGGCAGTATAAAGGAGCGAGAATGAAAGAGATCAGACTTCTGTTTGCCGCCGCTGAAATTTTCCCTTTCGCCAAAAGTGGAGGATTGGGCGATATCGCTTTCGCTCTCCCCAAAGCACTTCGCAAAAAAATCTCTACAACCGCGATTATGCCGCTATACGGCTTCATAGATCGGGAGCGATACGGTATCGCCCCCACGGGGGAGCATTTTACAGTCACGCTCGACGGATCGGCTCACGATATAGAATTTTTTCATGCCCAATACGATGGGATGGATATCTTTTTTGTATATAACGATACACTGTGCGATCGTGAATATATATACGGCCCGCCCGGTGAAGGATACGGGGACAACGATCTGCGTTTTGCGATATTTGGCCATTCGATTGCAGAGGCCGTGGAGCGCTTCGATTTCAATATGCTTCACCTCAACGATTGGCACACCGCTCTAGCGGCCGTGATAGCAAGAGATAAAGGGGTAAAACATCCGATCGTTTACACGATTCACAATCTTGTCTATCAGGGAGTTTTCGATGCCCGTTTCATGAAACGCTGGGGAGTTGGAGATACCCATTTTCATATCGACGATATGGAGTATTACGGATACCTGAACTGGATGAAGGGAGCGATCGCACACGCCGATATCGTCACCACGGTAAGCCCCTCTTATGCGATAGAGATACAGCTTCCGGAGTTTGGATTTGGCCTGGATGGCTTTTTGCGCAAACATAGCGACAAGCTTGTGGGAATACTCAACGGAATCGATTACGATATCTTCGACCCTATGCGCGATCCATCGCTCGATGCATCTTTTGGCCCATCGTCGATCAGAGGAAAAAACAGATGCAAAAACGCGTTTTTAAAAGAAGCCTCCTTGAAAGAGAAGGAGTGGCCTTTGATCTCCTTTATCGGGAGGTTCAGCGAGCAGAAGGGGCTGGATATTCTCATCGATTCCATCGGAGAGCTTCTTGGCAACGAGATCAATCTGGCCATCTTGGGAGATGGAGAATCGCGCTATATCGAAGCACTTAAAGAGATAGAGGCCGAAAATGAAAATTTCTATCTTCAAATCGGTTACGACGAATCGCTTTCACACCGAATCTATGCGGCATCCGACTTTTTTCTGATGCCATCGATTTTCGAACCCTGCGGTCTGGCGCAGATGATCGCCATGCGGTATGGCGCGATTCCTGTAGTGCATGCGGTGGGTGGCCTGAGAGATACCGTTCATCCGATTTGTCGCACCCGAAAAATATGTGGCGAAGGATTCGTATTCGAGAGCATGGATTCCAAATCGTTTCTTGCCGCCATAAGCGAGGCGCTCAAGCTATACAAAAAACGCTCCAGTCTGCAAAAAGTGAGGAGATTCGATATGGAGTGCGACTTCTCTATCGAAAAGTGTGCAAAAAAATATCTCGATCTTTACGAGGGCTTGCGATGAGCCGTCTCGCTGTGGATTTAGGCGGTACATGGCTGCGTTACGAGCTGACAGGAGAGAATGAGGCGTGCGGAAAGATACCCAGCGATTCGACAGGGATCGGAGAATTTATATCTTTGATGGTGAAAAATTACGGGGATATCGATGCGATAGCCATATCGTTCGCGGGACAGGTGCATGACGGCGTGATCATCTCTTCGCCGAACATCCACGTGGACGAACCAGAAATCGAAGCGTTCGCCATGGCGAAATTCGGGATACCGTTGCGTATAGAAAATGATTTGAACTGCGCGGCTTTGGCCGAGTCGGTTTATTGGAACGAAAAGTTTACCGCCGCTATCTATTCCGGAACGGGGCTTGGGTGCGGGATCGTAGAAGATGGAGAGATAGTGCATGGCTGGCGAAGTCTGGCTGGCGAGATCGGACATGTTCCTTATAAAAAAGCTCCTTTCAGGTGCGGCTGCGGCAAGGATAACTGTTACGAGCTCTACGCTTCGGGCAGCGGTATCGAAAAGTGGATGAAGCACAAGGGGTGCACAGGCACGCCCGATCTATCGCGCCTGCGCCAGGATGCAAAATGCAGCGATATAGCCAAAATGTTCGACGAAGCTCTCGTTAGGGCTGCCGCTACGGTTGTGACGCTGTTCAATCCCAAAGTACTGGTTTTTGGAGGTGGCGTCATCTTGAAAAACCCGGATGTCGTGGAAAATGTCAAAAACAGTATCGAGGAGTATGCTCTTGCAGTTAGCTGCGAAGATTTGCGCATAGAACCAAGCCATATGGAGAATGCGTCTTTGGAGGGAGCCAAGCTCTTGCTCGATACGATTTGATGGATGATTGCGCAGAGTGTGCAACATCGATGAGCAAAAAAGGATTTAAAATGAACGAACCACTGAATATTCTGTTTACCGCATCCGAAGTCGTGCCGTTTGCCAAGACGGGCGGATTGGCCGATGTCGTGGGAGCTTTGCCGAAAGCCCTCGAGAAAATGGGGCATAACGTGATCGTCGTGATGCCCAGATATTATGCGATAGACAAAAATAGGCTGGAGCATATCATCGGCCCTCTGGGCGTGCCGATGGGACCGATGGGGGAGCTTTGGGCGGGCGTATATAAAGATTATCTGCCAGGCTCCGAGGTACCCATATATTTTATCGATTACGAAGAGTTTTACGGAAGGAGCGGGCTTTATGCCGATGAGCATGGATTCAGCTATCCCGATAACGACAACCGGTTCATATTTTTAAGCAAAGCGGCTCTGGAGTTGACGCGAAAGATTGGTTTTAAGCCCGATGTCGTCCATTCTCACGACTGGCACACGGCAACCCAGCCGGCGCTTTTGAATACCAGATATGCGCTGGATCCCCATTTTGAAAATTCGGTATCGATGCTCACGATACACAACCTGCAGCATCAGGGGGTCTTTTTCAAAGGGGCGATGGATGTGATGGAGATCGGATGGGAGCACTTCAATCCATATGAATTTGAAGCTCTCGATGGGGTGAATGTACTAAAAGGAGGCATCTCCCACGCAGATTCGGTCACTACCGTAAGCCGCAAATACGCCCATGAGATTCAGACACCGGAGTTCGGTTTTGGCCTGGATGGGCATATAAGGGCTCATGCGCATAAACTATACGGCATTCTAAACGGCGTCGATTACGAAGAGTGGAATCCGGCTACCGATCCTCATATTCCCGCCAATTACGATATCACCGATATGTCGGGAAAAGCGATATGCAAAAATGCGCTCCAGGAGCGATTTGGGCTGCCTGTTTGGGAAGATGTGCCGCTTGTCGGTTTCGTAGGTCGTTTCGCCGAGCAGAAAGGGCTTGGGTTGATCGCCTCCGCGATGGAAGGGCTTCTTCATCTCAATGCCCAGTTCGTTGTGCTGGGAACGGGTGAGAAATGGGCCGAAGGCTTTTTTTCGGATATCGCGGCACGATATAGTGACAGATTTGCATGCCATATCGGCTACTCCAACGAGTTGGCCCACCTGATCGAAGCGGGAAGCGATCTCTTTTTGATGCCGTCGCTTTTCGAGCCGTGCGGATTGAACCAGATATACTCCCTTAGATACGGGACGCTTCCTATCGTACGTGCTACAGGGGGGCTGGACGATACGATTCACAACTTCGACCCCGCCACGAAAGAGGGTAATGGATTCAAATTCGAATTCGCTACGCCGGATGCTCTTTACCACACTGTCAAATGGGCAGTGGATACATACCGTTTCGAGCGTGAGAGTTACCGCTTGATGCAAAAGAGGGCGATGGAGGCAAGATTCGATTGGATGACTTCGGCGAAAGCCTATGAGGATATCTATTACCACGCGATTTTTGCCAAACGTGCAGAAAATTACAAGTGAGCATATTATGAAACAGATAAAAGCAATACATTACGATATCACGAGATTTAGCGATATGGACATCTATCTTTTCAAAGAGGGTACCCATGTCAAACTATATGACAAACTTGGATCGCACCCGATGAGAAGAGAGGGAG
Organism: Campylobacterales bacterium; assembly: GCA_027065515.1. Taxonomy (GTDB): domain Bacteria; phylum Campylobacterota; class Campylobacteria; order Campylobacterales; family Hydrogenimonadaceae; genus Hydrogenimonas. The sequence goes on from JAMOOM010000032.1 coordinate 9,472, forward strand.
TCAAAGGGGTATATTTCGCCGTCTGGGCGCCGAACGCGTCATCCGTGAGCGTCGCCGGAGATTTCAACGGTTACGATCCCCTGGCTCATCCACTCAAAATAAGAGGCGATGAGTCCGGTATATGGGAAGGATTTATAGAAGAGGCCGAAATCGGCCAAACCTACAAATACCATATCGTAGGTTACGATGGACGACATTTCGATAAAGCCGATCCTTACGCCAAATATGCCGAAAAGCCTCCAAGATCGGCATCGCGCATCTGGTCCGTCGATGATTACAGGTGGAGTGATAAAGAGTGGATGAATCGGCGAAAAGAGCGCAACGCACACGACAAACCGATCTCTACCTATGAAGTGCACCTTGGTTCATGGCGAAGAAAAGTGGAAGAGGGCAACCGATCGCTCACATATGTAGAAGCGGCGCACGAGTTGGCCGAATACCTGGTGCAGATGAACTACACCCATGTGGAGATCATGCCGATCACCGAATTTCCTTTCGAGGGTTCGTGGGGCTACCAGGTGACGGGCTATTTCGCTCCTACCGCACGATATGGCACACCTCAGGAATTCATGCTGTTTGTGGATACGATGCATGCCCACGATATCGGTGTGATTATGGACTGGGTGCCTTCACATTTCGTCACGGACGGGCACGGACTCATCAATTTCGATGGCACATGCCTTTACGAGCATGAAGACCCAAGGCTTGGATATCATCCTGAATGGAAGAGCGCCATTTTCAACTACGGTAGAAACGAGGTGCGCGCATTTTTGATCTCAAGTGCGATGTATTGGCTCGAAAAATACCATATCGACGGTATCCGCGTCGATGCCGTGGCGTCGATGCTCTACCTGAATTATGCGCGCAAAGAGGGCGAATGGATACCAAACAAATATGGCGGCAACGAAAACCTCGAAGCTATCGCATTCCTCAAACAGCTCAACGAAACGGTCTATGGGGCGTTCGAGGATATCTTCACCATTGCCGAAGAGTCGACTGCATACCCCATGGTGACTCGGCCCGTCTATGCGGGAGGACTGGGATTTGGATTCAAATGGAATATGGGGTGGATGCACGATACCCTCAAATATTTCAAACTCGATCCGATCCATCGGCAACACCATCATCATCAAATCACCTTCAGTATGTGGTATGCATTCGATGAAAATTTCGTTCTGCCCCTCAGCCACGACGAAGTGGTGCACATGAAGGGATCTTTGATCAACAAAATGCCAGGGGACGAAAACCAGAAATTTGCAAATCTCAGAGCCATGTTTGCCTATATGATAGCCCATCCTGGCAAAAAACTGCTTTTTATGGGAGGAGAATTCGCACAATGGAGAGAGTGGAACTTCGAAGAGAGCCTCGATTGGCATCTGCTTGAAAATCCGCGGCACAAAGGGGTGCAGAAGCTTGTCGGAGATCTCAACGATCTTTACAGGAGGGAGCGCGCACTTCATCAATACGATGAAAAACACGAGGGCTTCGAGTGGATCGACGACAGGGATTACCAGCACAATATTCTGGCTTTCATTCGCAAAAGCGACAATCCTGACGAAACCGTTCTTGTCGTATGTAATTTTGCGGATGCCGTATATGAAGATTATCGAATAGGCGTTCCATACGATGGTGAATGGAAGGAGATATTCAACTCGCAAAGCGGCCAATACGAAGGGTGGGATATTACAAATCGCCACTCCTTGAAAGCTGAAAGAGTTGAGTGTCATGGCCGGGATTTTTCCATATCTTTGCGTCTGCCGCCACTTGGCGTCATCTTTTTGAAAAGGAGTTGATATGTTTCCGGATATCGAACCCATAGGGACTGCGGCATGGGAAAAACTCGAAACTCTCTATGTAAATAGTCGCGACAGACATCTAAGAGAGTACTTCTTGAAAGACCCGGCCAGATTCGAGAGATTTTCACGCCGTTTCGGTGAAGAGATTCTGCTCGATTTTTCCAAAAATCGCATCGATGAAGAGATATTTGAAACTCTTTTGCAGCTTGCCGGGGAGGCTGGGGTGAAAGAGGCGACAGAAGCGATGTTTTCCGGTGAAAAGATCAACCGTACCGAAAATCGTGCCGTACTGCATATAGCCCTTAGAAACCGCTCCAATAAGCCTATCTTCGTGGATGGAGAAGATGTGATGCCGAAAGTCAATGCCGTCTTGAAGAGAATGGAGGATTTCTGCGCCAAAGTGCATAGCGGAAAGTGGCGTGGATATACAGGCAGAAAGATCACGGATATCGTCAATATCGGAATCGGAGGATCCGATCTTGGCCCCAAGATGGTTACCGAAGCTTTACGTCATTACAAGCTGGAAGATATCGAGCCCCATTTCGTATCGAACGTCGATGGCACCCATATCGCCGAAACTCTTAAAAAACTCGATCCCGAAACGACGCTTTTTCTTATCGCTTCGAAAACGTTCACGACGCAGGAGACGATGACGAATGCCCATACGGCGCGTCGGTGGCTCGTCGAGAAGTCCAAGGACGAGTCGGCCGTGGAAAATCATTTCGTGGCGATGTCCACCAACAAAGAGGCGGTGGTGAAGTTCGGAATCAACCCCGATCATATGTTCGAATTTTGGGATTGGGTCGGAGGACGCTATTCGCTCTGGTCGGCTATCGGGCTCTCCATAGCTCTTTCGATCGGATTCGAAAGATTTACAGAGCTGCTCGAAGGGGCGCATGCGATGGACAACCACTTCAAAAACACCCCTTTTAAAGACAATCTTCCCGTCATCATGGCGCTTGTAGGCATCTGGTACAACAATTTTTACAAAGCGCAAAGTCATGCCGTGCTGCCGTACGATCAATATATGCATCGATTCCCCGCATATCTTCAGCAAGGAGATATGGAATCGAACGGCAAATCGATCAGCAGGCATAACGAGAAGGTGGAGTGGCAAACAGGCCCTATCATCTGGGGGGAGCCGGGCACCAATGGCCAACATGCCTTTTATCAGCTGATTCACCAGGGAACGAAACTGATTCCGTGCGACTTCATAGCCCCCTCCCAATCGCTAAACCCGATTGGAGATCATCACGAAATTTTACTCTCCAACTTTTTTGCGCAAACCGAAGCGTTGGCATTCGGTAAAACGAAAGAGGAGGTCGAAAAGGAGTTTGCGGAGTCGGGGAAAAGCCCCGATGAGGTGATGGAACTGATTCCGCACAAGGTTTTCGAGGGAAACCGTCCGACCAATTCGATTTTGCTGAAAAAGGTGACTCCAAGAAGCCTTGGAATGTTGATCGCGATGTATGAGCATAAAATTTTCGCACAGGGTGTTATCTGGGATATCTACAGTTTCGATCAGTGGGGAGTCGAGCTTGGCAAGCAGCTGGCCAAAAAGATACTGCCGGAGCTGAAAAGCGAAATGGATGTGGATTCTCACGACAGCTCCACGAATGGCCTGATCGGTCAATACAAGAGATGGAGGCGCTCTTAGCCCTCCTCTTGCAGATATTCGTGCGCCATATAGCTGCTCCGCGTATATGGTGAACTTTTTATGAAATCAAAACCCATCTCGAGCCCTTTTTTCCTGAAATATTCATATTTATCGGGGTGAACATATTCTATGACCGGAGTGTGGGCCGACGAAGGGGAGAGATATTGCCCGATGCTCAACAGACGGCACCCCACATCCACAAGCTCTTTCATCAGTTGCAAAACCTCATCGTCGCGTTCTCCAAGACCCAGCATGATCCCGCTTTTTGTATGGATATTCGGATTTAGACGGTGCAACCGCTTCAATACATTCAGGGATCTTTCATAATTTGCACCCTTTCTGATCCGGTAGAGGCGCGGAACCGTCTCCAGATTGTGGCCGATGATTTCGGCACCGCTGAAAGCGATCTTTTCAAGCTCTTTCTCTTTGTTGTGAAAATCCGGGATCAGCAGCTCGACTCTGATACCGCTATCGTGATCTTTGATCGCCTGTACGACACGGCAGTAGTGCTCCGCGCCGCCATCGGCGAGATCGTCGCGCGTAGGACTCGTGATCACCACGTGCCTAAGCCCGAGTGTCTCGACGGTATCGACAAGATTTTGCGGCTCTTTTGGATCTGGGGCCATAGGTGTCCCGGCGCCTACATTGCAAAAAGTACATGCACGCGTACAGATGTTTCCCAAAATCAGAAACGTAGCCTGGTTGTTAGAGAAACATTCCCCCATATTTGGGCAGAGCGCCTCTTCGCAGATTGTATGCATTTTTCCTTTGGCAAGGATGAGGCGCATCGACTCCAGTTGGCTCAATGCGATCTTTTTGCGGAGCCATTCGGGTTTTTTGTATCTATGATTTTCCATATCTATCCTATTTGACAGGTTTGCCAAGAAGAGCCTCTTCGCTCTTTGGCGCTTTCACTTTTTTCAAAGAGATCGTACTGTTTTTCGCTTTTTCATGGCACTCGTCGTATATTTTCAAAGCTTGCGGCATCCAACGTTTCAGATTCTCTATTCTCTGCCGGCTTAGGGGGTGTGTTCTGAGATATACGGGTACTTGCGGGCCTTTTTGATCGAGTTTGGCGAACTTCTCCCAAAACTTCAGCGCCTCCCTTGGATCGTAGCAGGCTTCGGCCATCAGTATCAATCCGATATGGTCCGCTTCGCTCTCTTGCATCCTGGAGTATGGAAGCAGTATTCCCACCTGGGAGCCGATACCGAGGGCGGCGTCGTAGAGCATTCTCTCTTCGTTCGATTTGACATGCTCGTTTACCGCAGCTGTAGCTACCGCGGTAGCTATGCCCGTAAGCATGTTCACGCTTACCTTTTCGGCGACATGATGGGCTATGGCATGGCCTATTTCATGCCCCATCACGGTAGCCAGCTGCGCATCGTCGTCTATATATTTGAAAAGTCCCGTATATACGAATACATGGCCGTTTGCAAGGCAGAAAGCATTGGGAACATCCTTTTCTATGACATAGAATTTCCAATCCAGATTCAAACCGGTAGCTTTTGCAAGACGCATTCCGACTCTTTTTACCGGTATCGTGTAGCGCGGATCATGCGTGATTTTTTCGGTTTTGAATATCTCCTGTTCAGCCTGGAAACCGAGCGCTTTCTCCTGCTGCGGCCCCAAAACGATAAGCTGGGTGCGTCCTGTAACAGGAGCTTTTGCGCAACCAAGCAAGATCAACAGAGGCAGCAGGGCGCTTAAAATTGTCCGTTTCAAAAAATTTACCCCTTTTTGGCTACAATTTTAACATTTTAATCCGGAGATGCAGCAAAATGGTAAATATCGTCCTCGTCGAACCGAAAATCGCCCCCAACACCGGCACCATAGGGCGGCTTTGTGTCAATATGGGTGCAAAGCTGCATCTTGTGCAGCCGCTCGGTTTTGAAATTTCAGACACTCGTCTCAAAAGGGCCGGTTTGGACTATTGGCACAAGCTGAACCCGACTATCTGGCCCTCTCTCGACGCTTTTTTGGCGGAACGAGGTGACAGGCGAATGTGGATGTCCACCACAAAGACCGACCGTCCATGGTTCGAAGCGGATTTCAAGCCGGGAGACTTTCTGCTTTTTGGCGCCGAAACGACAGGTCTGCCTGAAAAGCTGATAAAATCCCATGAAGATAGGTGCATAACGATTCCGATGACACCGGAAGGGCGAAGCTTAAATATATCTATCGCCGTAGGAATAGTGGCTTATGAAGCGGTGAGACAAAATTTTGATACATTCCAAAAGGATTTTATGTGAAAAGTGTACTCGATGCCATCATGCTTACCCTTTTTGTTCTGTTTATGATTTGGCTTTTGCGCGGCTATCATGCAGGCAAATACGAAGAGCGCTACGGAGAAAATGGTACGGAGAATAAAAAAGATGAGAAACCAAAAGAGCAATGAGCGCTTTTTCGATATTGCGTAACCAGTTTCAAAGTCACGCTTTGGTAGAATCTTTTTAGCTAACGTTACCTATTTTGGAGAGATTATGACCCAACCCCTGCTTATAGAGATCGGAGTGGAAGAGCTCCCGGCCGCTCCACTTCTTAAAATTCTTGGCGATATTGAAGCTTCATGGGCTAAAATTCTGGAAGCCAACCGCCTGTTGTGCGATTTCGAGTTTTCCTATACGCCCAGGCGTCTCGTTCTGTGGCATCCCGAATTTCCGAAAAAGCAGCCAGACAGCGCAGAAGAGCTCTTTGGCCCCCCGGTGCAGATCGCGTTCAAAGATGGGCAGCCTACTCGTGCAGCCGAGAGTTTCGCGCAAAAATGCGGCATCCCCTTGAGCGAGATAGGGCGTGGCAAAAAGGGTGGCAAAGAGGTGCTCCACTACAAAAAGAGCATCCCTGGAGAAGATAGCGAAACTCTTTTGGACGAGATGGTCAAAACGTGGATTGCGTCGATGCGTTTTGGAAAGATGATGCGCTGGGGCGCGCGTCATGAAGAGTTTATCCGTCCTGTTCGCTGGATTCTGGCCCTGTTTGGCCAGAAAATTCCCGAAATCGAACTTTTTGGCGTCAAAAGCTCGAACACTACGCGGGTGCACCGACAGGTCTCTTTCGATCCGGTCGAAGTGGACTCGCCAAAGACCTACTTTAGAATACTCAAGGAAGGGGGCGTGGATCTTTTTGCCGACCATCGCAAAGAGCGGATATTGAGCGGCTTCGAAACCATCGAAAAAGAGTCCGGCATCGAAGTGGGAAGAGATGATGAGCTTCTCGATGAAATCGTTGCGATCACCGAATATCCCACTCCGCTTCCGGGTCATTTCGACAAAGAGTTTCTAAAGCTCCCCCCCGAAGTGATCATGACGAGCATGAAAGAGCATCAGCGCTATTTTCCAGTTTTCAAAAACGGATTGTTGCACAATGGCTTCGTCGTGGTTTCCAATGCCAAAACGGATGATTTTTCGCAGGTTATCGCAGGCAACGAACGGGTCCTCAAGCCAAGATTGGCCGATGCGATGTTCTTTTATGAAAACGATTTGCGTCGAGGGCTGAGCTTTGAAGGGTTGAAAAATATCGTCTTTATGGACGGCCTGGGGACAATGTACGACAAAAGCGTCAGAGAGAGCGTCATCACCACGACACTCTCGGAAGTTTACGTCGATCGGCTCGAAGCGGAAACAGGGAAAGATCTCGGGGAGATAAAAGCGCTCGCCGAACGCGCCGCGATGCTTTCCAAGGCGGATCTGCTTAGCGAAATGGTTTATGAATTTACGGAACTGCAGGGCATTATGGGTTACTACTACGCCAAAGCGCTGGGCGAAGAGGATCTTGTCGCTATCGCGATCAGGGATCAGTACCTGCCAAGCAAAGAAGAGAGCGATCTTCCCGAAAACCTGTTTGCCGCATTGCTGGCTATCGCTTATAAATTCGACAATTTGATGGCTCTCTTTTCGGTGGGCAAGATACCCACAGGATCGCGAGATCCATTCGCTCTGCGGCGTGCTGCCGCAGGAATCATAAGGATTGTCACCCATTTCGACATCCCCTTCAACATCACCGAAACGATCGACTATTTCAAAAAAGAGTATGCGCCTTTTGATACAGATGCGCTGGAGAAGTTTTTCGATGAACGTTTCTACAAAGCGCTCGACGCCAACCCTTCCATTGTCACTGCGGTGCTCGAAAGCGGCGAGAGAGATATCAACGAGATCGTGAAAAAGGTAGAAGCGCTCAAAAATGTCACCGAAAGCGACGAATTCAAGGAGATATTCACCACATTCAAGCGGGTTGCGAATATCAGTAAAGATATCGATCTGAATACCGATCTGGACGTAGATCCCTCTCTTTTTGAAAAAGAGGAGGAGAAAAGACTCTACGAGGCGTTTACGAAGGTGATGCAAAGAGATTATCCCGATTATGAATCGCAGCTTGACGCGCTATTTTCTCTCAAGCCCCAGCTCGATCTGTTTTTTGACAATGTAATGGTAAATGCCGAAGATGAAAAGCTGCGCACCAATCGGCGGAATCTCGTAGGCTCCATCTACAGAGCCTTTAAAACGATCGCGGACATCAAAGAGATTTCAGTCTGAATGTCCAAACGGTATGACACTATCGTCATAGGCGCCGGAATTGCAGGCGTATCTACGGCTTTTTGGCTGCAAAAAGCCAAAGAGAGTGTGCTGCTCATAGATAGAAAAGGTCTGCTCTCGGGTGCCAGCGGCGCAGCGGGGGCTTTTTTGTCTCCACGGCTTGGAAAAGGCGGAGCCCTTCAGAAGATCACCAATGACGCTTACCGTTTTGCGCTCGATTTTTACAAAAAAGAGGCACCGGAGGGGTTTTTTCAAAAAGGTTTGGCCCGCATTCCCAAAAACGAAGAGGATGTCGAAAAATTTTTCTCACTCTACGAGCCCCATATCGACGTGCGGTACAGGCGATGCGAAAGTGGCGATCTGCCCTTTATCGACAAAAACGCCATGAGGTATGGAGCGTTCTGCTTCGACCACAGCGCCTTCGTCGATCCGATGACGGTAGCCAAAAAACTGACAGAACGGCTCGATACGGCATGGGGTATAGATGCCAAACCGGTATTCAAAGACTCTTTATGGCACATAGGAGGATACAAAAGCTCCAAAATCGTGCTGGCTACAGGCGCGCAACAGCTTCCGGTGACGATTCCATACATAAAGATCGGCGGCGTCTGGGGTGAGCGTGTCGATGTCAGGAGCGAAGCCGATATTCCAATGACGCTTCATCGCCAGATATCGGTCTCCGCGAATGTGGGCGGGATTGTAAGAATCGGCGCCACACATGTACGAGAGGATGAGGGGAGCGAAATCGAAAGAGTCAATCGCCTCATCGTAGATGCGATAGAGTTGGTGCCATCGCTTGCAGACCAGCGCATAGTGCGTATTCTAGCAGGCCACCGATCGTCGGTCAGCGATCATTTTCCGCTGATAGGAGCGGTTGCGGACTATGATCTTGCCAAAAAACTTCTCAAGTCTCCTTCCAAAAGCGTAAAACCAGAAAATTCGTCTATTCCATCGTTGAACGGATGCTATATCATTACCGGTTTTGGAGGCAGGGGATTCGTTTTCGGCCCCATGATGGGAAAGATTCTGGCAGAAAAAATCACTGAAAGCGCCATCTTGAGTCCGGAGATATCAGCCGATCGCTATCTGCTTAGGGCGCTTCGAAAAAATGGGCAGATGAGATGAAAAAAGAATATATCAAAGGAAAAGATGAAGCCCTCGATGTAACGATCGAGAAGATGAATACCCTTTTGAAAAGTCACGGATTCGATATAGTGGAAAAGTCCTGGCTCAATCCTGTCGAAGGCATTCATTCGCTTCATATTCAAGAGAGCGGTTGCGAGCTTTTGTTCACCAACGGAAAAGGGGCCACGCCTCAAGCTTGCCTGGCGAGCGCTTTGGGTGAATTTTTCGAGCGGCTTGGATGTGGATATCTGTTTGCCGACTACTGGTTTGGTGAAGACATTTCCGGTCAGCCTTTCGTGCATCACCCCGATGAGCGATGGTTTTCTCCCGAAGATGGCGAAAGACCTGTGGGTTTGCTTAGCGAATCGCTGTGGCGATTTTACGATCCGCACAGCGAGCTCGCTGTGCGGGAGCTTTTCGATATCAATACCGGTATCATCGAACGAGGAGTATGCGCACTTCCGTTTTCGCGCCAAAGAGATGGTGAAAAAATCTATTTTCCGGTAAACATTCTCGAAAATCTTTATGTAAGCAATGGAATGGCGGCGGGCAACACTCCCGAAGAGGCGCGTGTTCAGGCGCTTTCGGAGATACTTGAACGCCATGTGAAAGAGAAGGTTATAAAAGAGGCGCTCTCTCTTCCGGAGATTCCCAAAGATCTTATATCCGGTTATC